>JACPUY010000163.1 GCA_016192025.1 Pseudogulbenkiania sp. | reverse complement strand
CGCCCTGAGCAGGACAGCGCCCGTTCCCCCGATTTCCCCGCCGTTTCCGCCGCTCGTCCCACCCGAGGCGACGGGTGGACCGCCGCGCCGCGCATAGCCAAAAATCGCCGGGGCGTGTCGCTTCCGTTCTACTGATGCTGAAGACATAGGGCTATGATCGCGGCGCCGGGGTCATGGTTGGCGATGCCGGCCCCGTCATGACGCATTTGCTGGGAAAGCTGGAGATGAGGTGTGTTTTTTGCTTGCCTATGGCAATAACCGACGCGTAACGCATAACAACAAGCATCAAGAGCCGGCAGCAGGCTCGCGGCGCAATCAGGGGAAAGTCAGCAATGAGAGCTAAAGAGAAGTGGGGAAAACTCAGCCGCAAGATCACCCTGATCGGCGGCTTGTCGGTGGCGCTGGGCTTTGCCGTGATGGTGGGGCTGATCGCCAAGATCAGCTACGACAGCGCGCTGGAGCAGGGTTACCAGCTGGCTTCGGAACAGGCCCAGGGGTATGCGCGCCAGGTCGAGTCCGAACTGGGGCAGAACATGGCCCTGCCGCATCACCTGACCGAGGCGGTGATGGGTCTGAAGAAGACGGCGCCACCCGAGCGCAAGGTGGTCGACGGCATGATCGTCACTATGCTCGACCACTCGCCGCAGAACATCGGGCTGTGGATGCTGTGGGAGCCCAACGCGCTGGACGGCCGCGACGACGCCTACCGTCTCGACTGGCCGCGCCATGACCCCACTGGCCGCTACACCCCCTACGTGACGCGCGACGCCTCCGGCCATGCCAAGATGGACGTGATGCTCGACAGCGAGCGGGTCAAGGCCTTCCCGCAGTACAAGGACAATCCGCAGAGCTATCAGCCCGACTACGAGAAGCCGGGCTGGGGCGATTACTACTATGTACCCAAGCAGCGCGGCCGTGACACCATCACCGAACCGTTCTTCTACGAGGTGCAGGGCAAGAAGGTGCTGGAGAGCTCGCTGGTGACGATGATCAAGGACCAGGACGGCAAGTTCCTCGGCGTTTCCGCCACCGACCTGGCGCTCGACGCGCTGCAGCAGCGCTACGGTTTCATCCGGCTGTACCAGACCGGCTATGTGCGGCTGGTGTCCGAGGGCGGCATGTACGTGGCCAACCCCGATCCGGCCCGGGTGGGCCACCCGGTCGGCAAGGACGAGGCGCTGGGCGAGAAGCTGCTGCAGATCCGTCAGGGCGAGGACTTCGTGTTCGAGGCGGACGGTTTCACCCACTTCTTCTTTCCGGTCAAGATCGGCGACACCGGCCAGTTCTGGTCGCTCGGCGTCAGCATTCCCAGCGCCGCCATCACCGCGCCGGCGGTCAAGCTGCGCAACAGCGCGATCCTGATCGGCGTGGTGGCGCTGGTCGCCATCATCGTCATCCTGGCGCTGGTGGTCGGCGCGCTGACCCGGCCGCTCAACCAGCTGGCCGACACCATGGAGCAGCTGGCGTCCGGCCAGGGCGACCTGACCGCGCGCATCGCCATCGCCAACCGCGACGAGATCGGCCGCACCGCCACCGCCTTCAACCGCTTCATCGACAGCCTGCACGAGATGTTCGTCGGCGTGCGCGAGCAGAGCCACGCCGTGGCCGAGGCGGCGGCGCGGCTGACCGCGTCGGCCGGCCAGGTCGAGCAGGCCTCGGCGGCGCAGTCGGACACCGCCAGCGCCACCGCCGCCGGGGTGGAACAGGTCAGCACCAGCGTACAGCACATTGCCGACTCGGCCGGCCGCGCCGAGGAGCTGGCGCGCCAGACCGGGGCGATCACCGACCAGAGCGTGGCCACGGTCAACCGCGTGACGGCCGAGATTCACGCCATGACCGAGGGCATGCACGTGCTGGCCGAGCGCATGGGCGCGCTGGGCAGCCGCTCGGACGAGGTCAGCAGCATCGTGCGGGTGATCCGCGACATCGCCGACCAGACCAACCTGCTGGCGCTCAACGCCGCGATCGAGGCGGCGCGCGCCGGCGAACAGGGCCGCGGCTTCGCCGTGGTGGCCGACGAGGTGCGCAACCTGGCCGGCCGCACCGCCGAGGCGACGCTGGAGATCGGCCGCATCGTCGAGGCCATCGGCAGCGAGACGCGCGACGCGGTGCGCGAGGTGGACGGCAGCCGCGAGCGCGCCGTCAGCAGCGTCGGCATCGCCGAGGCCGCCAACGGCAGCATGCAGCAAGTGTCCGACCGCAGCCAGCAGCTGGTCGGCAACATCGTCGACATCGCCGCCGCCACCCGCGAGCAGTCCTCGGCCAGCGCCGAGATCGCCCGCAACGTCGAGCGCATCAGCAGCATGGCGCAGTCCAACCGCGAGGTGGTGCGCGAGGTCTCGACCGCGGTCGAGCGGCTGCACGAGCTGTCGGCCAACCTCGAGAAACTGGTGGGCAATTTCCGGCTCTAACCTTGCAGCGGGTCGCTCAGAGCGACACGGAGCCGGCCCGCTGGCGACATTGGCCCCGGCCGGGGCTTATCAGCCGGCCGGTTTCGGCATACAATTCGACGGTTTTGTTCGGATGGTTCCCATGTACTGCGTGCGCTGTCAGTTCTGCGATGTCTCAACCGCCCTGCAGGGCGGGGAAGAGAAGTTGCCGCGTGTCGGGGAACTCGGGCGAACACCGTTGTCGAAAATCAGCTCCTGAGCCGTCAGGGGCTTTTTTTTCATTCGGGAAGAGACCCGTTACCGCGTTTCCAGAGCAAAGCTGCCAGCACGACAGCGGCAGGTTTGCTCTGTAAATGGAATCACACCGCGAGGAACCCGCACCATGGCCAATCCCCTGTACCGGAAGCACATCATCTCCATTCCCGATTTCACGCGCGAAGAACTCGAGCTGGTCGTGGAAACCGCCGGTCGCCTCAAGGCCGCGCCGCGACATGACCTGCTCGCGGGCAAGGTGGTGGCCAGCTGCTTCTTCGAACCGTCCACCCGCACCCGGCTGTCGTTCGAGACCTCGATCCAGCGCCTGGGCGGCACCGTGATCGGCTTCTCCGACGGCGCCAACACCTCGGCCAAGAAGGGCGAGACGCTGGCCGACACCATCCGCATCATCAGCTCCTACACCGACGCGGTGGTGATGCGCCATCCCAAGGAGGGCGCGGCGCGGCTGGCCAGCGAATTCTCGGCGGTGCCGGTGATCAACGGCGGTGACGGCGCCAACCAGCACCCGTCGCAGACGCTGCTCGACCTGTTCACCATCAAGGAATCGCAGGGCCGGCTGGAAAACCTGGCGCTGGCTTTCGTCGGCGACCTGAAATACGGCCGCACCGTGCACTCGCTGACGCAGGCGTTGTCGCTGTTCAACTGCCACTTCTACTTCGTGGCGCCGGAAGTGCTGGCGATGCCGGACTACATCTGCGAGGAACTGGACGAGCGCGGTATCTCCTACACCCTGGTCGAGACACTGGAAGAGGTGATCCCGCTGGTCGACATCCTGTACATGACGCGGGTGCAGCGCGAGCGCTTCGACGAGGCCGAGTTCAAGCAGATCCAGGGCCAGTACATCCTCAAGGCCGAGATGCTGAACCATGCCCGCCCCAACATGAAGGTGCTGCACCCGCTGCCGCGCGTGGCCGAGATCGAGGTGGCGGTGGACGCCACGCCGCACGCCTACTATTTCGAGCAGGCGAAGAACGGCGTGTTCGCGCGCCAGGCGCTGTTGGCGCTGGTATTGAACGAAACCGTGTGAGCCGATCGAGCAAGGAAAGGACGACCATGCAATACACCCGCAACGTAGAAGCCCTCAAGGAGGGCACCGTGATCGACCACATCCCGGCCGGTCAGGGCCTGAAGATCTTGCGCCTGTTCCAGCTGGTGGAAACCGGCGAGCGCGTCACCGTCGGACTCAACCTGTCGAGCCGTCACATGGGCAGCAAGGACGTGGTCAAGGTGGAAAACATCGCGCTGACCGAGGAGCAGGCCAACGAGCTGGCGCTGTTCGCGCCCAAGGCCACGGTCAACGTGATTTCCAATTTCGAGGTGGTGAAGAAGCACAAGCTGGAGCTGCCGGAAGAGATCGAAGGGATCTTCGCCTGCCCGAACTCCAATTGCATTTCGCATAAAGAGCCGGTAAAGAGCTTTTTTTACGTCAGAACCGTGAAGAACGACACGAAAATGAAATGTAAGTATTGCGAAAAAGTCTTTAGTAAGGATATCGTAGCCGAGGTGCGCTAAGTCGTACTCAGGAGTGGAGAAACTACAAGTAAGCGCTGCAACTGACAGTGCAACAAACCAAACAAGAAAGCGCCGCGGATGACCGCGGCGCTTTTTTTGTTTTCCGGTCTTCGAAACCTGTTCACGATCTGTCGCAAGCGGTCCTCAGCGGGGCGAAGAGCCGCGCAGCAAGATCATGAACAGGTTCTCAGGCATCGCCCGGAAAGCCGACGCGCACCCGCAGCCCGCCCCCGGCGACATCCTCCAGCGCGATATCCGCCCGATGCGTGCGGGCGATCTCCTCGACGATCGCCAGCCCCAGCCCGCAGCCGTCGCCGCCGGCCGACTCGCCGCGGTAGAAGCGTTCGAACACCCGCTGCCGCTCCGCCGCGGGAATCCCCGGCCCGCTGTCGCACACCGACAGCTCCACCTGCTGCGGCGTCTGCCGCACCGCCACCGTCACCATGCCGCCGGCCGGAGTGTAGCGCACCGCGTTGTCGACCAGGTTGG
>JACPUY010000162.1 GCA_016192025.1 Pseudogulbenkiania sp. | reverse complement strand
GGGTGCACGCCATCGCTGCCGCCACGCGCGAACAAAGCCTGGCCAGTGCCCACGCTGGGGAAAGCATGGCCGAGATCGCCAGCAAGGCCCACACCAACAACGCGGCCAGCAACGAAGCTGCCGCCGTGGCCCGCTACCTTGAGGAACTGGCGACAGGATTGCAGGGCGCCGTCCTGCGCTTCAAGACCTGACAACCGCAGCAGAGGAAGAACCATCATGGAAGCGATTGCAACGAGTGTGGGGCTATTGGCCACCGCGACGACGACGCTGCACTGGCTGCAGGCCCGCAGCAATGCAAAACGTGCCGTACGGCGGCGCTTGAGTCTGGATGCCGTGGGCAAGGGCGTCGCGCTGATGACGGTGATGCAGCAGCATCGTGGCATGGCCGCGGCGCTGCTCAGTGGCGACAAGGGGTTTGCCGAGCGCTTGGCCAGCAAGCAACAGGAGGTGGACAGTGCCCTGTCGGCGCTGGGCGACCGTTTGGCCCTCCTTCCCGAGCTTGCGGCTGCCGGGCGCCGCTTCGAGAACATTCGCACCGGCTGGGTGCAGCTGTGTCAGGAGGTACGGGGCTATTCGGCGGAGCAGAGCTTCGCCGCCCACACCGCGCTGGTGCAGCAGATTCTTTATCTTTTGGGTGACATGGGCGAGCGGGGTGGCCTGCTGGAGGCCCGCGCTCCGGCCGTTGCCGCGCTGGCTCAGGTGCTGCTGCTGCGGCTGCCGCTCCTGACAGAGAGCATTGGTCAGGCCCGGGCTCTGGGCACCGGCTTTGCCGCCCAAGGCCGCTGTGGTGCCGTCGGCCGTATCCGCTTGAGTTTTCTGGAGCGGCGCATTCGCGACTGCTTGTCCGACGTCGGGACCATGCTTGAGACGCAATCGCTGGTTGGCCGCGCGCAAGAGTGCCGGCACAAGGTGGATGCGCTGCTGACTTTGATGGAGACAAGGCTGATCGGCATCGATCGGATCAGCCTGGCGCCCGATGCCTACTTCCGCTGTGCGACGGAGGCCATCGACGCCTGCCTGGCACTGTGGCAGGCGGTAGAACAGGTCACCCGGCAGGCGCTGCCGGCCGCAACATAGTGTGGCTCCTCGTGCCCCGCTGAGGACACCTGGCCGCGGCCAGGACAAGCGATGGTAATGCTTTTCCATTGGGCGGACACGCCTGCGTTGCCGACCCGGCGTGATGCCAGTTCGTCGTGGGCTGCCAGACGCGTTTGGCAGCTGGTTTTTCCGTTCTGCCTGACGGCTATTCCGAAGACTGCGGGGTTTCCGTCATGGGCTGGGCGGTGCTGGGTGTGGCCGATGCCGGCGCCAGCGGTGCGCCGCAGACGCGATTGCGTCCGCCGTTCTTGGCGAGGTAGAGCCCGGTGTCGGCTCGTGAGAGCAGGGTTCCACCCGCTTCGCCGGGCACGCTCTGCGCGACCCCCAGGCTGATGGTTACCGGCACCGCGGTGTGACCGATTTTCACCGGTGCGGCAGCCATTTCGCTGCGCAGGCGTTCTGCCACGGCCAAGGCCTCGGCCAGCGTGCTGCCGGGCAGCAATACGGCAAATTCCTCCCCCCCGAGGCGGCCCATCAGGTCCATCTCCCTCAGATTGCGTCCGAGCCGCTCGGCCGCCATCTGTAAGATGAGATCCCCTGCCGCATGCCCGTGGCGGTCGTTGACCGCCTTGAAGTGATCGATGTCGAGCATGGCCACGCAGAACGGTGCGCCATCCCGTGCGGCCTGTGCGGCCTGCCGTTTCAGCGCATCGAGGAAATGGCGGCGGTTGGGGAGGCCGGTCAGGGCGTCGGTAGTGGCCAGATAGTTGAGTTGCCGGTTGGCTTCCGCCAGTTCATTCGTCCGTTCGGCGACTTTCTGTTCTAGTTGGGCGTTGGCCTGGCTGAGCTGTTCGTAGAGGCATACGTTGCTGAAGCCGACGGCAATCTTTGAGCAGAACAGTTCCACCAGGTTGCGGGCGAGACCCTCCGGTGGCGGCCTATGCAGATAGGCTACCATCGCCTGCTCGCTCTCGTGGCCGAGGTAGAGTGTAGTATGGGTCGGACCATAGATATGGTTCTTGCGTTCGAAGGTGGCGAGGATCAGCTCGCGTACCTCGGGATCAAGCTCTCCGCCCGCGCAGTCCTGCGGTTGCCCTGTCCAGCCGGGATGGCTGGCGGCCAGTATACGCAGCCCGCCGCCATCGTCCCCGGGCGGGGCGATGCGTTGCACGCACAGGATGCCATTGCTGCCGACACCGAGGAAGGAGCCGAGCTGGATCAGCACGCCGGAGGCGAACTGCTGCAACGAGCGCTCCTGGAACAACGAATCCGAGGTTTCGATGATCTGCTGCAGGCCGCGGCGGTGTGCGTCGAGGGCTTGCAGGTAGTCGTAGGCCCGCAACGCGGTCACCGTGGTGGTGAACAGCTTCTGGACCGTCAGCTCGGTCTTGGCCTTGTAGTCGTTGATGTCATAGGTGACGATGACTTCCTCTTCCGGCGCCTGGCCGGGTTGGCCGGTGCGCAGCACGATGCGCACATTGGTGTTCTTCAGCTCCGTGCGGATGTATTGCACCAGGCGCAGGCCGGCGTCGTCGGTTTCCATCACGACATCGAGCAACACGATGGCGATGTCATCTTCGGTTTCCAGCACCTCACGCCCTTGGGCGGCGCTGTAGGCGCTGATTAACTCGACGCCGCGCCCGGCAAAGTGCAGGCTCTTGAGCGCCAGCCGGGTCACCGTGTGGACTTCCGGCTCGTCGTCGACGATCAGGATGCGCCAGTTGGCACTGCGCCCGCCCAGCCTTGGCGTTTCCTTCTTGGTGAGATTGAGCTTGGCCATGTTGTGTCTTCCTTGTTGTGTGAATTACCCGGCCAGGATTGGCTGGCTGGCACGACTCGGAAATGCGATGACGAACCGGACTCCGCCGCCGGGAGGATCGTCGACCCGTACGCTGCCGCCGAGGGTGCGGGTCACCAGGTTGTACAGGATGTGCAGTCCGAGGCCGCTGCCGCCTTCGTTGCGCCGGGTGGTGAAGAAGGGTTCGAAGACCTTGCTGCGCAGTTCGGGAGGAATGCCCTTGCCGTTATCGGCGTAAGACAGGATGACCTGCGCGTTGCGCGTAGCGAGTGCGATGCGGATCTGTCCGGCCGCTCCGTTGTCGAAGCCGTGGATCAGCGAATTGAGCACGAGATTGGTAAGGATCTGTGCCAGGGCGCCCGGATAGGTGGTGACGACCAGATCGCCCGGTCCCTCCACCGTCACGGTAGCTGCTGCTTTCTTCAATGAGGGACTGAGGCTGGTGAGCGTTTCGCCGATGTAGTCGCGCACATTGATCTGCCGCGGCTCGCCCGCGGTCTGATCGACTGCTACCTGCTTGAACGACTGGATGAGGTCGGCGGCGCGGGTGGCGTTTGCCTCGATCAGTTGCGCCGATTGTTCCGCGATGCTCAGGTAGTCTTCCAGTTCTTCTTCGGTGAGTCCCTCGTCGTTTTCATAGCTGCATCGCAGCGTATGCGTGTCCCGCACCAGCAGCGAGGCGCTGGTGATGACGATGCCGACCGGCGTGTTGATTTCGTGGGCGACCCCGGCAACCAGCCCGCCGAGTGCGGCCATTTTTTCTGACTGCAGCAACTGCTCGTGGGTTTCCGCCAAGTGCCGGTTGGCCTGTTGCAGCTCCCTATTGGTCTGCATCAGCTCTGCGTTGACCCGGGCCAGCTGCTGCTGGCTCGGGATGAGTAGTGCCGCAGGGATCAGCTTGACGAGGAGCACGGCGGTGACGACGGAGGCGACAGCAGTGAGGGCCTTGACGAAGGCGGAGAGCCAGTAGTCGGGATGCCATATCGTCCAGATGTCCATCACATGGGTACTGCCGCAAGCGAGGATGAAGACCCCGAAGGCGCCGAACATCCAGTTGAAGGGGAGATCGCGCCGCTTGCGGATGAAGTAGACGAGGGTGATTGGAATCGTCAGGTAAGCGAGGGCGATCAGCCCGTCCGAAATGACGTTGAGCCACAACAGCTCAGGTATCCACAGATAACAGTGTCCGTGAGGCATGAATCGTTCATCGCTCAGCAGGCTGATCAGGTATTCCATGCTCAATCCTCCGATCGCGGCTCTATGCAGGGGAAACGGGCACATCCGCCACCTTTATCTTGATGGCGCGTAGCAGGTTAAATAGGGGGTTAATGACATTGGTGAACCCATCAGTATTGTTTATGGCATATGCCAAGAATAGTTGATGGAATTCTTAATGCAGCATGATGGTGAGTGGCTGGCCCTTGGGCGTGTCGCCGGGCCGGGGGACGGCAGGGCGGGCGGAACGGGCTGCATGGTGGGCTTAACATTTGTTAGTACTTCTTGACAGCACGGCCGGACGATCTTCGTTATGATGCCGCCGTCAACTTGTCCGAAATAGCGTAAGGAACACAGCCATGAACAAGAACCGTTGGATGGTCGCTCTGCTGGCCGGCAGCCTGTTGGTGACGGGGTCGGCATACGCCCTGGATGGCAACGCGGTGGTCGGCGGGGCGCTGGGCGGTGGCGCCGGGGCCGCGATCGGCTCGTCGCTGGGCGGGCGCGATGGGGCCATGATTGGCGCGGCGGCCGGTGCGGCCATTGGCACCGGCATTGCGACCCGGCCAGCGCCGCGCACGGTGGTGGAGCATCGCTACGTCGAAGTGCACAAGCACAAGAAGCATCACCGCCACCATCACCACGATCACGACGATTAAAACCTTATCGCATGGTTTGTGTCAGCAAGGCGCAGCGCCGGTGCCCGGGTCTTCCCGGCCCGGCGTTTTTGTTGGGCGACTCAGTCTTGCCACCCCGGGTGACGGTGGCAGCTGACCAGATGGTCGTTGACCACGCCGGTGGCCTGCAAAAAGGCATAGATCACCGTGCTGCCGACGAAGTTCATGCCGGCCTTCTTCAGCTGTTTGCTGATGCTGTCCGATAGCGGGGTGGACGCCGGGCACTCGGCCAGGCTGTGCCAGCGGTTGACCACCGGTCGCCCGTCAACCTGTGCCCATAGCCAGGTGGCAAAACTGCCGTGCTGATGCTGCAGCTCAAGAAACACCCGCGCGTTGCGGATGGCGCTGCGGATCTTCAGCCGGTTGCGCACGATGGCCGGGTCCTGCAGCAGTCGCTCGATGTCATTGTCATCCATTGCCGCGACGCGGACCGGGTCGAAGTCGTAAAACGCCGCGCGGTAGCCTTCGCGTTTCCTGAGGATGGTGATCCACGCCAGCCCGGCCTGCGCCCCTTCCAGTAGCAACATCTCGAACAGCTTGCGGTCGTCGTACACCGGCACGCCCCATTCCTGGTCATGGTAGGCTATGTAGAGTGGGTCGTTTCCGCACCATGGGCAGCGCGTTGCATTGTTCATGGTCTTCGACCAACCTTAGAGAGTGTGGACCCGGCATGGTGCTTGCTTCACCTTTTCTGTGCAATAGGGAGATGACAGTGCTTACGGTAATGCTGGTTAACGACGGCTCGGGCAAGGCGGCCGCGCTCAAGGAAGCGCTGACGCAGGCCGGAGTGCGCGTGATTGCAGAAGTGGAAGTGTCGCTGCGGCTGGGTGAGATGATCGACAGCATCCGCCCCGACATCGTGTTGATCGACTCGGATGCGCCGTCGCGCGACATGCTGGAGCATGTCTGCGTAGTCAGCGCGCACAGTGAGCGGCCGGTGGTGATGTTTACCGATGATGCCCGCCGCGACACCATCCGCGCCGCCTTATCCGCCGGGGTGGCGGCCTACGTGGTGGGCGAGGTGGTGCCTGAGCGCATCCAGCCCCTGTTGGAAGTGGCGATCGAACGCTACTCGCTGGAGCGCGAGCGGCGCGAAGAAATGGACAACATGCGCCAGCGCCTGGCCGATCGCCAAGTGGTGGAGAAGGCCAAGGGCCTGTTGATGCAGATGAAGGGCATTGGTGAGGATGAGGCCTATCGCCAACTGCGCGAGCGCGCGATGAAGGCGCAGAAGAAGCTCGGCGACGTGGCGCGCGAGGTGGTGGAGCTGGCCAACTGGCTCAAAGGCTGAGCCCGCTCTGGTGCAAGGCGCACGTGTGCTGTGCACAAATATAGACTGTCCAGAATATTTTCCTTGTAAATCAGCGGATTGGTTGCTGGCACGGTAGTTGCATATAGTGCAACGACCGGGTGAGCTGCCAAAGGCGGTGGCGAAGCCCAGACGGGCAACGGCGCCTGTCGACCCGACTCCGATGCGGAGCGGGACGACTGGCGCCTTTTTATTTTTCTGCTGTTTTTTTCTGCAAAGAGGGAGAAGAGAATGGATAGCAAGCACACGTTGATCGATACCAGTCTGCCGGCTGCACCGGAGCGCCGTGATTTTCTCAAGGGAGCACTGTCTGTCATGGGTTCTACCACCTTGCTCGGCGCCCTGCCGGCTGGCATCGCCAGCAGCGCCTGGGCCGCTGGCTCCGACAAGCCGGAAAAAACCGAAGTCAAGGTCGGCTTCATTCCGCTTACCGACTGCGCCTCGGTGATCGTGGCGTCCAAGATGGGCTTCGACAAGAAGTACGGCATCACCATTGTGCCGAGCAAGGAAGCCAGCTGGGCTGCGGTGCGCGACAAGATGGTCAACGGCGAACTGGACGCCGCGCACGTGCTGTACGGGCTGATGTACGGCGTGCACCTGGGCATCGGCGGGCCGAAGAAGGACATGGCGGTGCTGATGACGCTGAACCAGAACGGCCAGGGCATCACGCTATCCAATCAGCTCAAGGCCAAGGGTATCACCAACGGCGCCGCGCTGGCCAAGCTGATCAAGGCCGAGCCGCGCGAGTACACCTTCGCCCAGACCTTCCCGACCGGCACCCACGCGATGTGGCTGTACTACTGGCTGGCGGCGCAGGGCATCAACCCGATGAGCGACGTCAAGACCATCGTCGTGCCGCCGCCGCAGATGGTGGCCAATATGCGCGTCGACAATATGGATGGCTACTGTGTGGGTGAGCCGTGGAACGCCCGCGCTATCGCCGACAACATCGGCTTCACCGTGGCCACCACCCAGCAGATCTGGGCCGGTCACCCGGAGAAAGTGCTCGGCAGCACCGGCGACTGGGTGAAGCAGAACCCTAACACCGCACGTGCGCTGGTGGCGGCGCTGCTGGATGCCTCGCGTTACATCGACGACGTGAAGAACCGCGCCAGCGTGGCCAAGCTGATTTCCGACAAGGCCTACGTCAACGCGCCGGAGCCGGTGATCGAAGGCCGCTTCATGGGCGCCTACGAAGATGGCCTCGGCAAGAAGTGGCAAGACCCCAACCTGATGAAGTTCTTCGACGGCGGCAAGGTCAACTTCCCGTATCTGTCCGACGGCATGTGGTTCCTGACCCAGCACAAGCGCTGGGGGCTGTTGAAGGCCGATCCGGATTACCTCGGCGTGGCCAAGCAGATCAACCAGATCGCGTTGTACAAGGAGGCCGCCGCCATGGCCAAGGTGGCGGTGCCGGGTTCCGACCTGCGCTCGGCCAAGCTGATCGACGGCGTGGTGTGGGACGGCAAGGACCCCAAGGGCTACGCCGCTTCGTTCAAGATTCGCGCCTGAGTCTCGGGCTAGAGGAGAACTGCCATGCAAGCCATCAAGCATGAAGCCAGTGTCGTGAGCGGCACGGAGGGCAAGACCGTGGAACAGAAACTACCGGCGCGTGCCGCCTTCAAGCGCCGCTTCCCGTCGCTGGAGTCGGCCGACACTTCGCCCGTGGTGCGCCTTCTGGTGCAGGCGATCAAGGCCGTAGTGCCGCCGCTGTTGGGGCTGGCGCTGCTGGCCATGGTCTGGGCCGTGGTCGCCAAATCGAGCGGCGGCAGCCTGCCGGGGCCGATGAGCACCTGGGAGTCGGCCAAGCTGCTGTTCGCCGATCCGTTCTACCAGAACGGGCCCAATGACCAGGGTGTGGGCTGGAACATCCTCAACTCGCTCGGGCGCGTCGGCGTCGGTTTCGGCCTGGCGGCGCTGGTGGGTATTCCCGCCGGTTTTATCCTTGGCCGCTTCGCCTTCGTCTCGGCCATGTTCGCCCCGGTGATCAGCCTGCTGCGCCCGGTCAGCCCGCTGGCCTGGCTGCCGATCGGCCTGTTGGTGTTCAAGGCCGCCAGCCCGGCGTCGATCTGGGTGATCTTCATCTCCAGCGTGTGGCCGATGATCCTCAACACCGCCGCCGGGGTGCGCGCGGTGCCGCAGGATTACCTCAACGTGGCGCGCGTGCTGAGACTGTCCGAGTTCAAGGTGTTCACCACCATCCTGTTCCCGTCGGTGCTGCCGCACGTGCTGACCGGGGTGCGGCTGTCGATCGGCGTGGCCTGGCTGGTGATCGTGGCGGCCGAGATGCTGACCGGCGGTGTGGGCATCGGCTTCTGGGTGTGGGACGAGTGGAACAACCTCAACGTCGAGCACATCATCATCGCCATCTTCATCGTCGGGCTGGTCGGGCTGCTGCTGGAACAGGCGCTGATCCTGTTGGCCCGCCGCTTCAGCTTCGGTCAGGGAGTGTGAGTCATGGAAAAATTCGTCGAGTTGCAAGGCGTGGGCAAGAGCTTCGATAGCCGCAAGGGCCGTTTCGTGGCGCTGCGCGACGTCAACCTGACCATTCGCCAGGGCGAGTTCGTATCGTTGATCGGTCATTCCGGCTGCGGCAAGTCCACCGTGCTTAACATCGTCGCCGGGCTGTATGACCCGAGCGCCGGCATCGCGCTGTGCGGTGGGCGCGAGATCGACGGGCCGGGGCCGGAGCGCGCGGTGGTGTTCCAGAACCACAGCCTGCTGCCGTGGCTGACCTGTTACGGCAACATCTACCTTGCCGTGGAAAAGGTGTTTGGCCAACGGGAGAGCAAGGCCCAGCTCAAGGCGCGCACCGAGGCCGCGCTGGCGCTGGTCAACCTGAGCCCCGCTCGCGACAAGTATCCGCACGAGGTGTCCGGCGGCATGAAGCAGCGCGTCGGCATCGCCCGGGCGCTGGCGATGGAACCCAAGGTGCTGCTGATGGACGAACCGTTCGGTGCGCTCGATGCCTTGACCCGCGCCAACCTGCAGGACGAGTTGGTGAAGATCGTCGAGGCCACCCAGGCCACCGTGGTGATGGTGACGCACGACGTGGACGAGGCGGTGCTGCTGTCTGACCGCATCGTGATGATGACCAACGGTCCGGCCGCCACCGTCGGCGAGATCCTCGAGGTCAAGCTGCCGCGCCCGCGCGAGCGACTGGCATTGGCCAACGACAGTGCCTACCACGGCTACCGCAGCGCGGTGCTGGAGTTTCTGTATCAGAAACATCTGCGCCCGGCAGCGTAATTGGTCCAAGGCGTAACAAGGCGGGGGAGGCGATGGCTTTCCCCGCCTTTTTCATGCTCCGGGCGGGTGCGATGTTCCGAGCTGGTGCATCGGCGCACTTGTGCTGTGCGTCAACGAGGCTGGCAGGCCGGGGTGGGCGTCTACAGCACAGGATCAGGGCTGGCACGCTAGTTGCTAGGTAACTACTGAACAATTCGGATTCGGGAGCCGGGCCAACGAAGGCCGGGCTGCCCGAAGGCAAGGGGGAGGCCGATGCAGGTCTTTCACTTGGTACGGACAACGGCGTCCGCTTCCTGCAGTGAGCACTGCGGTAGCGGACGCTTTTTTTGCTCGGCGACATGCTCGCACCGATCAACGGGAGAAGGTACATGAACAAGGGTTTCTGGAAGGCCGGCCACTGGCCCACGCTGCTGGCAGCGTTTCTCTATTTCGACTTGAGCTTCATGGTCTGGTACATCCTCGGCCCGCTGGCAATCCAGATCGCCGGCGACCTGGGGTTGACCGCCCAGCAGCGCGGCATGATGGTGGCCACGCCGATCCTGGCCGGTGCGGTGCTGCGCTTCGGCATCGGCCTGATGGTGGACCGGTTGTCGCCCAAGACCGCCGGCATCTTTGGCCAGGTGGTGGTGATGGTGGCGCTCGGCGCCGCCTGGTACTTCGGCGTGCACTCCTT
Organism: Pseudogulbenkiania sp.; assembly: GCA_016192025.1. Classification (GTDB taxonomy): domain Bacteria; phylum Pseudomonadota; class Gammaproteobacteria; order Burkholderiales; family Chromobacteriaceae; genus Pseudogulbenkiania. The sequence goes on along the minus strand of JACPUY010000162.1, from coordinate 397 downwards.
CCATCAGTCGCTGCTGCTCGGCCTGTTCCTCGGCGTGGCCGGGGCCGCATTCGCGGTGTCGCTGCCGCTGGCTTCGCAGTGGTATCCGCCGGAGCATCAGGGGACGGCCATGGGCATCGCCGGCGCCGGCAACTCCGGCACGGTGTTCGCCGCGCTGCTGGCACCGGGTCTGGCGGTGGCCTTCGGCTGGCAGAACGTGTTCGGCTTCGCGCTGCTGCCGCTGGGGGTGGTGTTCGTGGTGTTCTGCCTGGTGGCCAAGAACGCTCCCAATCGCGCTCCAGCCAAGTCGATGGCCGACTACCTCAAGGTGCTGGGCGACAAGGATAGCTGGTGGTTCATGTTCTTCTACAGCATGACTTTCGGCGGTTTCGTCGGCTTGGCCGGCGCCCTGCCGGGT
>JACPUY010000161.1 GCA_016192025.1 Pseudogulbenkiania sp. | reverse complement strand
GGCCGAGTTCACCGTGCAGTTCCGCGAGGACGTCCTCGGGGGCGCGTCGCTCAAGGTGGTCAAGGGCGACGGCGGCATCAGCGCCACCTTCGCTGCCCACGGCGCCACCGTCGCCATTGCCGACCTGCAACAGGACCGCGCCGAGGAGACGGCCGAAGCGCTGCGCCGAGCCGGCAGCACGGTGCGCACGTATGAAGTGGACCTGTCGCAACACGAACAGATCGACGCGCTGATCGCCCAAGTCGAGCAGGACGGCGGCCGGCTGGACGTGGTGGTACACAACGCCGCCTACTTCCCGCTCACGCCGTTCGACCAGATCACCCCGGCCATTCTGGAGCACACGCTGGCGGTCAACCTGTGCGCGCTGTTCTGGCTCACCCAGGCAGCCAAGCCGGCGTTCCTGCGCCAGGGCCAAGGCCGCATCCTGGCCACCTCGTCGGTGACCGGGCCGCGCGTGGCCTATCCGGGGCTGGCCCACTACGCGGCGTCGAAAGCCGGCGTGAACGGCTTCATCCGCTCAGCGGCGCTGGAGCTGGCCAAGAGCGGCATTACCGTCAACGGCGTGGAGCCGGGCATGATCCGCACCCCGGCGATGGGCAACCTCGGCGACGAAAGCCTCAACGCCGACATCGCCCGCGGCATCCCGCTCGGGCGTCTTGGTGAGCCGGCCGATATCGCCGCGGCGATGCTGTTTCTCGCCTCGGACGCGGCCTCGTACATCACCGGTCAGACCATCATCGTCGATGGTGGCGCCACACTGCCGGAGTCGACGGCGGCCTTGGGTTGAGCCGCCATTCGGTGGGTTACGCCTTGCAGGCCAACCCACCCTACGAAACCCCCGCCCACGCACAAGCCCCCTGCCCGACTGGCTGTTGCCGGGACAGGGAGCTTGTGTTCTGGGACCGGGATTACAAGTGCTCGAAGGCCAGCGTCGGCACGTCGACGATGGTCGACCCACCGTCGGCCACCAAGGTCGCGCCGGTGATGATCGACGCCTCGTCCGACACCAGGAAACGGCACACCGAGGCGATCTCGTCGGCACTGGCGGCGCGGCGCAGCGGCACGTCGGCGGTGACGCGGCGATAGGCTGCGTCCAGATCATCACCGTAGTGCTCCATCAGCGGCTGCATTTCCGCATCGGCCATCGGGGTACGCACCCAGCCCGGGCAAACGGCGTTCACCCGTACTCCAGCCGGGCCGTAATCGCGTGCCAGCGAACGGGTCAGGCCGATCAGGGCGTGCTTGGTGGTGGTGTAGCCGCACACGCCAGGGCCGGCGGCCAAGGAGGCGATAGAGGCCATCAACACGATGGCACCGCGCCGCTTGACCAGCTCCGGGAGGCAGGCGCGGGCGCTGACGAAGGCGCTGTTGAGATTGGCCTGCAGCGAGGCCTGCCACGCCGCATCATCGGTGTCGGTCGCGCTGCCGAAGCCCATGCCGCCGGCGCAGGCGACCAGCGCGTCGATGCCGCCGAACTCGGCGACGATGCGCTCCACGAAGCCGTGCCAATCGGCCGCGCTGGCGGCGTCACCGGCCAACACCAGCCCGCCGATATCGGCGGCGACTCGCTCGAGCGGCTCGCGGCGGCGGCCGATCAGCACCACATTGGCCCCTTCCCTGGCGAAGCGGCGGGCGCAGGCTTCCCCGATGCCGGTGCCGGCACCGGTGATGACGACGGTTTTCTGATGGAATGACATACTCTCCCCTGGCTCGGTATTCGGATGAATAGCCAGTGTAGGAAGAGCGGTTTCATGCCGGCATCAGCCAGAAGGATGAGGAAATACCGTGACACCAGCCTAGGCATATCTTCAGTAGAAGATTAAAATATTAACTAATACTCTCGCCAACCGTCTGCCCCCATGAAAAACCCTCTACCCCACCATCAACACCGCCTACCCCAACACCTGCTGCGCGCACGCGAAGCGGTCATGGCCTACTTCCGCCCGGTATTGAACAGCTTCGGCCTGACCGAACAGCAATGGCGCATCCTGCGCCTGCTGGACGACCGCGGCGAACTGGAAGCCGGCGTGATCGCCGATCTGGCCTGCATCCTGTCGCCCAGCCTGACCGGCATCCTGGTGCGCATGGAAAAGGCCGGGCTGGTCCATCGCACCAAGGACACCGTCGATAGCCGCCGGCTGATCGTCTCACTGTCGGAGGAAGGACGGGCGCTGACCCACCGTATCGCGCCGATTTCCGAATCTTGCTACGAGCAGATCGAGTCGTACTTCGGCAGCGAGAAGCTGGAGCAGCTGATCGAGCTGTTGAGCGAACTGGAAAAGCTGCCGGCCCCTCAAGCCATCCCCACCCCGGCCGATTCGGACAACGTCGAAGAAGCCACCTTGCCCTAAGCGGACCGACAAACGACAGGGGCCGGTCTCATGCGAGACCGGCCCCTGTCGTTTGGTTTACCAGCGCATCAGGCCAGAATGCGCCGGAATGCCGTAAAACTGTCCAGCAAATGCCCCCGCTGTTCGGCAGTCAGCCGGATATAGCGGCGCATCGCCGGGAACCGGTTGACCACCTCGCTCGCCCCGAAATGCTCGATCAGCACGCGCCAGCCCTGATCGTCATGAGTCAGCACGCAGCGGCGAAAATCGAGCGGCAGGATGGCGGCCTGGAGCACGGCATCGTACTGGATGCGCTCCGCCAGTGCGACAAGGAGCGCCGGAGCGCCCTGTTTGACGACACAGGCGATACCCTGGCGCTTGATGACGCCGGTGTGGCGAATCTCGATCCGCCCACTCCCCTCGCCCACCTTGCCTGCCGGCAGAGACAGCACGAACTCGCACAGCACGGTATGCGACAGGAACAAGGGCTCGACCCGCTCGTGCACCTCGAAAACCGGCGCCCCAGCCACTGCCGTACAGCACAGGCGGGTGGCGTCCGGCATGGTGCAGTCGAACGGCGCCAGGTCGCGCCGCACCCGCTCCAGCGTCAACCCGGGGCGGTAACCCTTGGGCTGACGCTCGCGCAGGATGAGATCAGCCAGCCGACGCAACACGTTCCAGCTCTTCATCGATCAGCGAAGCGTGGTCGCCTGCCTTGCCGAATTCCTCCTCCAGGATTTGCTCGATCGGCACCGGGCGGAACGGGTTGACCTTCTGCACGACGACGGTCCAGAACAGCGCGTACAGCGCGGTCAGCCCGAGCATGATGCCGAACGGCTCGTAGATGTCGCGCGGATTCATGCCGGGCGGGGTGATGTACCAGATCGCGATGATGATGCCGGCGCTGGAGATGATCTGCGGCAGCGGGAACCACGGCGAGCGGTAGGCACGCGGAAAGTCAGGACGACGCAGGCGCATCAGCACCACCGACAGCGTCACCAGCAGATAGGCGGTACCCCAGGCGCAGACGGCGGCCAACACCAAAGGCATGATGCGGTCGAGATTGCCCTGGATGATGGCCGAATAGGTACACGGTACGACCACCGCCACCAGGATGCCGAACAGCGGGGTCTTGAAGCGCGGGTGCAGGTAGGTGAACACCTTGGGCAGCGCACCGTCGAGCGCCATGCCGTACAGGATGCGCGGCAAGGCGGCGATCAGCGTGTTGATGGTCGCGGCGCCGGCGAACAGCAGGCCGATACCGAGCCAGATCTTGCCGAACGGCCCCATCACCTGCTCGGCAAAGGCCGGAATGGCCATGGGGGTATCCAGCAGGTGCGGACCAGCGGCATTGTTCGGGTCCATCGGCACGTTGGCCACCTGATGCACCATGGCCGCGCCGTAGATGAACATGGTGGCGGCAACACCAGTGAGGCCCAGCTTGGCGGCACGCGGGATGTTGCGGCCGGCGTTTTTCAGCTCGGGCGCGAGCGGGGTGACCAGCTCGAAGCCGACGAACATGAACATCGCCATGCCGATCAGGCTCAGGACCATGGTCGGGTCGGACAATGACAAGGGGCTGCCGAACCAGCCGTCGAGCGACACCGCCGGCGCCTTGACCAGGCCGATCACCCCGAAGACGGTGAGCGTGGCCCACATGCCGAAGGTCAGCACGATCTCGGCCTTGCCGAAAATCGTGATGCCCAGCGCATTGAGGATGCCGAAGAAGATCACCAGCCCGACCCCGACCATCCACGAGGTGCCGCTGTGCTCCATCATGGTGTTCAGGTGCTCGAAGTTCACCAGCGCCATGATGCCGGACAGGATGGTCTCGGCGGTGCCGGCAAACACGTGCACCAGCAGGTAGGCGGTAATGGTGCCGGTGATGGCGAAGAAGCGGCCCAGACCACAGGAGATGTAGTCGTACACCGCGCCAGAGGTGGGCAGCATCGAGGCCGCCTCGGAGAAGGTGGTGGCCTGCGCCTGCATCATGATGAAGGCGATCAGCATAGCGAGCGCGAAGGTACTGCCCGCCATGCCGAAACCGCTGGTGACGGTCAGGATGACCGGACTGGCCATGACCACGCCGACCGAACTGGCCAGCGCGACCGGAAAGCCCACTACCCCTTGATCGAGGTATTTGTTCAGTTTTTGATGAAGTGACATCTCTAGTTACTCCTCAGGATTTCTCTCTAACCCGGGCCCCTATAACCTTTATTTTTGCAGGGCCCGATCTGGTCTGGGCACTAATTGGCCAGCTTATCGTCTATTGGCCCGTCTTCTGCCAGAAACAGCTGGCGGACGAGCTCCGTGCGATTCGATACGTCGAACTTGCGAAAAAGATGTTGCAGATGGGTCTTGACGGTGGGCAAGCCCAGATCGAGCATGCGGGCGATGGTCTTGTTGCACGCGCCATCGCGCACCAGCAGGGCGATCTCGTGCTCGCGCGGCGTCAGCCGTGGCCCCGCGACGACCACCCCGGCCGACTCCAGCGGTGGCAGGCTGCTTTCCGCCGCCAGTTCCAGCAAACCGTGCAGATGCTCCAGCGTTTGCACCTCGCCGGCACTGAACGGCCCCAGTTCCTCGGTGCGGATCAGCGAAAAACCCGCCACCACCCTGCCCCGGCTGCGCACGAACAGCTCCACCACGTCGGCCATGCCATGGCGCGACATGAAGGCGCCGTAGGTCGAACCTTGGCGCAGCCGCTTTGGCAGCGCCTCGGCCATCGGCACCACACCGTGGCGGCCGGAGCCGAAGCGGGCCGGATGCAGCGGATCGAGGTGCTGGTAGTGCGACAGGTAGACCTGATGTACCCGGCCAGCCAGCCGGTGCAACAGGTAGTCGCGTGGACGCAGTTGCGCATCCACCCGGTAGAAGGCACAGGACGACACCGGGACCAGACCGGTCACGGTGTCGATGCAGCGGCGCGCGTAGTGCTCGGCCGCGTAGCCGGTAAGGGCGGAAATGGCCATGACGAATCCTCCATGCAGACCACCGGCAAACTGCAGCGGGCCAGCCCGCCGCAGACCGTCAAGGCATCAACGCGCGGTCACGCCCCGGCGAGGCCGGCATCGAGCGCGGTGACGATGGCGTCCAGCTGCGCTGGCTGGATCACCAGCGGCGGCGACAGGATGATCTTGGTGCCGACCGGGCGTACCAGCACGCCGTTCTCGCGTGCAATCTCCGCCACCTTGTTGGCGTAGCCGCCCATCGGATCGATCGGTTCGCGCGTGCTCTTGTCCACCACCAGATCCAGCGCCACCATCAGGCCGCGACCGCGCACCTCGCCCACCGCCGCGTACTTGTCGGCGAACGGCTTGAGCTTGGCCAGCAGGTATTCGCCCTGGGCGGCCGCGTTGCCCGGCAGGTTCTCGTCGCGCACGATCTTGAGGTTGGCGATGGCGGCGGCGCAGGCCACCGGGTGGCCCGAATAGGTATAGCCGTGCATGATGGCGCCGCCGAAGTCCTGGTTCTGCGCGAAGGCGTCGGCAACGCGGTCGTTGACCACGGTGGCGCCGAGCGGCACGTAACCGGACGTGATGCCCTTGGCCAGACACATGATGTCCGGCTTCACGCCCCACAGGCGGCTGCCAAACATCGAGCCGGAGCGACCGAAGCCGGTGACGATCTCGTCGGCGATCAAGAGCACGCCGTACTTGTCGCACACCGCGCGGATCAGCGGCCAGTAGCTGGCCGGCGGCACGATCACCCCGCCCGCGCCCTGGATCGGCTCGGCGATGAAGGCGGCCACGGTGTCCGGGCTCTGGAACAGGATTTCACGCTCCAGCATCTCGGCGCAGATCTTGGCCAGTTCTTCCGGGTCGTCGGTGAACGGGTTGCGGTAGGTCCACGGCGTTTCCACGTGGAAGCAACCCGGCAGCATCGGTTCGTAGTTGCGGCGGAACACGGTGTTGCCGTTGACCGACGCGCCACCGAAATGGGTGCCGTGGTAGCCCTGCTTCAGCGAGATGAACTTGGTACGGTCCGGCTGACCCGATACGCGCCAGTACTGGCGCGCCAGCTTCAACGCCGTCTCGACGGCATCGGAGCCGCCGGAGCTGAACGCCACACGGGCCATGCCTTCCGGCTTGAGCATCTC
>JACPUY010000160.1 GCA_016192025.1 Pseudogulbenkiania sp. | reverse complement strand
CTGGCCGTCGGCCAGCGTACGCAGCAAGGTATCCATAGGCAAGTTCTCCAGCCGGCAATGCCCGGCGAGTGGATAGGATTGGCCTAAGTTGGCCTGCTAGAAGAGGGGGGCTTTGGCCCGGTCAAAACTCCATGCAAACGAAAAGAGACCATGGTCGGGGCCGATTAGTTCTTTCGGACGAGTGTGTCAGGGCGGCGGAGCCGTTACCATGACGGGGAGTTATGCCGCCGTAGCGGCCGCCTTCACCGCCCTGCCGACATGCCCCGCATTGTGCCCGATGGCGGAGCGATTTGTCCCGTTTTCCATCCCTGTTGGCCACGATCATGAGCGTGGTGGCGAGCATTTCATGCTGATGAAGCATGCTAAAATGGATAGGCATGCTTATTGCCTTCCCATATGTATTCAACTGGAGTCGACGTCGATGCTGTCCCGCCTTTCCCTTGCCGGCAAGCTGCTGCTGTTGCTGGTTCCCTTTGCCCTGGTGACAGTCGGCCTGGCGTCGGTGATTTCACTGGAACGCTGGCACGGGGTACAGCAGCTGGAACTATCGCAGCGGCAAGTGCGCACGGCGGGCCAGGCCAGCGGCCTGATTCACGCCTTACAGGTGGAGCGCGGCCTGAGCAACGGCTACCTGCACGCGCAAGGCGGTGTGCCGGCGGCCCTGGAAGACGCCCGCGGCAAGACCGCCGAGGCGCTCGCCGCTTTCAAGGCCGGCCTGGCCGGCGACGATGCGGAGGGGCAGGGCAGCCGGGTCGCCGAGAGCATCGAGGCCCTGCTGCAGCAGCGGTCGGCCATCAATGCCCGTGCCGTGGCCGCCCCGGCGGTGTTCGGGGCGTTTTCTTCCCGCATCGAGACTCTGACGGCGCTGATCTCCCGGTTGGCCAAGTCCGGTCAGGAAGCAGACGCGTTGCGCCAGACGGTGGTCCTGCTCAACGTGCTGTGCGAGAAGGAATTTGCTGGCCGTGAGCGCGGCTTCGCCAACGGGGTGCTGGCTCAGGGCGTTTTTGACCAGGCCAGTCTGAGCCAGTTTGACGCGCTGGTGGCCAAACAGGAGGTGTGCGCCGCGCAGGCGCGGCAGCTGGCCTCGGTGCATTTCCTGCAGCAGGCCGAAGCGCAGGCGCAAAGCCCGGAGGGACAGGCGGTGCTGGCGTTGCGCCAGTCCATCCGCAGCCAGCCGCTCGGTACGCCGGTTGGGGTGGCGCCGCAGCAATGGTTTGCCGACACCACCCGCCGCATCGCCGGCCTCAAGACCCTGCAGGACAGCCTGCTGGCCGACATGGCCGTCCGCCTCGAGGCGGCGCGTGACCAGGCCCGCTCCAGCCTGCAGCTCACCATCGGCAGCACCGTAGTCGCACTGCTGCTGCTGTTTGTGCTGGCTCTGCTGATCTACCGCGGCATCTGCCACCCGGTACGCCGCCTGGAACGGGTCATGACCGGGATGAGCCAGGATCTGGACCTGTCGGTCCGCACGCGAGTCCCCGGTAGCGACGAGGTCGCGCGCATGGGGCAAGCCTTCGACCATCTGGTCGAATCGTTCGCCGCCACGCTGTCCCAGGTCAAGTACAACGCCCATCAGCTGGTGGCCGCAGCCGATTCATTGCAGGCGGTCTCCGGCCGGGCGGCGAATGCAGCGGAAACCCAGACCGCCTCGTCCACCGAGATTGCCGCGGCGGTCGAGGAAATGGCGAGCGGTATTGCCATGGTCAAGGACAATACCCGCGAGTCGCAGCAGATGGTGTTCGGCATGCAGGATAGCCTGGACTCCGGCCGCACACGCATGGATGAAACCAGTGGTGTCATGCGCGACACCTCGGCGGCGCTGGGCCGGGCAGGGGAGTCGATCGGCCAGCTGCGTGAGAAGTCGCAGCACATCAGCACCATCATCACCGCCATTCGCGAGATTGCCGACCAGACCAACCTGCTGGCGCTCAACGCGGCGATCGAGGCCGCCCGTGCCGGCGAGAGCGGACGCGGCTTCGCCGTGGTCGCCGACGAGGTACGCAAGCTGGCCGAGCGTACCAGCCAGCAGACGCTGGAAATCACCACGCTGGTCGACGGCATCCGCCAGGAAACCTTCGCCGCCGCCAGGCTGATGGACTCCGCCCGCAGCCAGATGGACGTCGGGCTGGAGCGGGTCGGCCTGACCGTGGCCGATCTCGACGGCATCCACCGCCAGGCCAGCGATTCGGCGCTCAAGTGCGAAGAAACCGCCGCCGCGATGCAGCAGCAGACCGCCGCCAGCGCCGACGTGGCGCAGAACATCGCCCGCATCGCCGCGCTGGCCGAAGACAACTCGACCATCGTCCATCAGGCGGCGGAGCTGGCCACCCAGCTCAACCAGACCGCCGGCGATCTGGTTACCATGGTCGATCGCTTCAAGCATGCCCCTCGGGGTTGAAACGTTATTCGAGACCCTGCCCGGCCTCCATGGCGGTAATGTCATGGAGGCCGCGATCGCCGCGCGCGGCTCCGCGTTCGTCCTGCCGCTTTTTCATGTTGGCACGACCATGGTCAGCTCAGCCGGCCGCGTTAGCTGACGTAGGGTTCGTCCACTGGGCGGACGGTATGCCCAGGGGAGAGCTGTCCTCCGGGGGGGGGGTAGCTCGCGTCCTTCGCGTAGCAGGGCCTCGAACTTGTCGGCCGGCAAGGGACGGCTCAGGTAATAGCCCTGCATCTCGTCGCAGCCGTGCTGGCGGAGATAGTGAAGTTGCTCCCCGGTTTCCACTCCTTCTGCGATCACCTTGCGCTTGAGACTGTGCGCCAGCGAGATCACGGCCATGGCGATCAGCCCGTCGTCGGGATTGTTCATGATGTCCCGTACGAACGACTGGTCTATCTTGAGCGTGTCGATGGGAAAGCGCCTGAGGTAACTCAGGTTGGACGAGCCGGTGCCGAAATCGTCCAGCGACAAGTGCAGCCCGATGTCTTTCAACTGCTGCAGCATGAGCACGGCCTGGTCGGGCTCGTCCACCATCATGCTCTCGGTGAGCTCCAGTTCCAGCAGCTTCGATTCCAGGTGGGTCTCCTGCAGAATGCGCGACACCCTGTCGACCAGATCGTGCTGACGGAACTGGCGGGCGGACACGTTGACGGCGACCCGCCCCACCGCCAGCCCGGCGTCCTGCCAGGCCTTGACTTGCGTGCACGCCGTGCGCAGCACCCACTCGCCAATGGGCAGGATCAGGCCGCTGTCCTCCGCTACCGGGATGAATTCCGCTGGCGAAACCATGCCCAGATCCGGAGCCTGCCAGCGGATTAGTGCCTCCATGCCGACGACGCGGCCGCTGAGCAGGTCTGCCTTGGGTTGGTAGTGCAGCACGAACTCCTCCCGCTCCAGCGCATGGCGCAGGCGCACCTCCATTTCCATGTTCCGCATCGCTTTGGCATTGATGTCCGGGGCGTAGAAACAGAAGCCGTTGCGCCCTTGCGCTTTCGCCTGGTACATGGCCGCATCCGCGTACTTCAGCAGTTGCGCTTCCGATTCCGTGTCGCCGGGGTAGACGCTGATGCCGATGCTGGCGCTGAGATACAGCTCCCGCCCGGCAATCGTTTCGGGTTGCGCCAGGGTCGCCAGTATCTTGCGTGCTATCGGTACCGCGTCATCAGCCCGGGTTAGGTCGGTGAGGATGACCACGAACTCGTCGCCGCCCAGGCGGGCCACCGTATCGGTGAGCCGCACGCATTCCAGCAGCCGTGCGGCGGTGGTCACCAGCAGCGCGTCGCCACTGTCGTGGCCGAGGCTGTCGTTGACCAGCTTGAAACGATCCAGATCGAGCAGCAGCACGGCGATCAGCTGCTTGGCACGCTGCGCGTGCAGCATGGTCTGGCGCAGGCGGTCCATCAGCAGGTTGCGGTTGGCCAGCCCGGTCAGCGCGTCGTGGGTGGCCTGATGCTCCAGTTGCGCCTCGTAGGCTTTGCGTTCGGTGATATCGCTGATCACGCTCACCAGATGGGTGACCCGGCCTCCCTCGTCATGCACCGGCGCCACGGTCAGCTCGTTCCAGAACAGCGAACCATCCTTGCGGTAATGGCGCAGTTCGGCCTGGCCGGCACGCTGTTCCCGCCGCGCGACGTGAATCTCCTCCAGTGCCCGCTGCTCCCGATCTTCGCCCAGCAGGAAGCGGTCGTTGCGCCCGATGGCCTCGGTCGCCGTATAGCCGGTGATGCGCTCGAATGCCGGGTTGACGTAGACGATAGGAGTGTCCGGCAGACCGAGGTCGGCAATGACGATGCCGTTGCTGCTGGATTCGATGGCCCGCTCGCGCAGGCGCAAGGCCTCTTCGGCCCGCTGGCGGGCCGTGCTGGTGCGCAGCACCGCGATGCCGAAGGCCAGATCGTCGGCCAGTTCGTGCAGCAGGGCCACTTCGTCGGCATCGAAGGCCCTGAGGTCCTCCGAGTACAGGGTCAGTGCGCCGAGCACCTGGGTGGCGGCCATCAAGGGCAGGGAGATGGCCGCCGCCACGCCGTACCCTGGCGGCAGATCATGGCGGATGACCGTTTGGGCCGTCCGGATGGCGGTGCCGGTCGGCTCGGCGCCGCCATCCGCCGGCAGAATGTCCGGCCCTTCGCTGCTTGCCGTATGCGCTACCCGTTGCCACGCCGTCGCCTGCTCCGGGGTAGCGTAGGCGACGAAGGCCAGGCGGTAGCCGCCGATGTCGACGATGTGGCGGCAAATATCATCGAGCAGCGTACGCTCTTCGGTGGCCCGCACCAGCACCTTGTTGCACTCGCTCAGCACCTGCAGCGTGCGGTTCAGCCGGGTAACGGCAGTTTGGTTCTCAAGCAGCACATCGGCCATATCATTCATTGCGGTGCTCAGCACGCCGAATTCGTGGCCGCCAGCCGGCGGCAGCCGGGTCGTGAGGTCGCCGCACCCGATGCGCCCGGCAAAGTCCATGCAGCGGCGTACGGAATGGTTGATGTTGCGGGAGATCAAGGTGGCGACAAGGCTGCCGAGCAGTAGCGCGGCCAGACCGGTGCCGATCGCCGTCCAGGTGCTGGCGCGGGCCAGTCCCTCGATCTGGCTCAGGGTGCTGGTGGCACTGTTCTCGGTATCGGCATGGAGCCGTTCCAGCAGTGGCTCGACGGCGTTGACGGCGGCAAGATAGCGCTCCATTTCCACATCGACCCCCTCCTGGATTTGGACATAGTGCTGAAACGATGCCACATAGTCGTCGAGCAGCGTGCCGAGCCTGGCCCCTAGCGGTGGCGACAGGTGGGTGAACTCGGCCTCGGCTTTGAAGCGCTCCGCCGTGGCCTGCAGCGCGGCGATATCTTTGTCCTGGTCGCGTAGCAGGAAATCCTTCTCGTGCCGGCGCAGCGTCGGCAGATCGATAGTCAACCGGGGCAAGGTGCGCGGCACGATGATGGTCTCGATCTCGTGCGCCTTGGCGCGGAACTCGCCTTCCAGCCCCGAGCCGATATGGCCGAGCCAGCCGTAGCGTTCGACCACCTGCAGGAAGCCGGACTCGTAGCTGTCCGTGATTCGTTCGATTTCCCCTGTTTCCTTGAGCGTGGCGGGGTCGCTCCGCAGCCGGCGGATCGCCGCCATGTTCTGCTGGATTTGGGCAATCTCGTTCTGCAGCAGCGTCGCATAACGGGACTTGGCCTCGTAGAAACCAAACTCCCGCACCTTCAGCAAGAAGTCCTTCTCGTAGCGGCGGGCCTTGTTCATCGACGCCTTGCTTCTCAGGCTCAGTTCGGCGATACGCTGTTCGGTGCCCAGGTAGGCCTTGAGGGCGGCCAGCGTGCGGTAGTCGCTGCGCAAGGAAACCAGGCTGACGGCCAGCGTCAGGCCGATCATCGTGGCGAACGCCAGCGCCAGCTTGGCCCGCAGGCTGAGCCCGCCGGGACCGGGCAACGGTTGAGCGAGCCTGGGCATGGTGCGGGCTCAGTCCAGGTAGGGGACGAAGTCGTTGGCCTGGACCAGGTCGGTCACCTGGGAGGACAGCGCAAACTCGATGAAGGCCCGCGCCAGCCCGCTCGGGGTGCTCCTGGTCACCAGCGTGAGCGGGCGCGAGATGGGAAAGTTGCCGTTGCGGATGTTCTTGCTGCTGGCCGGCACGCCGTCCAGAGCCAAGAGCCGGATCGGCATGCCAGCTTGCATCTTGCGCTCCGCTTCCCCGACCGACACGTAGGTGATGCCGTTCGGGCTTTGGGCGAGGTCTGCAATACGCACGGCGTTGTCGCCGGTCTGCCGGCTGGCCTTGATGTCGTCGTACTTGATGTTGAAGTAGTGGATGAACAACTCGGCCGAACTGTAGCCGGGTTTCGGGTTGATCACCGCAATCGGCACGGCTCGCCCACCGACTTTGTCCCAACTGCCGATGGCGCCGGTGAAAATATCGGTTACCTGGCGGTTGGAGAGCGAGCGCACCGGGTTGTCCCGGTGCACGATGAGGCAAACGCCGTCCCGGGCGATGGGCACGCCGTAGAGGTCGGCCTCCTTGTCGGTCAGGGCACGCGAGGCCATGCCGATGTCGGCCTTGCCGTCCCGTGCATCGCTGATCCCGCGGCCCGAGCCGCCAGCCTGTACCTCCACCTGGACGCCACGGTGCAGGCTCTGGAAGCGTTTGCCGATGCCCACCATCAGCGGCGCCATGGTGCTGGAGCCGGTGAGCAGCAGCCGTCCCGACAGGGCCGAGGGTGCATTGCTCACGGGAACCGGACCGGTTTCCGCGCTGGCCGCACCGGCGCACAGGAAAACCGCTATCGACAGGGTGTGAAATAGCTTGTTCTGCCAGCTCATTAAAGTCCTCCTCAGCGTTGTCGTCATGTCCGAAGCACAGGGCATGCTTAAAAAGGGGCGCCCGCGATCGGCAGCGGGCGTCAATGCACCATTCCGGTGACGGCACGGGTGTCGCAGGTAGGCTGTGCCGGAGCGGGGTCGTATCGTGGGGGTTGGGTGGAACGGGTATGACCCTT
>JACPUY010000159.1 GCA_016192025.1 Pseudogulbenkiania sp. | reverse complement strand
TTGCGGCAGCTGGTCCCCGCGGTTGGCGATGAGGATTTTCTCAAACATGGCGGTTCTCCGCGGCGAGATCGCCCACGTCGCGTGCCGCGACGGTGCGATGTGACTGCGCCGCTGCGCTGCCTGGCGGCAGCGGGTCGCCGCGGTGGGCGGTGAGGATGTGTTCAAACATGGTGGGCCGTCTTCCTCAACACTACTCGATGACGAACAGCGGTTCGCCGAATTCCACGGGCTGCCCCTCTTCGACCAGGACGGCCTTGAGTACGCCGGCGCGGTCGGCCTCGATCTCGTTCATCAGCTTCATCGCCTCGATGATGCACAGGGTGTCGCCCACCTTGATCTGCTGGCCGACCTCGGCGAAAACCGTGGCCTGCGGGCTGGGGCGGCGGTAGAAGCTGCCGACCATCGGCGATTTGACCGCGTCGGGGTTGGCCGCAGGGCTGGCCGTGGCGGCCGGTGGGGCGGCGATGCTCGCCGTGCTGTCCACCGCTGCCGGGGCCGGCAGGGGGTAGGCCGGCGCGGCAAAGGCGGCGGCGGTGGCGCGGGTGATGCGGATCTGCTCGCTGCCTTCGCTGATCTCCAGTTCGGCGATGCCGGAATCCTGCACCAGCTGGATCAGTTGTTTTAACTTGCGTAATTCCATCTATTTCGACCCTGATCGGTAAACGTTGGCAATGACCGGGCGCGGGCCCGGTCCGGGATGGGGGTGGTCTAGTGCAGCGCCTTGCCCTTGGTTTCCGGCAGGAACAGCAGCGTGACGATCACCAGGCCGTAGGCCGCCGCCGCCAGCATGCCGATGGTCTTGCTGAGCGGCATGGTGGCGCTGAGGATGCCGACCAGTGCCGGGAAGAACGAGCCGGTGCCGCGGCCGAAGTTGTAGCAGAAACCTTGTCCGGAGCCGCGCAGCGCGTGGGGGAACAACTCGCTCAGGAACGCCCCGGCACCGCTGAAGATGCCCGATACGAAGAAGCCAAGCGGGAAGCCGAGCAGCATCATCTGCGTGTCGGTGATGGGGATCTGCATGTAGGTGGTGACGATCAACAGCGACATCAGGGCGAACAGCATGAAACACTTCTTGCGGCCCAGGTGGTCGGACAGCCAGGCGCTGGTCAGGTAGCCGGCGAACGAACCGCTGATGATCACCAGCAGGTAGCCGCCGGTGCCCAGCACCGACAGCTGGCGTTCGGTCTTCAGGAAGGTCGGCAGCCAGGTGGTGATGGTGTAATAGCCGCCTTGCATGCCCATGATCAGCAGGCTGGCCAGCAGGGTGGTTTTCAGCATCTCGGGCGAAAAGATGGCCAGAAAAGACGTCTTTTCGTTGCTTTCCTTTTCCTGGCGCTTGGCATGCAGGAAGACTTCCGGTTCGGTCAGATTGCGGCGTATATAGATGATCAACAGCGCCGGCAGAATGCCCATCCAGAACAGCACGCGCCAGGCGAGATCGGGCGACAGCGTGGTGAAGATCCAGGCAAACGCCAGCGCCGCGACGCCCCAGCCGATCGCCCAGCTGCTCTGCACCAGGCCGACGGCGCGCCCGCGGTAGTGCGAGCGGATGGTTTCCGCGATCAGCACCGAGCCGACCGACCATTCGCCGCCGAAGCCGAAGCCCTGCAGCGCGCGGGTCAGCATCAGCTGTTCCGGGGTCTGGGTGAAGCCGCACAGGAAGGTGAACACCGAGAACCAGACCACGGTCCATTGCAGCACGCGCACCCGGCCGTAGCGATCGGCCAGCACGCCGGCAGCCCAGCCGCCGAGCGCCGACGCCCACAGCGTGACGGTGGCGATCAGGCCGGCTTCGGCCTTGCTCATGCTCCACGCGGCCATCAGGGTCGGGATCAGCATGGTGTAGATCATGTAATCGAAGGCATCGACGGCATAGCCGCCGAACGAGGCGGTCAGGGTGATCCGCTCATTTTGGTTGGTGTGTTTCAGCCACATCGTTGCAACTCCTGTAGTCGGTAACCGGCGGGTCAAAGTGCTGCCAGATGGGCGTTCAGCAGATCGGTGATCAGCATCTTGCCGGGCGCATGGGTGATGCAGAACGGTGGCTTGGTGGTGGCGATGACCGACTGCGGGGTGACACCGCAAGCCCAGAACACCGGAATCTCGTGCTCGCGGATCTCCACCGGATCGCCGTAATCGGGACGCGTGAGGTCGGCGATGCCGATCAGGGCCGGATCGCCCAGATGCACCGGCGCGCCGTGCACGGCGGGGAAGCGCGAGGTGACCTGGATGGCGCGGATGGCCTGGGCCGGCCGCATCGGCCGCATCGACACCACCAGCGGACCGTGGAACGGGCCGGCGGGGTGGGTCGGGATCGAGGTGCGGTACATCGGGACGTTGCGGCCCTGTTCGATGTGCCGGATCGGGACGGCATTCTGCAGCAGCGCCTCTTCGAAGGAGAACGAGCAGCCGATGACGAAGGTGACCAGGTCGTCGCGCCAGAAGGCATCGATCTGCTCGGGCTCGGCGACCAGCTCGCCGTCGCGGAACACCCGGTAGCCGGGGACGTCGGTGCGGATGTCGATGTCCTGGCCGAGCGTGGGCAGCGCGGTCTGCCCGGGTTCGGATACCGCCAGCACGGGGCAGGATTGCGGGTTCAGTACGCAGAATTTCAGGAAGTCCGCCGCGTGGCTGGCGGGCAGGATGGCCAGGTTGCCCTGCACGTAACCGGCCGCCAGACCTGCGGTCGGGCCGCGATGGTCGCCGCGCCGGATGGCGAGGCGTGCCGCCACACTGGGCAGCGCTGTTTGAAGCGTGATGCTCATCGAGTTTCTCCGTTGCAGATGATGGGCTTTTTGCTCTGTTGTTTTTTTGTTATCCGGTGACGGGCGGGGGCTTTGGCCTACCTTGTTCACCCTCGCCCGGCGGCTTATCCCGGTGCGCGCAGGATCAGTCCCTGCGCCAGCAGCTCGCGCCGCAACAGGCGGGCGAAGGCCACGGCGTGCGCGCCGTCGCCGTGCAGGCAGACGGTGTCGGCACGCAGCGTGACGGTGCTGCCGTCGAGGGCGGTGACGGTGCCGCGCGTGATCAGTTGCAGGGTCTGCGCCAGCGCCTGGGCCTCGTCCTCGATCACCGCGCCGGGCGTGCCGCGCGGGGCCAGGCTGCCGTCTGCCAGGTAGGCGCGGTCGGCGAACACCTCGTCCAGTGCGCGCAGCCCGGCGGCGCGCGCCTGGCGCACCAGTTCGCCGCCGGCCAACCCCACCACGGCCAGCGCGGGGTCGGCGGCACGAACGGCCTTGACGATGGCCGCCGCCAGTAGCGGGTCGCGTGCCGCCTGGTTGTACAGCGCGCCGTGCGGCTTGACGTGGCTCAGGCGCACGCCTTCGGCGCGGGCGATCGCCTGCAGCGCGCCGATCTGGTACAGCACGCCGCTGTAGACGGTGTCGGCGGGCAGCTGCATCGCGCTGCGGCCGAAGTGCTCGCGGTCGGGAAAGCTCGGGTGGGCGCCCACGGCCACGCCGCGTGCCTTGGCCGCCAGCACCGCGGCGCGCATGGTGTCGGCGTCGCCGGCGTGCCAGCCGCAGGCGATGTTGGCCGAGCTGACGCAGTCGAGGATGGCCTCGTCGTCGCCGCAGCCTTCGCCCAGGTCGGCGTTCAGATCAATTTCCATAGGCACTCCAGTTGAAGCGGTTCAGTTGGTAGCGATGCTGTTGCAGGGCGCGGCGGGCGTCGCCCAGCGTGCAGGGAACAAAATGCAGCTCGGCACCGGGCCGGGCCTGGGCCAGCTTCCACAGGTCGGCCTCGATCACCGTGGCGATGCGCGGGTAGCCGCCGGTGGTCTGGGCGTCGGCCATCAGCACGATGGGCTGGCCGCCCGGCGGCACCTGCACCACGCCGGGCAGCACGCCGTGTGACAGCAGGTCGTGGCGGGCCTCGCGCGCCAGCGTCGGGCCGGCCAGGCGGTAGCCCATGCGGTTGCTTTGCGGGGTCACCGTCCAGGGGCGGGTCCAGAAGGCGTCCTGTGCGGCGGCGGAGAATTCGGTGTATTCCGGGCCGGGCAGGGCGCGGATCTCGGGCGTCCACGCCGGAGGGCGGCTGCCGGCCTTGCCGTTGAGCGCCACCGGCTCGCCCTGTGGCAGGCGGTCGCCGGCCTGCAGCGCGCGGCCCTCATGGCCGCCGAAGCCGGCGTTCAGGTCGGTGGCGCGCGCGCCCAGCACCTCGGGCACGGCAATGCCGCCGTCCACCGCCAGGTAGGCGCGCATGCCGTGACGACAGCCCGGCAACTGCAGCACCTGGCCGGCGCGTACCGGCTGGCGCCAGCCGCTCCAGACCGGCAGACCGTCTAGCGTGGCATCGAAGTCGGCGCCGGTCAGGGCGAACCAGCCGTCGCGCAGGAAGCGCAGGCAGACCGGCCCGAGCACGATTTCCAGCCCGGCCGCGTCGGCCGGATTGCCCACCAAGCGATTGGCCATCATCAGCGCCGGCGCATCCAGTGCGCCGCTCTGGCCGATGCCCAGATGGCGAAAGCCGTGGCGAC
Organism: Pseudogulbenkiania sp.; assembly: GCA_016192025.1. Classification (GTDB taxonomy): domain Bacteria; phylum Pseudomonadota; class Gammaproteobacteria; order Burkholderiales; family Chromobacteriaceae; genus Pseudogulbenkiania. Next base: position 8,833 of record JACPUY010000159.1, on the reverse strand, counting down.
CCAGGTCTTGCACGGTGGTCTGTACGCCGGGGCGCAGGATCTCAAGCATGGTGGGCCTCCTGCGGAACGAAGCGCACCCGGTCGCCCGGCAGCAGCAGCGAGGGCGGGTCGCGCAGCGGATCGAACAGGGTCAGCTCGGTGCGGCCGATGATGTGCCAGCCGCCGGGGGCGGCGGCAGGGTAGATGCCGGTCTGGCTGCCACCGATGGCGACCGAGCCGGCCGGCACCGACAGGCGCGGTTCGGCGCGGCGCGGCGTGGCCAGTTCCTCGGGCAAGCCGCCGAGATAGGCAAAGCCGGGCTGGAAGCCGAGGAAGAACACGATGTATTCCGCCCCGCTGTGGGCGGCGACGACGTCGGCGGCGGACAGGCCGGCGTGGCGCGCGACGTCGCCCAGGTCCGGGCCGCTGTCGCCGCCGTAGTGCACCGGGATGGCCACGTCGCGCGGGGTGAGGCTGGCTTCGGCGGCGCCGGCCCAGTGCTGTTCCAGTTCGGCCAGCAGGGCTTCGCCATCGGTGGTCAGCGGGTCGAACACCACGGTCAGGTTGTTCATGCCCGGCACGATGTCCAGGAGCTCGGGGCGTGCACGCAGCTGGCTGGCCAGCCACCAGATACGGCGCTGGCAGGCCAGGTCGGCTGGCGCATCGGATGCCAGCACGGCCGCACGTTCCCCAAGCAGGTAGAAGCGGGCTTCTCCTTGCTTCAAGGCTTTCTCCGTTTGCAGTCATGCCCCGGCTGTGGCGCCGGGGTCGTTGTGGGTATTGTTGGAGTGACCATAAAAACTTGCCGCTACAACGTCAACAAAATGTAGATAAAATGTAGTTGAAATGACGATGAAGTGTTGCTTTTGTGTAATGGCAAGACCGTGACGGCGGCGGTTTGGTGCGGCGCGCTTGCTATACTGGCAGCCTTATCCCGATGGCCAACCGTCCATGAGCCCGCATCTGAACATCGTTTCGTCTTCCCTCCTGGTGTCCGAACGCAGCGTCGAGCTGTCCGAGTTCGAATTCGGCCTGATCGTGGTCAACAACGCCTTCAACCGCTGGATGGTGCGTTGCATGGCGGCGGCGGGGGAGAAGGACATGACGGCGCTGGAGGTGTCGCTGATCCACCACGTCAACCACCGCGGTCGCAAGAAGAAGCTGGCGGATATCTGCTTCGTCCTGAACATCGAGGACACGCACGTGGTGTCGTACGCGCTGAAGAAGCTGGTGCGGATGGGTTACGTGGAGAGCGAGAAGATTGGCAAGGAAGTGTTTTTTTCCACCACCGCGGACGGCATGGCGCTGTGCGAACGTTACCGCGAGGTGCGCGAGCAGTGCCTGATCAATGCGCTGGTGGAAAGCGGCACGCCGAACGCCGAGATCGGCGAGACCGCCGAGCTGCTGCGGGTGCTGTCGGGCCTGTACGATCAGGCCTCGCGTGCCGGCGCCTCACTGTAGTGGGAGCCGACGGCCGGCCCGCTTACAGCAGGTTGAGCGGAATCTTCAGGTAGGCAATGCCGTTGGACTCGGCCGGCGGCAGCTGGCCGGCGCGGATGTTGATCTGCACCGATGGCAGGATCAGCAGCGGCATCTCCAGCGTGGCGTCACGCGCCTCACGCATGGCGGCGAAGTCGGCCTCGCCGATGCCGTCGTGCAGGTGGATGTTGTGTGCGCGTTGTTCGGCCACGGTGGTTTCCCAGCGCGGCGCGCGGCCTTCGGGCGGGTAGTCGTGACACATGAACAGCCGGGTCTCGGCCGGCAAGTCGAGCAGGCGCCGCACCGAGCGGTACAGGGTGGCGGCGTTGCCGCCGGGAAAGTCGCAGCGTGCCGAGCCGACGTCGGGCATGAACAGCGTGTCGCCGACGAAGACTGCGTCGCCGATCTGGTAGGCCATATCGGCCGGGGTGTGGCCGGGCACGAACAGTGCGCGGGCTTCGAGCGCACCGATCATGAAGCGCTGGCCGTCCTGCAGCAGCAGGTCGAACTGGCTGCCGTCGGTGCGGAACTCGTCCTCCAGATGGAAAATCCCCTTGAAGATGCACTGTACCTCGGGGATCTTGGCGCCGATGGCGATGCGACCGCCCAGCGTCTCGCGCAGCCAGGCGGCGGCCGACAGGTGGTCGGCGTGGGCGTGGGTTTCCAGGATCCAGTCGACGGTCAGCCGTTGCGCCTCGACGAAGTCGCGCAGGCGTTCGGCCGAGGCGGTGCCGGTGCGGCCGGCCTTGGCGTCGTAGTCAAGCACCGGGTCGATGATGGCGGCGTGGCCGCCGGGCTGGTCGTACACCACGTAAGAGATAGTATGCGTGGCCGGGTCGTAGAACGGTTCGATCTGCGCTGACATGGGCGCTCCCTTGAACAAGCGGTACAGTTGGTTATTACTATATTGATAAACAATATATAAATCAATATAATGATTTCAGTGCGTCGATGCTCATAGAGAGAGTATGAACCATGGATTTATCGCTATTGCGGGAAAACGCCGGCAAGGCCTCGGCGCTGTTGCGCAGTCTGGCCAACGAGGACCGGCTGCTGCTGCTGTGCCAGCTGGTGGACGGTGAGAAGGCCGTGTCGGAACTGGAGCGTCTCACCGGCATCCGCCAGCCCACGCTGTCGCAGCAGCTGGGCGTGCTGCGCAACGAGGGACTGGTGGCCACCCGGCGCGAGGGCAAGTGGATTTACTACCGTATCGCCAGTCCCGAGGCGCTGGTGCTGCTGAACGCGCTGCATGCGCTGTTCTGCGGCGACGGTGCCGGGCAAGCGGCCGCCTCAACCGAGGAGGAGACGACATGATCGCCTGGGACGACTTCACCCCGCTGGCGTCGCTGGCCGGCGGCCTGCTGATCGGGCTGGCGGCGGCCTGGCTGGCGCTGGCCAACGGCCGCATCGCCGGCATCAGCGGCCTGCTCGGCGGGCTGGTCGACCGCGCCGCCGACTGGCCGTTGCGTGCGGCCTTCGTCGCCGGAGTGGTGCTGGCGCCGCTGGTGTACCGGCTGCTGGTCGGCGACCTGCCGGCGGTTCACGTGGCGGCGTCCTGGCCGCAGCTGGCGCTGGCCGGGCTGCTGGTCGGCGTCGGCACGCGCTATGCCTCCGGCTGCACCAGCGGCCACGGCGTGTGCGGGCTGGCGCGGCTGAGCCCGCGCTCGCTGGTGGCCACGCTGAGCTTCATGGCGGCGGGCTTTGTCACGGTGTATGTGCTGCGCCACGCCTTGGCGTAGCAACCTGTCCCATTAGGCGGCTGCGCCTTCGCATCTCGAGTGAGTGTCGGCGGACTGCGTGCGAATTTATCGCAGAGATTTGCACGCAGTAATTCGCTCAGCGATTTGGAATCCTCATGGACTCCGTGTCCATTCCGGTTCCTGTGCTCCGGCGACACTCAACCTGCCTTGGCTCGCTCGCCTACTGAACCAGGTTCGAATCAAGAGAGCGACAACTATGAAAACACTATCGGCTTTGCTGGCCGGGTTGATCTTCGGCCTCGGCCTGATCGTGTCGGGCATGGCCAATCCGGCCAAGGTGCAGGGTTTCCTCGACCTGGCCGGGGCATGGGACCCGAGCCTGGCGCTGGTCATGGTCGGCGCCATCGGCGTGGCCTTGCTGCCCTTCCGGCTGGCGCAGCGGCTTAAGACCAGCTGGCTGGGCGAGCCGCTGCAGCTGCCCGGCATGCGCGAGATCACGCCGCGACTGGTGGCGGGCAGCGTGCTGTTCGGTATCGGCTGGGGCCTTGCCGGGCTGTGCCCGGGGCCGGCGCTGGTGCTGCTCGGCACCTTGTCCGCCCCGGCGCTGCTGTTCGTGCTGGCGATGCTGGCCGGCATGGCGCTGTTCCGCCTCCTGGAACGCCAGCGGGCATGAGGGCCTGGTTGCCCGATTGGCTGCGCCACTACCGCCGCGAGTGGCTGGCCGGCGACGTGATCGCCGGCCTGGTGGTGACGCTGCTGTTGGTGCCGCAAAGCCTGGCCTACGCCCTGGTTGCCGGGCTGCCGGCCGAGGTTGGTCTGTACGCCAGCCTGCCGCCCTTGCTGTTGTACGGGCTGATCGGCCGTAGCCACGCCCAATCGGTGGGGCCGATGGCGGTGACCTCGCTGCTGGCGGCGGCGACGCTGGCGCGGTTGGCCGAACCCGGTAGCGGCGACTACCTGACGCTGGCGGTGTGGCTGGCGCTGCTGTCCGGGCTGATGTTGATCGGCCTCGGTCTGGCGCGGCTCGGTTTTCTGGCCGATTTCCTGTCGGTACCGGTGCTGGCAGCGTTCACCTCGGCCTCGGCGCTGTTGATCGTACTGTCGCAACTGGCGCCGCTGGCCGGTCTGAAAGGTGGCGGGGCATCGCTGCCGGTGCTGCTGGCCGGGCTGCTGGGCAGGCTGGACCGGCTCAATCCGGCGGCGCTGGCGTTCGGCGGCGCGACCCTGCTGTGGCTGCTGTGGGCGAGGCGCGCCTTGAAACCGTCCCTGGCGCGTGCCGCGCCGGTCCTGGCCGTGCTGGCCGGCGTGCTGGCGGTGCGCCAGGCCGGGCTGGAGAGCGGCGTGCCGGTGGTCGGCCTGGTGCCGTCGGGGCTGCCGTCGCCCAGCTTGCCGGCGTTGCCCTTGGCACGGCTCGGCGAGCTGATGCTGCCGGCCTTCTTCATGGCGCTGATCAATTACGTGCAGAGCCTGTCCGTGGCGCAGCTCTTGGCCGTGCCGCGGCGCGAGCGGGTGGAACCGGACCGCGAGCTGCTGGCGCTCGGCGTCTGCAACGTCGGCGCCGGACTGTTCGGCGGCTTCCCGGTCACCGGCGGGCTGACCCGTTCGCTGGTCAACGCCGCGGCCGGGGCGCATAGCCAGCTGGCGTCGTGGCTCAGCGCCGCCGGCATCGCACTGGTGCTGCTGTTCGCAGGCTCCGCCTTGCAGAGTCTGCCCTTGAGCGTGCTGGCGGCCACCATCGTCGCCGCGGTGTTCCCGAGCGTCCGCTTCGGCGCGCTGCGCGAGGCCTGGCGTGTCGACCGGGCCGACGCCGTGGCCTTCGTCCTGACCTTCGCGCTGGTGCTGCTGCTCGGGGTGGAGAGCGGCCTCGTGGCCGGCGTGCTGGTGTCGCTCGGAGCCTGGCTGTGGCACAGCAGCCGGCCGCACATGGTCGAGGTGGGGCAACTGCCGGGCACCCAGCACTATCGCAACGTGGCGCGCTTCACCACCGAGACGCTGCCTGGCGTGCTGTTGCTGCGCGTCGACGAGAGCCTGTACTTCGGCAACGCCCGGCTGGTGCGCGATGCCCTGCTCGACAAGGTGGCCGAAAGGCCGCAGCTGACCACGCTGGTGCTGATCATGAGCGCGGTCAACCGCCTCGACGCCAGCGCCGTGGTGATGCTGGAGTGGCTGGACGACCACCTGGCCGCGCGCGGCGTGACGCTGGCGCTGGCCGAGGTGAAGGGGCCGGTGGCGGCCGTACTCGCGCGCGCCGGCCTGCTGGAACGCTTTGCCGGGCGTCATTTCCTGTCGACCCACGAGTCCTGGCGGCACTACGCCCCGCCGCCGGAGTTCCCTATCTGATCCGGGGCGGACGCAAACCTGCAACTTTGCGCGGGCGATGGGTATCATAGCGGGACATGAAAACCACCCTGACCGCCGCCGCGCTGGCGCTGGCGCTATCCGGCACCGTTGCCGCCCAGATCGACCTGCCCGAGCTGGGCGATGCCTCGTCCGCCTCGTTCAGCCCGAGCCAGGAAGTGGCGATCGGGCGCGACGTGATGAACCGGCTGCGTGAATCCGGCGACGTGCTGGACGATGCCGACGTCTCCGCCTACCTGCAGGATCTGGGCGGGCGGCTGGCGCAGGCGGCGCAGGCGCCCGATCTGCGTTTCTCGTTCTTTGCCGTCAACGAACGCAGCATCAATGCCTTCGCCATGCCTGGCGGCTACATCGGCGTGCACTCCGGGCTGGTGCTGACCACGCAGAGCGAGGCCGAGCTGGCCTCGGTGCTGGCGCACGAGATCGCCCACGCCAGCCAGCACCACCTGGCCCGGCTCAAGGCGGCCAGCGCGCCCAATCAGCTGTGGCTGCTGGCGGCGCTCCTGGCCGGCGCACTCGCTTCGCGCTCCGGCAACTCCGACGCGGCGCTCGGCGCCATCAACGCCGGCATCGGCCTGTCGATCTCGAGCCAGCTGGCGTACTCGCGCGATTTCGAACGCGAAGCCGACCGGCTCGGCATGCAATACCTGGCCGCCGCCGGCTTCGACGCGCGTGCCATGCCGACCTTCTTCCAGCGCATGCAGCAGGGCAACCGCTTCAACGACAACAATGCGCTGGCCTTCCTGCGTTCGCACCCGGTGACCGGCGAGCGCATCAGCGAGGCGCAGGACCGGGCGCTGGCCTTCCCGCTCAAAATGCGCGCCGACAGTACCGCCTACCTCTTGGTGCGGGAAAAGCTGCGGCTGGCGGCGCTGGGCCGCGACGAGGCCTTGCGCTACTACCAGGCCAGCCTGCAGAGCCGCCAGTTCCTCAGCGAGGGCGCCCAATGGTATGGGCTGTCGCTGGCGCGGCTGGCCGCGGCGCAACCGGCGGCGGCGCGGACGGCGCTGGCCGAGGCGCGGCAGCGCCTGCCGGCGAGCCCGCTGCTGTTCACCCAGCAGGCCGCCATCGAGCGCGCCGAACGCAACTGGCCGGCGGCGCAAGCGACCTATCGCCAAGGCCTGGCAGCATTCCCCGGCTACGGCCCGCTGCTCTATGGCGAACTTGACACCCTGCTCGACAGCGGCCAGCGCGAGGCTGCGCTGACCCGGCTGCGCGGCCTGTTGAGCCAGCATCCGGGCGAACCCGGGCTGTACCGGCGCGAGGCCGCGGTCTACGCTGATAGGGATGCCCTGCGCTATCACGCCGCGCTGGGGCAGGCGTTCTATTACGAGCAACGCTACGAGGCCGCGCTGGAGCAATTCCAGTACGCCAGTCAGGCGCCGGGCGAGGATTTCTACCTGCGCTCCTCGATCGAGGCGCGCATCCGCGAACTGCAAAGCCGGCTCAAGGAGGAGCGCCGCCAGGCGCGAAAGTGAAACGCCCGTTTGCCTAGAACGGGGTTAATCGCAAAAAAACAACATCGTGCATCGCAGCAATTCAACTCAATCTGCATAATCTGCAGGAAATCCCTGATTGCCTATTCCTTTTCGAACAGTGCAAGCTTTACACTGCAAAACTGATGAACAAACTTTTCGGAAGCGAAAATTTCGATTCGGTTAATGTTCATTTTTAATCTACCTCCGGCCAAGTCGATTCATTCCTGAGCCGGTTGATGACATAGAGGGATCGGCCCCGGCCGGTGCCCAAAAAACCAGATGTGAGGATGAGAGATGGCTGCAACCTTCCCTGACGATATCGATCCGTTGGAGACGAAAGAGTGGCTGGATGCACTGCAATCGGTACTGGAAAACGAAGGTATCGAACGTGCCCAGTATCTGCTGGAGCATCTGGTCGAACGCTCCCGCGACGGTGGCGTTGATCTGACCCTGGGGTCGACCACCCCCTACGTGAACACCATCGCCCTTGACCGCCAGGCGCCGCTGGCCGGCGATCCGGCCGTGGAAGAGCGCCTGCGCAACCTGGTGCGCTGGAACGCGCTGGCCACCGTGGTCAAGGCCAACAAGGGCAACGACATGGGCCTGGGTGGCCACATCGCCTCGTTCCAGTCCGCCTCCACGCTGTACGAAACCGGCTTCAACCACTTCTGGCGCGCCCCGAGCGACGGCCACGGCGGCGACCTGGTGTACGTGCAGGGCCACTCGGCGCCCGGCATCTACTCCCGCGCCTTCCTGGAAGGCCGCCTGTCCGAAGAGCAGATGCTCAACTTCCGCCAGGAAGTGGACGGCAACGGTCTGTCCTCCTACCCGCACCCGTGGCTGATGCCGAACTTCTGGCAGTTCCCCACCGTGTCGATGGGCCTGGGCCCGCTGATGGCGATCTACCAGGCGCGCTTCATGAAGTACCTGGACGACCGCGGTCTCGCCAACACCAAGAACCGCAAGGTGTGGGTGTTCTGCGGCGACGGCGAGATGGACGAGCCGGAATCGCTCGGCGCGATGGGCGTGGCTGCGCGCGAGGGCCTCGACAACCTGGTGTTCGTGATCAACTGCAACCTGCAGCGTCTGGACGGTCCGGTGCGCGGCAACGGCAAGATCATCCAGGAACTGGAAGGCGAATTCCAGGGTGCCGGCTGGAACGTGATCAAGGTGGTGTGGGGCTCCAAGTGGGACGCCCTGCTGGCCAAGGACAAGACCGGCCTGCTGAAGAAACGCATGATGGAATGCGTGGACGGCGACTACCAGACCTTCAAGTCCAAGGACGGCGCCTACGTGCGCGAGAAGTTCTTCGGCAAGTACCCAGAGTTGTTGGAGCTGGTGGTCGACATGACCGACGACGAGGTCTGGGCGCTGAACCGCGGCGGCCACGATCCGCGCAAGGTGTACGCCGCCTACTACGAGGCCTGCAACCACGCCAACGGCAAGCCGACCGTGATCCTCGCCAAGACCGTGAAGGGCGAAGGCATGGGCGCCTCGGGCGAAGCGCAGAACACTGCGCACCAGCAGAAGAAAATGGACATGGAAGATATCAAGCACTTCCGTGACCGCTACGGTATTCCGCTCTCTGACGAACAGCTGGACAGCGTGCCGCTCTACAAGCCTGCCGACGACAGCGCGGAAATGCAGTACCTGCACGCCCGCCGCAAGGCGCTGGGCGGCTACCTGCCGGCCCGCAATCCGGTGACCGCGCCGATGGCGATCCCGGAACTGTCCGCTTTTGACGCGTTGTTGAAGGACTCCGGCGGCCGTGAGTTCTCGACGACGATGGCCTTCGTGCGCATGCTTGGCACCCTGGTCAAGGACAAGCAGATCGGCAAG
>JACPUY010000158.1 GCA_016192025.1 Pseudogulbenkiania sp. | reverse complement strand
CTGCAGCGCGCCTACGACCAGCTCATCCACGACATCGCGCTGCAGAACCTGCCGGTCATGTTCGCAATCGACCGCGCCGGCCTGGTGGGCGCGGACGGCGCCACCCACCACGGCGCGTTCGACCTGTCCTACCTCGCCTGCATCCCCAACCTGGTGGTGATGGCCCCGTCGGACGAAAACGAATGCCGCCAGATGCTCTACACCGCGTTCACGCTGGATACCCCCAGCGCCGTACGCTATCCGCGCGGCACCGGCCCGGGCGCCCACATGCAGGCCGAGCTGCGCGCGCTGCCGGTCGGGCGCGGCCACGTGCGCCGCCAGGGCCACGGCACGGTCGCCATCCTCGCCTTCGGCAGCATGGTGACGCCGGCGCTGCAAGCGGCCGAGGCGCTCGACGCCACCGTGGCCGACATGCGTTTCGTCAAGCCACTGGACGTCGAGTTGATCAGAACACTGGCCGAAAGCCACCAGCTGATTGTCACGGTCGAGGAAAACGTCGTCATGGGCGGCGCCGGCTCGGCTTGTCTCGAAGCCATGCAGGGCATGGGCATCATCACCCCGGCCTTGCTGCTCGGCCTGCCGGATGACTATGTTGAACATGGGGACCCGAGTCTGCTGCTGGCCGGCTGCGGCCTCGACGCCCAAGGCATCGCGGCCCGCATCACGGCCCGCCTTGCACCGCAATAAACGGACAAGGAGCCGGCATGAGCGGCATCAGCCTGGAAGCATGGCTGAATCTGGAGGGGACACCCTTCGAGGTGCTGCCGCTGTTCGTGACCAGCCTGGCCATCGGCCTGTTGCTGGGTGTGGAGCGCGAACGCAAGCAGCACCCGCTGGCCGGCATCCGCACCTTTCCGCTGGCCGCCATGCTCGGCACGCTGGTCGCCATGCTGGCGCAGACGACGGGCAGCCAGGTGCTGATCGCGGTCGGTTTGGCCGGCATCGTCTCTCTCGGCTTCCTGCCGGAGGGACACCCGGAAGCCGACATCCAGGAACCCCGCACCACTACGCTGGTCAGTCTGATGCTGGCCTACGGGCTGGGCGTGCTGGTCTGGTACCAGCAAACCGGCCTGGCCGTGGCCACCGCCATCCTGGCCACCGCGCTGCTCTACCTCAAACCCGAACTGACCGGCATGGCGCACAAGCTGGAACGACGCGACCTGCTGTCACTGCTGCAGTTTGCCACGCTGACCTTCATCGTGCTGCCGATATTGCCGGACCGCGCCATGGGACCTTATCTGGCGCTAAACCCGCACAAGATCTGGCTGATGGTGGTGCTGATCGTCGGCGTCAGCCTGTCCGGCTATCTGGCGGTGCGGCTGTTCGGTGAACGTGCCAGCGGCCCCCTGCTGGGCCTGTTGGGAGGTCTGGTGTCCTCCACCGCCACCAGCCTGGTGTACGCCCGCGAGGCACGCAACACTCCGGATTCGCTCGGTTTTGCCACCTCGGTCATCCTGCTCGCCAATATCGTGCTGTTCATGCGGCTGACCATGTTGGCGGCTATTATCATGCCCTCCGCGCTGGGGCCCGTGGCCCTGGTCATGCTGCCGGCACTGGCACTGGGTCTGATCACCACCGTCATCCGCTTCCGCCACGACCAGACCCGGGAAAGCCGCCCGGAATTGACACTGTCCAACCCGACCGAACTGAAACTGGCGCTCGGCTTTGCCCTGATGTTCGCCGTGGTGGTGCTCTGCTCGGCCTGGCTGCACGATCTCTACGGCAGCAAGGGAGTGTACGTGGTGGCGCTGATCTCGGGCATCAACGACGTGGACCCGATCACGCTGACCGTGCTCAACCTGTTCGGCGAAAACCGCCTCGGCATCGATCAGGTAATCAATGCCATAGTGCTGGCGGTGCTGGCCAACAACCTGTTCAAGTACGGGCTGATCGCCAGTCTGGGCGGGCGCACCCTGGCCTGGCGCTGCCTGCCGACGTTTGCCGCCACCGCCGTCGGCATGCTGGCCGGCTTATTGATCAGCACCGCCGGCAGCCCTTGACAGAATGATTTCCGACTTCTTTACTCAACTATTGCTCCGGCGTTATACTCGCCGAGTACCCATCCCGTGTGTTACACAATAACGCCAATGAACCAGACCGCCATTCCTGACGTGCAAAGCTCGCACGACAGCCGCAACATTCCCATCAACAAGGTGGGGATCAAATCCATCCGTCACCCGATCAAGGTGGCCGAGCGCGACGACGGCGTGCAGCACACCGTAGGCCTGTTCAACATGTACGTACATCTGCCGGCCCACTTCAAGGGCACGCACATGTCGCGCTTCGTCGAGATTCTCAACCACCACGAACGCGAGATCTCGGTAGCCTCGTTCGAAACCATCGTGCGCGAAATGGTGCAACGCCTCGAGGCCGTGTCCGGCTATGTCGAGATGACGTTCCCCTACTTCGTCAACAAGGTCGCCCCGGTCTCCGGCGTGCAGAGCCTGCTGGACTACGAAGTGACCTACGTCGGCGAACTGCGCGACGGCCAGTACCACTTCACCATGAAGGTGGTGGTGCCGGTGACCAGCCTGTGCCCGTGCTCCAAGAAAATCTCGCAGTATGGCGCGCACAACCAGCGTTCGCACGTTACGCTGACCGCCAGCACCCATGACTACGTGTGGATTGAGGAGCTGATCGACATCGCCGAAGACCAGGCCTCGTGCGAACTCTACGGCCTGCTCAAGCGCCCCGACGAGAAATTCGTCACTGAGCGCGCCTACGAAAACCCGAAATTCGTCGAAGACATGGTGCGTGACGTCGCCGCCGCCATGGACCGCGACGAGCGCATCCACGCCTACGTGGTGGAGTCGGAAAACTTCGAGTCCATCCACAACCACTCGGCCTACGCGCTGATCGAACGCGACAAGAGGCAGGGCTGAGCCATACCCGTTCCGACCAGGCGGCAGGAGAACCCTGCCGCTTTTTTGCGCGCCGCGTCCGTAGCGGGCCTGCTGTGCGGGCAAGGCGCCGGAAAGCGGCAGAGGGCGTGTGCAACATGGTCCTTCTCTTTGACAGGTTTTTGGTCAGCCCCTGATTCGTGTCAGATAATTCTAGTGATGGCTGCGCTATCATACGAAGCCTGTTCTGCCGATCAGGCTTGCCCAGAAAAATCGCCGCAGCAGGAACCCCGGCAAACCATCGCTGTCATTCTGCTGGTCCATTGAACAACGCCACTATGCTGACCGTTATCCGACATACTTCGATTGCCCTCTGGCGCCATTTGACCCTGCTGCTGGCGCTGCTGTTCGCCTCGGCGCTCGCACTGGCCGTCGCGCAGGAAGACCTGCTGCCGCCGGAGAAAGCCTTTCCCGCGCGTATCGAACAAAACGGCGAGCAGTTGCTGATCGTCTTCGATATCGCCGACGGCTACTACCTCTACCGTGACCGCACCCACATCGTCTCCGACCCTGCCGGACAGATCGGTGAACCGGCCTTCCCGGAGGCCGACGAGAAGAACGACCCGTTCTTCGGCAAGCAGCGCGTGTACCACAAGCAAATCAGCATCGCCGTGCCGCTCAAGAATGCGGCGGCGGACGGACTCAGGCTCAAGGTGACGAGCCAGGGCTGCGCCGACGTCGGCGTGTGCTACCCCCCCTATACCCAGACCCTGACCGTGGGCAGCCAGGCGGCCGCCGCCACCCTGCCGGACTGGCTGACCGGAGCGGCCGCCGCCAGCACCTCCAGCCAGAGCGACAACACCCGTCTTGCCGGCCAGGGCTGGCTGACGACACTGGGCACCTTCTTCCTGGCCGGGCTCGGCATGGCGTTTACCGCCTGCATGTACCCGCTGCTGCCTATCGTCTCGTCGCTGATCGCCGGCCAGGGCAACACGCTGACCCGCCGTCGCGGCTTCCAGTTGTCGATGACCTATGTGCAGGGGCTGGCACTGACCTATACCGCCGTCGGCGTGGCGGCCGGCCTGACCGGCGCCCTGCTCACGGTGTGGTTGCAGCAGCCGGCCGTGGTGCTGTCGGCCAGCGCCCTCTTGGTGATCTTCGCGCTGTCGATGTTCGACGTCTTTTCGATCCAGCTGCCCAGCAGCTGGCAAACCCGCCTGAGCGAAACCTCCAACCGCCTGAGCGGCGGCAAGGTCGCCACGGTGTTCGGCATGGGCACCCTCTCGGCGCTGATCATCGGCCCCTGCGTGGCACCGCCGCTGGCGCTGGCGCTGGGCTATATCGGCAGCACCGGCGATGCGCTGCTCGGCGGCGCGGCGCTGT
>JACPUY010000185.1 GCA_016192025.1 Pseudogulbenkiania sp. | reverse complement strand
TCGGCCTGCACCGTGGCGCTGAAGTCGAACTGCACGAGCAGCGACCTGCTTCCCTGCGACGTTGCCGCTTGCGCCATACCAGCCCACCCCACAATGCCGCCCACCACTGCGGCGCACAGCTTCATCCGCATGTGCCCTCCCCCCGGAATGGCGCCGCCCGCGCAGGCAGGCGGCGCGTTGGACCAGACCGCTCCGTCGCGCTTATGCGCCCAGCAATTCCACTTCGAACTTCAGCGTGGCATTCGGCGGGATCACGCCGCCGGCGCCGCGCGCGCCGTAACCCAGTTCCGCCGGAATGGTCAGCTTGCGCTTGCCGCCGACCTTCATGCCCGCCACGCCCTGATCCCAGCCCTTGATCACATAGCCGGCTCCCAGCGGGAAGGAGAACGGCTGGAAGCGGTCCTTGCTCGAGTCGAACTTGGTGCCGTCGGTGAGCCAGCCGGTGTAGTGCACGGTGACTTCCTGGCCGACGGTGGCTTCGGTGCCATCGCCCAGCTGCAGTTCTTCAATAATCAGTTCGGACGCCATCAGTTCTGTCCTTTCGTTAGAGTCAACCAAGATATTCATTGTAGCAGTGCCTCCCTGTCACGTCGTCCCGCTATGGGCTCCGGTCGGGTTGTGTTTCGACCGTTATGGCTTATAACGGAACAAATACCGGGTTTGTCCGCACACACTCTTGCTGCAAAGGGGATACATCATGGATATCGCACAACATCCGTCGAACGAGCACCCGGTCGTCAAGCATGTCGACGTTTCGTACCCGGCAAGATGGCTGCGCCAGGGGGTCAAGGATCTGCGGCGCGCACCGGCGGATTCACTGTTCTACGGCGCGGCCTTCGTGCTGATGGGCTACCTGCTGACCATCTATTTCGACCAGGCGCCCGAGATCGTGGTCACCTTGTCGACCATTTTCCTGCTGGCCGGCCCGTTCCTGGCGATCGGCCTGTACGACATCGCCAAGCAGATGGAGGCGTTCGACGGCCGTGGCCGGGTGACGCTGATCCACAGCATGACCGCCTGGCGGGTCAACATGCACAGCTTCGCGCTGTACGCGGTGCTGCTGGCGGTGCTGGTGTTCGGCTGGTTCCGCATGTCGCTGTTGATCTTTGCGTTGTTCTACGACACGGCCAGCCTGCCGACGCTGGACATGGTGGTGGCCAACGCCTTCAAGCCGGAAAATATCGGCTTCCTGGTGGTCTACTTCGGCGTTGGTTTCTTCTTTGCCGCGCTGGTGTTTGCGATCAGCGCGGTATCGCTGCCGATGCTGCTCGACAAGGAGGTGGATACCATCACCGCGATGGTCACCAGCCTGCAGGCGGTGTACAAGAACCTGCTGACGATGGTGGTGTGGGCGGCTATGATTGTCGTTCTGACGGCGGTGGGGTTTGCCACCTACTTTGTCGGCCTCATCGTGATCATGCCGGTGATCGGCCTGGCAACCTGGCACGCCTACCGCGACCTGATCACCTTTGAGCGCTGACGACCAACTACATGACCCATTCCATCGTGTTTCTGGACCGGGACAGCTTGCCTGTCCCGGTTCCCGCTTTTGCCTTTCCCCATCATTACCGCGAGTTTCAGGCCACCGATGCCGGGCAGATCGTCAGCCATGCCGCCGGTGCCGAGATCGTCATCACCAACAAGGTGCCGTTCCGCCGCGACACGCTGCTGGCTCTGCCTGAGCTGAAGTTGCTGGCGGTGGCTGCCACTGGAGTGAACCATATCGACCTCGAGGCCTGCCGCGAACATGGCGTGGCGGTGGCCAACATCCAGCATTACGGCGACGACACGGTGGCCGAGCACGCCTTCATGATGATGCTGGCCTTGTTCCGCAACCTGCCGGCCTACCAGCGCGACGTGGCGGCCGGGGTGTGGCAGAACGCGCCGCAGTTCTGTCATTTCGGTGCGCCGATCCGCGACCTGCAGGGCGCCACGCTGGGCATCGCCGGTTCGGGCGGCATCGGCCAGGCATTGGCGCTGCGGGCGCGCGCCTTTGGCATGAAGGTGCAGTTCGGCGAGCGCAAGGGGGCGACCAGCGTACGCGAGGGCTACATCGATTTCGACACGCTGTTGGCGACGTCGGACGTGTTGTCGCTGCATTGCCTGCTGACCGAGGAAACCCGGCACATGATCGGAGCGGAGGAGCTGCAGCGCATGAAACCGGGCGCGGTGCTGATCAATACTGCGCGCGGCGGGCTGGTCGATGAAGAGGCGCTGGTGGCGGCGCTCAAGTTCGGTCAGCTGGGTGGGGCCGGCTTCGACGTGCTGACGGTGGAGCCGCCGCGCGAGGGTAATCCGCTGCTCAAGGCGCGCCTGCCGCATCTGATCGTCACGCCGCACGTGGGCTGGGCCAGCCACGAGGCGATGAACCGGCTGGCCGGGCAGTTGGCGGAGAACATTGCCGCCTTTGTCGAGGGGCGGCAGCTGCGGCGCATCGTCTGAGAACGGTCTCGTCAGGACTCGGGTCACGCGCCCCAAGACCATGGCATCCGTTGACAAACCGGGTGCCATTTTCATGTCTGCCGTAGCGGTACGGTGGGGGCGCAGGGGGCGATTTGAACTGGTGCACAGGATGGTCGACATCCGGGTTTGTCGCGGCCGCCAACATGGACTATCAACAAGGAACCGGGGTGACGTTAGAGCTTGTTGTGAAGCTGTTCGGGACAGGCGTTAGTCGCTGACGTCGTTGGGATTGATACGAGGGGCCTCTTCCTCGCCCATGCCGAGCCGGCCGCGCACGCAGGAAATGTAGCGGTTGACGTCCGGACCGCCGCCGTAGCGCTGGGCCTGCCAGATCATTTCGCCAAGGCATTCCATCATCTGGTGCTGGGCGGCGTGTTCGTCGCCGAGGCGCAGGGCCAGCTGGGCGTACAGCGAGCGGATGCCGAACGGCTGGTCGATGGAGCGCTGCTCCTCGATCGCCATGTGCAGGCTCAGATGCAGGAAGGGGTTGGACTCGCCCATGTCCGGCGTCCATTCCTGCTCCAGATAGCGCTCGGGCTGGTCGACGATGGCATGGTATTCCGGGTGCTCCAGCAGGATGGCCAAGGTGATTTTTTCCAGGTCGGTCAGCGTTTCGTTGCGCTGGTGCCTGGACCAGGTGTCGAAGAAGAAACGGCGTGCATCCTGCCGGCTGGGATTGAACATGGCGATCTACCTGAGGGAAAAACGGATGGCACCGACCGATGCGGTGCCCGTGCTGTAGCAATGTCGATTATACGAGACGGAGACCCACCATGACCACGCTCCATGACTTTTCCGCCAGCCGCATCGACGGCAGTCCCGAATCCCTATCGCGCTACGCCGGGATGGTGGTGCTGGTGGTCAATACCGCCAGCGAGTGCGGCTTTACCCCGCAATACACCGGATTGCAGGAATTGGCGGTGTACTTTGACGGTGAAGACTTTGTCGTGCTCGGCTTCCCGTGCAACCAGTTTGGTGGCCAGGAACCGGGTGGCAACGACAGTATTGCCGCGTTCTGCCAGAGCCGTTTCGGCGTGAGCTTTCCGCTCTACGCCAAGGTGGACGTCAACGGCGGCGAGGCGCATCCCTTGTGGCGCTGGCTGACCCGCGCCGACAGCGAGCATCCGCAACCGGTGAAGTGGAATTTCACCAAGTTCCTGATCGACGGCAGGGGGCGGCTGGTGAAGCGCTACGAACCGGCGGTACAGCCGCACGAGCTGCTCGACGACATCGTCCGGTTGCTGCCCGGCTGATGAAAGCGCTTCGGCCAACCTTCAGGGGTGGCCGAAGCATTGACCAACGAGCTCAGCTGCGTCGGAAGATGATGTCCCAGACGCCGTGGCCGAGACGGATGCCGCGCTGTTCGAACTTGGTCAGCGGACGGTAGTCCGGGCGCGGCGCATAGCCGTCGGCGCTGTTGACCAGTTCGGCGTTGGCCGAAAACACCTCCATGATCTGGATCGCGTAATCCTCCCAGTCGGTGGCGGCGTGCAGGTAGCCGCCCGGCTTCAGTTTCTTCACCAGCTTCGCCACCAGCGGCGCCTGGATCAGCCGGCGCTTGTTGTGGCGCTTCTTGTGCCACGGATCGGGGAAAAAGATGTGGATGCCGTCGAGCGAGGCGTCGGCCAGCATGTGGTCGATCACCTCCACCGCATCGTGACGGATCAGGCGCAGGTTGCTCAGCTCCTGTTCGGCGATCAGCTTGAGCAGGTTGCCCACCCCCGGCGAGTGCACCTCGATGCCCAGGTAGTCCTGCTGCGGGTTGTTGGCGGCAATCTCCGCCGTGGCCGTGCCCATGCCGAAGCCGATTTCCAGTATCTTCGGCGCCTGGCGGCCAAATGCCTCGGCAAGGTCGATTTGCTCGTGGCGGTATTCGATGCCCCAGCGCGGCATGCCCTCGTCCATGGCGCGCTTCTGGGACGGCGTCAGGTGGCCCTGACGCAGCACGAAGCTCTTGATGTGTCGCTGAAAAGCCGGGTTTTCCATGGCGGTCTTCGTTGGAAAAGTCAAAAAAAGCGCGATGTTACCGAATCTGTGGCGAGGTGGCGAGTCATTCCCTGGCCGACATCGCCTTGCCGTGCCTCTGGCATTGCCGGCGTGTCGGCGTGGCAGCATCGATTTGGAAGCCGCGGTCATGCCTTGGGCGGGGGCAGGGTGGCGAGGAAGTCGCCCACGCTCGGGTAGCGCAGCCGGACCCGCAGCTCCCGTTTCAGCCGCCGGTTGTCGAGCCGGCGCGATTCGGCCAGGAACGACCACAGCCCCGGCGATACCGCCGCCTTGACCTCGGCCTTGGGCCGGCGCGGCGCGTGCGGCAGGCCCAGCGCATCGGCTAGCCGGTCGTACCACTCGCCCACCGGCAGCGGGTCGTCGTCGCAGGCGTTGTAGACGCGGATGCCGCCGTCGCGCCGCAGCGCGGCGGCGCACAGCCGGGCCAGGTCGTCGGCGTGGATGTGGTTGCCGTAGCTGTCCTCGTCCGCTGCGATCAGCGGTGTGCCGTTGATCAGGCGTGCGCTGGGTAGCCGCTCGGCGGCGTAGATGCCCGGCGCGCGCAGGATCGTCACGCTGGCACTGCTGGCCTTGGCGAATGCGCGCAGCCGTTGCTCGGCATGCAGCCGGCGGCGCGCGCGCGGGGTGTCCGGGGCAACCGGCGTGTTCTCGTCGACCCAGGCTCCGCCAGCGTTGCCGTAGACCCCGCTGGTGCTGATATAGACCACCCGCTGTGGTAAACTTTTCGTTTTTGTCAGCGCGCACAACAACTTGCCGAGGCGCAGATCGCGCTCGCCGCGTTCCGGCGGCGGGGCGGTATAGAGCAGGGCGTCGGCCAATCCGGCCAGGCGCGCCAGGCTCGGCTTGTCGTCAAGGTCGGCCGACACCGGCAGTACGCCGAGACGTCGCGCTTCGGCCGCTTGTTCCGGCCTGCGCACCAGCGCCAGCAGCCGCCAGTGCGGCGCCAGCAGGGGGATGGCCCGGCGCGCCACGTCGCCGAAGCCTGCAATCAGTAGAGTACGCATACACCGCATTTTAGCGAGCTTAAGGTAGAGTAACGAGATGACTGCTCAAGTCAAAGTGCTCCCGAGTGGACACTCCTTCCAGGTCGACGACCATGAAACCATCCTGGAGGCGGCCCTGCGCCACGGTATCGGGCTGCCGTACGGTTGCCGCGACGGCGCCTGTGGCGCTTGCAAGGGCAAGGTGCTGGAAGGCGAGGTCTGCCAGGACGGCTACCAGGAGAAAGCCCTGCCGGAGCAGGAACGGGTACAAGGCTTCGCGCTGTTCTGTTGCGCCAAGCCGCAAGGCGACGTGACCATCGAGGTGCGTGAAGTCACCGGCCTCGGTGACATTCCGGTCAAGACCCTGCCGTGCCGCGTCGAAAAGATCGAGAAACTGCACGATGTGGCGGTGCTGAAGCTCAAGCTGCCGGTGTCCGAGCGCTTGCAGTTCCACGCCGGCCAGTACATCGACATCCTGATGAAGGACGGCAAGCGCCGCAGCTTCTCCATCGCCAACGCGCCGCACGACGACGCCTTCCTGGAGTTGCATATCCGTCACCAGCCGGGCGGCTCGTTTTCCGAGTATGTGTTCCACCAGATGAAGGAACGCGAGATCATGCGCTTCAAGGGTCCGCTGGGATCGTTCTTCCTGCGCGAGGACTCGGACAAGCCGATCGTCTTCGTGGCCAGCGGCACCGGTTTCGCGCCGATCAAGGGCATCGTCGAACACGCGCTCTACAGCGGCATCACCCGCCCGATGGTGTTCTACTGGGGCGCCCGCACCAAGGCCGACCTGTACATGGCCGAGCTGGCCGGGCAGTGGCAGGCGTCCAACCCGAACTTCACCTTCATCCCGGTGTTGTCCGAGGCGCTGCCGGAGGACAACTGGGTTGGCCGCAGCGGTTTCGTGCACCGGGCGGTGCTGGACGACTTCGACGACCTGTCCGGCTACCAGGTGTATGCCTGCGGCGCGCCGGTGATGGTCGAGGCGGCACACCGCAGCTTCACCCGCGAACGCGGCTTGCCCGAGGAGGAGTTCTTCTCGGACGCCTTCTTCCTGTCCAAGGACCTGGGCCCGAGCAAATAAGCGCAGACCAGGCAATCAAAAAATGGCCCCGGAGTCGATCCGGGGCCATTTTTTTGCATTTTGTCCCGTTCCGCCACGGAAAAACATGCCTTTGACCTACGTCAATTCCCGATATCGCGTCGTGGGTATGATGGTGGTCAGTCAAAGTCATCAAGGCGAACTCGGTCGCCACAGGAGGGCAAAATGGAACTCTGGAAACAACTGCTATCCGACGATGTCGGGGTCTTGAGCCTCGTTACCATCGTGGTCGCCAGCTTGGTCGTCGGTGTCTGCGTGACGCTGTTCATCCGCAACGTGAAGGATGAGTCGCGCAAGCACTGAACCAATAGGTGCTTTCTGTCTTGCTTCCTTGAGTGTATGTGTGTGTGCTTGGACGGATACGGTGAGTCACCGTATCCTCTTTTTGTGCGGAATCGACCAAATAACAACGGGCCGCGCAGCCCGTTGTTGCTTTCGGCAGAGTCATCCCGCCGGCCTCAGTGGCCGGCGTAGCTGCACACGGTAAACAGCTCCAGCCCGCTGTCGCGCACCAGCTTGCTCCCCCCCAGTTCCGGCAGATCGATGATGGCCGCAGCCTCCACCACCTCGGCGCCGAGCTTCTTCAGCAGCCTGGCGCCAGCCAGCATGGTGCCGCCGGTGGCCACCAGGTCGTCGATCAGCACCACGCGGTCGCCCGGCTTGCAGGCGTCGGTATGCATCTCCACGGTGGCGTTGCCGTATTCCAGTTCGTATTCTTCCGACACCGTCTTGAACGGCAGCTTGCCCTTCTTGCGGATGGGCACGAAGCCGACGTTGAGCTCGTACGCCAGCACCGAACCGATGATGAAGCCGCGCGCGTCCAGCCCCGCCACCAGGTCGACCTTCTCGCCCATGTAACGATGGACGAAGATGTCGATCAGCATGCGGAAGGTCTTCGGGTTCTGCAGCAGCGGCGTGATGTCGCGGAACATCACGCCTTGCTGTGGCCAGTTCGGCACGGTGCGGATCCAGCCCTTGAGGTAGCTGGAATAGTCGAGATTGCTCAGGTTTTCCATGCGGCTGATTCTAACTCAGGCAAAGAAGGCCAGTTTGAAAATCCACAGCCCGGCAATCGCCAGCACGGCCGGCTTGAGTTCGGCAAAACGGCCACTCAGCAGCTTGAGCGCGGCGTAGCTGATGAAGCCGAAGGCGATGCCGTCGGCGATCGAGAAGGTGAACGGCATCGCCAGCGCGGTCATCACCGCCGGCGCCGATTCGGTCAGATCGTCCCAGTCGATTTCCGCCAGGCCGCAGGTCATCAGGCCGAGCGCGATGGACAGCGCCGTCACCGCCAGGATGCCGAGAATGATCGAGCCGGGCACCTTGCGGTATTCCAGCGCCACGATGATGAAGAAGCCCAGAATGGCCAGCAGCGTGCTCGGGCTGTGGAGGTCTCCCAGGGTCAGGTAAGTGGCCGGGTGGGCCTTGATCACGCTGGCGTTCTTCAGCGCGATGATGGCGAGGAACATGCCGACGCCGACCGAGATGGCGAATTTCAGCGAGCGCGGAATGGCGTTGACGATGGCCTCGCGCACCTTGAACAGGCTGACGGCGAGGAACACGATGCCGGAAATGAACACCGCCCCCAGTGCGGTCTGCCACGGCACCCCCATGCCGCCCACCACGGTGAAGGTGAAGTAGGCATTGAGCCCCATGCCGGGTGCCAGCGCGATCGGGTAGTTGGCGACCAGCGCCATGATCGCGGTGCCCAGCGCCGCGGCGAGGCAGGTGGCGACGAATACGGCGTCCAGGTTCATACCGGTGCCCGACAGGATCAGCGGGTTGACCAGGATGATGTAGGCCATCGTCAGGAAGGTGGTGACGCCGGCGATGATCTCGGTCCGCACGGAGGTGCCGTGTTCCTTGAGCTTGAAAAAGCGATCAAGCAGCGACATGGAATATTCCTCTGAAATAGGGTCTCGGTTTGATTCAAGCCGCGCATTCTGCAATAGGCAGATGATGCTGGCTAATTCTCGTTGACGCGTATTTCAAACGGGAGGATGTCTTAACCGCTTGAAAGGCTTGTGGTATCCTGAAAAATTATTCTTTCGGCGCAGGATGTACGCTACATGGTTCAGCCCAGCGGTAATATTTACATCGTCATCGCCCCCTCGGGTGCTGGCAAGACCACGCTGGTGTCGGCGTTGCTGGCGGTCGACCCGGCGGTGCAGCTGTCGGTTTCCTACACCACCCGCGCGCCGCGCGAAGGGGAGGTGGACGGCCAGCATTACCACTTCGTCGGCAAGGAACAGTTTCTCGCCATGATCGAGGCCGGGGACTTTCTCGAATACGCCGAGGTCTACGGCAACTATTACGGCACCAGCGCGGTCTGGCTGCGCGACAGGTTGGCCGCGGGTCGCGACATCCTGCTGGAGATCGACTGGCAGGGGGCCGAGCAGGTGCGCAAGTTGTTCGACGGGGTGATCACCATCTTCATCGCGCCGCCGTCGATCAACGAGCTGGAGCGCCGGTTGCGCGGCCGTGCCACCGATAGCGAAGAGGTCATTCAGCGCCGCCTGGCCGAGGCGCGTTCCGAGGTCGACCGGGCCGCGCTGTACGATTACATCGTCGTCAACGACGACATCGAGCGCGCCAAGCAGGAACTGATAAGCATAATTCGTGCCGAGCGCTTGCATGCCGCCAAGCAGCTGCTGCGCTACCGCGACACGCTGAGCCGCATGGGCAGCCACGGTTGAACCGTTGGTCCCGTGCCCGAAACACTATATAGTCTTGAAAGACGATTGATTTAGCAGAGGACATCATGGCCCGCATTACCGTAGATGATTGCCTGGACCGTATCCAGAACCGTTTCGACCTGACCCTGGCCGCGGCCTACCGCGCCCGCCAAGTGGCTTCCGGCTCCACCCCCTTCGTCGAGGCCGGCCGTGATAAGCCGACCGTGGTGGCGCTGCGCGAAATTTCCGCCGGCCATGTCGGTACCGAAGTGCTCCATCGCAACAAGGGCTGAGCCGAGGTTTGATGGACGGCTCCATGAGCGCAGACCTCACCGCGGTTGTCGACTATGAGGCAATGATCGACGCCGACGCGGCCGCCTTTGTCGAGGCGGCCGCCCGCTACCTGAGACCGGAGGAC
Organism: Pseudogulbenkiania sp.; assembly: GCA_016192025.1. Classification (GTDB taxonomy): domain Bacteria; phylum Pseudomonadota; class Gammaproteobacteria; order Burkholderiales; family Chromobacteriaceae; genus Pseudogulbenkiania. Next base: position 10,148 of record JACPUY010000185.1, on the reverse strand, counting down.
GTGCAGCTGCTGCGGCAGGCCTTCGAGCTCAGCCGCGCGGCGCACGAGGGTCAGACGCGCAAGAGCGGCGAGCCCTACATCACCCATCCGCTGGCGGTCGCCACCATGTTGACCGAGTGGCGGCTGGACGTGCAGGGCCTGGCGGCGGCGCTGCTGCACGACGTGCTGGAAGACACCGGCGTCACCAAGCCGACGCTGGTGGAAAAGTTCGGCCGCACCATCGCCGACCTGGTCGACGGTCTGTCCAAGCTGGAACGGCTGGAGTACCAGACCAAGGAAACGGCGCAGGCCGAGAACTTCCGCAAGATGGTGCTGGCGATGGCGCGCGACATCCGCGTCATCATCGTCAAGCTGGCCGACCGGCTGCACAATATGCGCACGCTGGACGCGATGCGCGAGGACAAGCGCCAGCGCATTGCGCTGGAAACGCTGGAAATCTACGCCCCGATCGCCAACCGCATCGGGCTGAACAAGGTCTACCGCGAGCTGCAGGATCTGGCGTTCAAGCACCTGCACCCGCACCGCTACCACGTTCTGTCCAAGGCGGTGCGCGCCGCGCGCGGCAACCGGCGCGAGGTGGTCAGCAAGATCCTGCACTCGGTCAGCCAGAAGCTGGTCGAGTGCAATATCGAGGCGACGATCAAGGGCCGCGAGAAGAACCTGTTCAGCATCTACAAGAAGATGCAGGAGAAACACCTGTCGTTTTCCGAGGTGCTGGACATCTACGGCTTCCGCGTGATCGTCAACGACGTGCCCAGCTGCTACCTGGCGCTGGGCGCGCTGCACAGCCTGTACAAGCCCATTCCGGGCAAGTTCAAGGACTACATCGCCATTCCCAAGGGGAACGGCTACCAGAGTCTGCACACCACGCTGTTCGGGCCGTACGGCACGCCGGTGGAAATGCAGATCCGCACCCGCGAGATGAACAGCGTGGCCGAGGCCGGGGTGGCCTCGCACTGGATGTACAAGAGCGGCGACGCCAGCCTGGACGCCGCGCACCAGCGCACGCACCAGTGGCTGCAGAGCATCCTCGACATCCAGGCCGAGAGCGACGACGCCGTCGAGTTCTTCGAGCACATCAAGATCGACCTGTTTCCGGACGAGGTCTACGTGTTCACGCCCAAGGGCAAGATCATCGTGCTGCCGCAGGGCTCGACGCCGGTGGACTTCGCCTACGCCGTGCATACCGACATCGGCCACCGCTGCATCGCGGCGCGCGTCAATCACAGTCTGATGCCGTTGCGTACCGTGCTGCGCAACGGCGACACGGTGGAGGTCATCACCTCCACCCAGTCCAAGCCGAACCCGTCGTGGCTGAGCTTCGTGCAGAGTGGCCGCGCCCGTTCCTGCATCCGCAACTACCTGAAGAGCCTGCAGCGCGAAGAGGCGGCCCAGCTGGGCGAGCGTCTGCTCAAGCAGGCGGTCAGTGCGCTGGCCTCGACCCCGCTGGTGCTGGACGATGCGCTGCAGGCCGCCTACCTGGCGCAGTACGGCGAGAAGGACCAGCCGTTCGACGACGTGCTGGCCGACATCGGCGTGGGCCGGCTGCTGCCGATCGTGGTGGCGCGCCGGCTGGCCGAACTGGCCGGCGAGCGCACCGGCGAGGATGTCCACATCGGGCCGGTCACCATCCGCGGCAACGAGGGCGGGGCGGTGCAGCTGGCGACCTGCTGCCACCCGATTCCGGGCGACGACATCCTCGGCGTGATCACCAAGGGCCAAGGCCTGCTGGTGCACCGCGTGGTATGCCCGAACGCCAAGCGGGTCGACCACGACAAGCTGCTCGACGTGACCTGGGATAGTCCGAAAGAGCGCATGTTCGGCGTCAACATCAGCATCCTGGCGCGCAACGAGCGCGGCGCGCTGGCGGAAATCGCCACCGCCATCTCACAGGCCTCGGCCAATATCGAAAGCGTCGACACCCAGGACACCCACGTCGGCGACGGTTTCATCCACATCCATTTCCGTCTGCAGGTCGAGAGCCTGGTCCACCTCGGCAAGGTGCTGAGCGAGGTGCAGCAGGTCGACGTGGTGCAGCAGGCGGAACGGAGATAATGCCGAATATGATGAAGATTCGTATCAATGGCGAAGATCGGGCGCTGGGCGATGTCGTCACGCTGGCCGATCTGATCGCCGAACTGGACCTGGCCGGCAAGCGCGTTGCCATCGAGAAGAATGGCGAGATCGTGCCGCGCAGCCGGCACGGGGAAGAGCGTTTGTCCGACGGGGACGAACTGGAAATCGTGGTCGCCGTTGGCGGCGGTTGAAGAATGTACGAGGGAATGATGTCGAACGATCAGCTTGTCATTGCCGGTAAGGCCTATTCGTCACGCCTGCTGGTGGGAACCGGCAAATACCGGGATTTTGCCCAGACCGCCGAGGCGCTGGACGCCTCCGGCGCCGAAATCGTCACCGTGGCGATTCGCCGCGTCAACCTCGGCCAGAACGCCGATGAGCCGAATCTGCTCGACTTTCTGCCGAAAAACCGGTATACCATGCTCCCCAATACGGCGGGCTGCTATTCCGCCGACGATGCCGTGCGCACGCTGCGCCTGGCACGCGAACTGTTGGACGACCATCGCTTGGTCAAGCTCGAGGTGCTGGGCGATCCGCACACGCTGTTTCCCAACGTGCGCGAAACGCTCAAGGCGGCCGAGGTGCTGGTCAAGGAAGGTTTCGACGTGATGGTCTACACTTCGGATGACCCCATCGTGGCGCGCGAACTGGCCGACATCGGCTGTTGCGCCATCATGCCGCTGGCCAGCCTGATCGGCTCCGGCATGGGGATCCTGAATCCGTGGAACCTGAAACTGATTATCGAAGAGGCCAAGGTGCCGGTGCTGGTGGATGCCGGCGTCGGCACGGCCTCGGATGCCGCCATCGCCATGGAACTGGGCTGCGACGGCATCCTGATGAATACCGCCATCGCCGCGGCGGATGACCCGGTGCTGATGGCCCGGGCCATGAAGCTGGCCGTGGAGGCGGGGCGTGCCGCGTATCGCGCGGGTCGCATGCCCAAGCGTTTTTATAGTGCAACACCAAGTTCTCCGAGTGAGGGGGTGATTTCCGCTCGCAAGTTGTGATGCATAAAGCGCACAGAAAAACTTGCTTGAGTCCCGTCGGGCTTTTACAAAGCCTTGAACGTTGTTAAAATATTTGTTTCTTTCAAGCATTTAGCTTCCAGAGTTTAAGGACACTAAAGTAATGCCGAATATTCGCGTCAAAGAGAACGAGCCGTTCGAAGTCGCCATGCGCCGCTTCAAGCGCGCTGTGGAAAAAACCGGTCTGCTGACCGAACTGCGCGCCCGCGAGTTCTATGAGAAGCCGACCGCCGAGCGCAAGCGCAAGCAAGCTGCTGCCGTAAAGCGCCACTACAAGCGCCTGCGCAGCCAGATGCTGCCGCCGAAGCTGTACTGATCGCTTTGTAGCACGGCAAGATAGCAGGACCGCAGGCAATGCCTGCGGTTTTGCCATTTGTACTTCACGAATATCCCAGCCATCCGGCATGCCGGTGGCTTCCCTATTTTCCGGCGAGCACGACATGAGTCTCAAACTGCGTATCAGCGACGACATGAAAACGGCCATGAAGGCCAAGGACGCCGAGCGTCTCGGCACCATCCGCCTGTTGATGGCGGCGATCAAGCAGAAAGAAGTGGACGAGCGTGTCGAGCTCGACGACGCCGGCATCGTCTCCGTGGTCGACAAGATGCTCAAGCAGCGCCGCGACTCGGTCACCCAGTACGAAGCCGCAGGCCGTCAGGATCTGGCGGACAAGGAAAAGGCGGAAATGGACGTGCTGACCGGTTACCTGCCGCAGCAATTGACCGAAGTCGAAATCGACGCGCTGATCGACGCCGCCGTGGCGCAGAGCGGTGCCGCCTCGATGCAGGACATGGGCAAGGTGATGGGCCTGCTGCGCCCGCAGATGGCCGGACGCGCTGACATGGCAGTGGTCTCGGCTCGTATCAAGGCCAAACTTGCAGGTTGAGGCGGAGTATCGGCCGGTTTGCCTGAGCAGGGCCGACGGCCACCGTAGCGTGTCGAGAGCAGGGCGTTGATTCCGCAGGATTTCATCGATCAGCTGCTGGCCCGCGTCGACATCGTCGACGTGGTGGACCGCTATGTCCCGCTCAAGAAGGCCGGGCAGAACTACCTGGCCTGCTGCCCCTTCCATAAGGAAAAAAGCCCCTCGTTCACCGTCAGTCCGAGCAAGCAGTTCTACCACTGCTTCGGTTGCGGCGCGCACGGCTCGGCCATCGGCTTCGTCATGGAGTACCAGGGGCTGAGCTTCGTCGACGCCATCCGGCTGCTGGCCGAAGGGCTCGGCATGCCGGTGCCGGAGGAGCGTTCGGCCAATCCGCAGGCCAGCCGCGAGGCGCGCGAGCGCAAGCTGACGCTGGAAGACCTGCTGCAGCGCGCGGCGGTGTATTACAAGCAGCAGCTCAAGTCCTCGCCCGCCGCGATCGGCTACTTCAAGGGCCGGGGTCTGACCGGCGAAATCGCCGCGCGCTTCGGCCTCGGCTACGCCCCGGGCGAGTGGCAGAACCTGCAGGCGATCAGTCCCGATTACCAAGACGAGCGGCTGGTGGAGAGCGGGCTCGTGATCGCCAACGACGATGGCAAGCGCTACGACCGCTTCCGCGAGCGGGTGATGTTCCCGATTCGCAACCAGCGCGGCGGCATCATCGGCTTCGGCGGCCGGGTACTGGGCAAGGGCGAGCCGAAGTACCTCAACTCGCCGGAGACGCCGCTGTTCGAGAAGGGGCGTGAGCTGTACGGCCTGTACGAGGCGCGCCAGGCGGTCCGGGAGAAAAACCGCGTTTTGGTGGTCGAAGGCTATATGGACGTGGTGGCGCTGGCGCAGTACGGCGTCGAGTACGCGGTGGCCACGCTCGGCACCGCTACCACCGGCGAGCACGTGCGCAAACTGCTGCGTCATGCCGACCAGGTGTACTTCTGCTTCGATGGCGACAAGGCCGGGCAGAAGGCGGCGTGGCGCGCGCTGGAAAACAGCCTGCCGCAGCTGGTCGACGGCAAGGCGCTGAACTTCCTGTTTCTGCCGCAGGAGCACGACCCGGACAGCTACATCCGCGAGTTCGGCCGCGAGGCGTTCGAAGAGTGCCTGGAGCAGCAAAGCCTGCCGCTGTCGGTCTACCTCACCCGCGAGCTGACCGGGCGCGCCGACATGAATACCCCGGAGGGCAAGGCCGACCTGATCCGTCAGGCCATGCCGCTCCTGAACCAGATTGCCGCACCGGCGCTGGGCCTCATCATCAAGAAAAGGTTGGCCGAGCTGGCCGGCGTGGACGTCGACGAATTCGACATGCTGATGGGGCAGAAGAAACCGGAGCGCAAGGGCAGGCGCGAATACCGCCTGCCGGACGAGTCGCACCGCTACATCAACACCCCGATCGTGCGCAAGCAGATCAAGTGGCTGCTGATGAACCCGGCGTGGGCGGAGGACGTGACGCTCTCTGACAGCGTGGCGTTGTCCGACGAATTGGCCTGTTTTGCCATGTTGGCCGAACGAGTGCACGAGCTGCCGCAGGAGCCCAATACGGCCCGGCTGGTGGAAAGCATTCGCGGCACCCCTTTCGAAGGGCTGGTGGACAGCGTACTGCAACAGGCCATGCAGGATCCCGACGAGTTTGCCGACAACGGGGAGGAAGCACGGCAACAGTTTCAGGACGGCAACGTCAAGCTGCTGAAATTGTTGCGTGAAGCCGAACTGGAAAGGCTAAAACAAAAGTCAAGGAATGAAGGTCTAACACCGGAAGAAACCCAGTTGCTGCGCGCCTTGCTAACCCGGCAAGGCTAGCGGCGCTGGGGCTCTTCACGGGGTTATGGTAAACTTAACTGTTTTTTTTCGGCTTTTTTCAAGCAGGAAGCGAAATGGCGGCCTCTCCCGAAAATCAGAAAGATATGCAAGACAACGAGCAGGAATCGATGAGTCTTGAGGATCAACGCAAACGCCTGCGTTTGCTGATCGCGTTGGGCAAGGAGCGTGGCTACCTTACCTACGCCGAAATCAACGACCATCTGCCGGAAGACGTGTCGGATACCGAACAGATCGAGAACATCGTCACGATGATCACCGGTCTGGGCATCCAGGTCTACGACGAGGCGCCGGACGCCGACACCCTGCTGATGTCCGACTCCACCCCGGCGGTGGCTGACGAAGACGCGGTGGAAGAGGCGGAAGCGGCGCTGTCCTCGGTCGACTCCGAGTTCGGCCGCACCACCGACCCGGTGCGCATGTACATGCGCGAAATGGGCTCGGTGGAGCTCTTGACCCGCGAAGGCGAGATCGAGATCGCCAAGCGTATCGAAGACGGCCTCAAGCACATGATCGAGGCGATCTCCGCCTGCCCGGGCACCATCGCCGAAGTGCTGGCCTTGCTGGATCGCATCGCAGCGGGCGATATCCGCGTCGACGAAGTGGTCGACGGCTTCATCGACCCGGATGCCGAGGTCGAGGAAGAAGTGCCGTTCGCCGAGCCGGTCGCCGTCGACGAGGCGCTGGACGAGGAGGAGGAAGAGGAGGAAGCCGAGGAAGAAGACGCCGAAGCCATCTCCAACGCCAACCTGGAAGAACTCAAGCAGCAGTCGCTGGAGCACTTCGCGCTGATCCGTGCGCTGTTCGAGGAACTGGTGGTGGTGCTGCGCAAGCAGGGCAACCAGAGCGAAGAATACCGCCAGCTGCAGGGTGCGATCACCGACTCGTTCATGAAGGTCCGCTTCGCCACGCGCCAGATCGAAAGCCTGTGCGAGTCGCTGCGCAGCCGCGTCAACGAGATCCGCTCCTACGAGCGCGATATCCAGGACATCTGCGTGACCCGCGTGCGCATGGACCGTGCCCACTTCATCAAGCGCTTCCCCGGCAACGAGATCAAAACCGACTGGGTGGAAGACGAGATTTCGTCCGGCAAGGCCTGGTCCGAGGCGCTGACCCGCTTCAAGTACGCCATCATCGAGAAGCAGACCAAGCTGTCCGAACTGCAAGACCGCGCCATGCTGTCGATCAGGGACCTGAAGGAAATCAACCGCCAGATGTCGGCCGGTGAATCCAAGGCGCGCCGCGCCAAGAAGGAAATGATCGAGGCCAACCTGCGTCTGGTGATCTCCATCGCCAAGAAGTACACTAACCGTGGCCTGCAGTTCCTCGACCTGATCCAGGAAGGCAACATCGGTCTGATGAAGGCGGTGGACAAGTTCGAATACCGCCGCGGCTACAAGTTCTCGACCTATGCCACCTGGTGGATCCGTCAGGCGATTACCCGTTCCATCGCGGACCAGGCGCGCACCATCCGCATTCCGGTGCACATGATCGAAACCATCAACAAGATGAATCGTATCAGCCGCCAGATCCTGCAGGAAACCGGGCACGAGCCGGACCCGGCGGAGTTGGCCGAGCGCATGGAAATGCCGGAAGACAAGATCCGCAAGATCATGAAGATTTCCAAGGAGCCGATCTCCATGGAAACGCCGATCGGCGACGACGACGACTCCCACCTGGGCGACTTCATCGAGGATCAGAACAACCTGGCACCGTCCGACGCGGCGATGTACTCCAGCCTCAAGGATGCCACCAAGGAAGTGCTGGAAACGCTGACCCCGCGTGAGGCCAAGGTGCTGCGCATGCGCTTCGGCATCGACATGAACACCGACCACACTCTGGAAGAGGTCGGCAAGCAGTTCGATGTCACGCGCGAGCGTATCCGCCAGATCGAAGCCAAGGCACTGCGCAAACTGCGTCACCCGACCCGCTCGGAACGCCTGCGCAGCTTCCTCGACAACGAGCCGGGCAACCAGTAACCGATATTCTGCTATAATGCGCCCCCACAGGGCCTTTAGCTCAGTCGGTTAGAGCAGAGGACTCATAATCCTTTGGTCCCGGGTTCGAGCCCCGGAGGGCCCACCAAGGCATATCAAGGACTTACCGTGAAAGCGGTAGGTCCTTTTCTTTTTTTCGCCGTGGGTATGCGGTTCCGGCTGGCTGTGCCAGCAAAACCGCTTACTCTTGCGTCTTGAGCCACTCGGCAAAGTTCGGATCGGAGAAGCGCCAGCCGCTGGCGTCTTTGGTCGCCACGTCGCGCCGTTCCAGTTTCCTCAGTACCGCCTGCATGTTGGACGTGCTGAGGGTTTCCACGCCCAGCGCTTCGGCCAGTCTTGCGCGGCATTCCTGACCGTAGGGCCTGCTCTCCCCGCTGGCGATGGCGTGCAATAGCAGACGATCCAGCGCGGTCAGTTCCTGCCATTGGCGTTCATACCCGCTGGTGTCCGCCAGCATGGCCAGCCGGCCCGGCAGCGCCTCGGCAAGTGTTCGGCCCGGGTTCAAAACCAGCTCCTCCACCATGGCGCGTATATGCAGCGGTACGCGGCCCAACTGTTGGAAGGCTTCCCATAGTTCTGCCTCGCTCAACTCGTGGCGGGTTATCTGCTTGAACACGTCCGCCAGGTGCCGGGTAAAGCCCTCGTCCAGCGGTGGAAAGTCGATCATGGTAGCGAAGTGGAAGAACGGCGCCTTGGCGTCACCGAACATGGCGCGCAGCCCGGCCTGTGACGATCCGGTGAAGATCACCTTCACTTGGTCTTTGTGCAAGTCCAGCCCGGTGCGCAGAGAGGCCACCAGCCCGGCGGTGCCCGGCTTGCGCGCTAGTTCCTGAATTTCATCGAGCAGCAGCAGCACCGGGCGCTTTTGCTGGGCCAAGGTGGCGATGGTGCCGCTGACGGTCGGCGTGGCGGTGGCGGCAGCAGGGCCTTGCATGGCCTCCACGGAGGCGGGGCCAAAGGTGCCTTTGATTTTGACGCGCCCAGCGATCTTGCTGACGGTCTTGGCAATCCAGCGGCCGGACTGGGCGAAGTCGGCCAGTGCAGCAGGAAAGGCCTTGGCGATCTCGCCGGCGTCATCCTCCATGAAGCTGAAGTAGAACACGCGCCAGCCGTTGCTTTCCGCCAGCGGTAGCAGGTCTTTGACCAGGAATTCGGTCTTGCCCATGCGGCGAGGGGCAAACAGAGTGAGGGCGGAGGAGAGCCCGGCCGTGAGCATGTGCAGTACGGATTGGGCGAGCTGCTCGCGCGGGTAATGCAGGTAGTCTGGTGTCATCACTAGCCACGATTAGTCACTGGTATGGCTAATTATGCGGATTGTGGCTAGTTGTGGCTAGCTGGTGTTGTTTAGCGGGCTTTGCGAGCCGTGTTGATGTCGGGCTCACTCTCAAAACAAGCCGGCCGCCAGGTTGATGGTCAGAGCGAGCAGGGTGGTGTTGAAGGCAAGGCTCAGGCAGGAATGAATCACGACGCTTTTGCGGATACGCGACGCGGTGATCGCGACGTCGGACGTCTGCGAGGTGGCGCCGATCGTGAACGAGAAGTAGAAGAAATCGCCGAAGGTAGGCTGCAGCGTGCCAGGAAAGTCGAGGCCACTGTCGGCTGCGCTGTCACCGCTATGGGCGTAGTACAGATGCGCGTAATGCAAGGCGTACAAGGTGTGCAGGCTGACCCAGGCGGTGGCGATCGTCACGATGGCGGCCAGGGCGCGTGGCAAACGCTCGGCGTCGGGCAGCCCCTTCTCCGTCTGCCGCATCACGTTGCCGACCTCCCGTGCGACCCGCCTTGTGCCTGGTCCGGATGACCACATAAGCCGCAGGTGTGTCGCCGGTTCGCTGGCCCAAGGTGAGCCGTATCTTGACTTTAGCCTACTCGGCATGGGCCACGGGCTGCAGGGGACACAAAGAAGAAAACGAGCGGCCTCGGTATGCGTAGGCGGCTCGTTTATTACTTCAGTGGGAGTATCGTCTGGTCCAGTCCTTAACTTTCCTGTGTTGTGGTTTGTGGAAGCGAGACAGGCTGGCCTCGCCAACGGGCAAGCCAGCGGCGAACCCAGGTCCGCAGAGCTCCATCCAGTGCATGGTCAACCGAGTCCGAGAACGGAGCGGTATGCAGGTCCCGCGGGGACAGCCCCTGTTCGCGGGCGGCGGTAGCCACGGACTCCACCATGCGCGGCGGGCCGGCGACGTAGAGCTTGGCATCCGCGAGATTGGGCCAATCACGGCGCAGACTGTCGGTCACGCGTTCGTATTGTCGTGGCAATGTCCCATGCGCAGGAGCTTGGGCGCGCGACAGCGAGCAGGTGACCGGCAGCTTGG
>JACPUY010000180.1 GCA_016192025.1 Pseudogulbenkiania sp. | reverse complement strand
TTCCAGTTCTACAACCTCATGCCCAGTCTCACGGCGCGCGAGAACGTCGCGGCGGTGACGGAAATCGCCGCATCCCCGATGCGGCCGGAAGAGGCGTTGCGACTGGTCGGGCTGGGGGAGCGGCTGGACCACTTTCCGGCACAGCTCTCCGGCGGCGAGCAGCAGCGGGTCGCCATTGCCCGTGCCATCGCCAAGAACCCCGCGGTGCTGCTGTGTGACGAGCCGACCGGCGCGCTCGACTCCGCTACCGGGGTGGTGGTGCTGGAGGCACTGGAGAAAGTGAACCGGGAACTGGGCACCCTGACCGTGCTGATAACCCACAACATGGGGATCGCCGCCATGGCCGCCCGTGTCATCCGCCTGTCCGACGGGCATATCGCCGACATCCGCACCAATCCGGCAAAGCGCCCGGCCCGGGAGTTGAGCTGGTGAGGGCGTCGAGGCCGCAGACCCTCCGGATGTCGCCGGCTTGCGCCGGCGGCCGTCGAGAGCGCTCGGCGTGCGCGGCGGAAGGGAGGTGAGGCTTCGCGATGCGCGCCCTCGACCGTAAGCTCTTCCGGGATTTCTGGCACATGCGCGGCCAGGTGGTTGCCATCGTGGCGGTGATCATGGGCGGCGTGGCCACACTGGCGATGTCGTTGTCGACCTATGATTCGCTGGTGGTCACCCGCGATCGTTTCTATCGCGACTACCGTTTTGCGGCAGTGTTCGCCAACCTCAAGCGCGCGCCGGAATCGGTGTCCGAGCGCTTGCGCGACATTCCCGGTGTAGAGCAGCTGGAAACGCGCGTCATCGCGGGGGTGAAGCTGGAGGTGCACGGTTTCTCCGACCCCATCACCGGCTTGCTGCTGTCGGTGCCGGACAGCGGCGAGCCGCTGCTCAACAGACTGCACCTCAAGCGCGGTCGCATGGTGCAGCCTTTCAGCGGGGACGAGGTGGTACTCTCCGATACCTTCGCCGATGCCCATCGCCTCCAGCCCGGCGACAAGCTCGCCGCCATCATCAACGGCAATCGCAAGGCGCTCACCGTCGTCGGCGTGGCGGTGTCGCCGGAGTACGTGTACCAGATCGCGCCCGGTGCCATGTTCCCGGACTTCAAGCGCTATGGCGTGGTGTGGATGGGGCGCCATGCGCTTGCCGCCGCCTACGACATGGAGGGCGCCTTCAACAACGTCACGGCGACGCTGTCGCGCGGCGCCCACGCGCAGGACGTCATCGACCGTCTCGATGCGATCCTGGACGTCTATGGCGGGAGGGGCGCCTACGCGCGCAAGGACCAGTTCTCCAACCGCTTCCTTTCCGAAGAGCTCAAGCAGCTGCAGACCACCGCCACCATTTTCCCCGCCATCTTTCTCGGGGTGGCGGCATTTCTGCTGAATGTGGTGGTGAGCCGGCTGATTGCCCTGCAGCGGGAACAGATCGCCATTCTCAAGGCCTTCGGCTACCCGCATGGCGCCATCGGCTGGCACTATGTGAAGCTCGTGGCGCTGGTCGTCGTGCTCGGCGTGGCGGCGGGTGTCGCGCTGGGGGCATGGTTTGGCCAGGGGCTCTCCAATGTCTATATGGAGACCACCTTCCGCTTTCCTTATCTCGACTACCAGCTGCGCCCCGGCATCGTGCTCGTCGCGCTGGCCGTCAGTGCGCTGGCCGCCGTGAGCGGCACGCTTTTTTCGGTGTTTCGCGCCGTGCGGCTGACGCCGGCGGAGGGCATGTGCCCGGAAACGCCGGCCGTCTATCGCGTCACCGTCCTCGAGCGCATCGGGCTGCAGCGCTGGTTGGCCGTGCCCTCGCGCATGATTCTTCGCCATATCGAGCGGCGGCCGATCAAGTCTCTGCTCACCGTTCTGGGCATTGCCTGTGCCTGCGGTCTGATGATGGTGGGCAATTACCAGAAGGGCGCCATCGACTTCATGGTCGATATCCAATTCCGCCAGGCGGCGCGGGAAGATCTCGCCATCACCTTCATCGAACCCACCTCGGGCAAGGTGCTGCATGAACTGGCGGCGCTGCCGGGGGTGAGCTACGTCGAGGGTTTTCGCGACGTGGCGGCGATACTCCGCTTTCGGAACTACCGCTACCGCTCCGTCCTCTACGGCATCCAGCCGGCAGGCCAGCTGCACCGCGCACTCGATCGCACCCTGTCCCCGATACAGGTGCCGGCCGGCGGCGTGGTGCTCACCGACCACCTCGCCAACAGCATCCTGCACGTCAAGCCCGGCGATAGGCTGACCGTCGAAACGCTGGAGGGCAAACGCCAGGTCCTCCAGGTGCCGGTGCTGGGCATCACCCGGCAGTTCCTCGGCGTGTCGGCCTATATGCAGCAAGAGTCGCTGAATGCGCTGCTGCGTGAGGGCAATGTCCTGTCGGGGGCTTATCTGGCGATCGAGCCCGGGGCGGAGCAGGACGTCTACGCCAGGCTGCACAGCCGGCCGCGCGTGCTGGGAATGGTGGCCAACGCCGCGGCCATCCGCAGTTTCTACGCCACCATCGGCGAGTTCGTGCTGTTCTATAACATGGTTGCCACGCTGCTGGCCGGCGCGATCGGCTTCGGCGTCGTCTACAACAGCGCGCGCATCGCCTTATCGGAAAGGGGGCGCGACCTCGCCAGCCTCCGCGTGTTGGGTTTCACCCACGGCGAGATCGCCTATATCCTGCTGGGGGAGTTCGCCGTGCTGACGCTCGCCGCCGTTCCCGTGGGGATGCTGGTCGGCGTGGGGCTGGTCGCCATCCTGGTGCAGGCGTTCGAGAACGATCTGTACCGACTGCCGCTGATTCTGACGCCGGCCAACTACGCTCTGGGGGCCGCCGTGGCCATCGCTTCGGCCCTGATTTCCGGTCTGCTGATCTGGCGCAAGCTCGGACGACTCGACCTGGTGGCCGTGCTCAAAACTCGAGAATAGAAAAAATCAGGAAGCCTCATGCGATCACGTGCGCGTATCGGCATCGTCCTCCTGGCCCTCGCTGTCGCCGGTGGACTGGCGCTGGGCTTTTTCCCGCAGGCCGTGGCCGTGGACACGGTCGCGGTCCGCCGGGGGCCGTTGGCCGTCACGGTGGAGGAGGAGGGCACGACACGGGTGATCGAGCGTTATGTCGTTTCGTCCCCAGTGGCCGGCTACGCCCGCCGCATCGACCTGCGTGTGGGGGATGTGGTGAGAACAGGCCAGGTGCTGGCCGTGATCGAGCCCGCCCGCGCCGAGGCGCTCGACCCGCGCAGCCGTGCGCAGGCCGCCGCACGAGTGCAGGCGGCAGAGGCGGCGCAGGCCGCGGCGCAGGAAAACGCCCACGCCGCCCGTGCCCAGGCGCAGCTGGCACGTCAGGAGCTGACGCGTGCCCAATCCCTGCGCAAGTCGAATTTCATTTCTGAGCAGGCGCTAGACCAGGCGCGAGCCGAAGTCAGCCGTACCACCGCCGTGCTGCTCGCGGCCGAGCAATCCGTCAGGGTGGCGCGCTTCGACCGGGACGCGGCGCGCGCGGCGTTGACCGAGGCCACACGCCTCCAGGCCGGAGCCCCGGGCGAAACGATACGGGTACTCGCGCCGCAGCCGGCGAGCGTTCTCAAGGTGGTGCACGAGAGCGAGGGGGCGGTGCAGGCCGGCCAGGCGCTGATCGAGATCGGCGATCCGGAACGGCTGGAAGTCGAGGTGGAAGTGTTGTCCACCCAGGCGGTGAACATCGCTCCGGGCGCCAAGGTGCTGTTCAGTCGCTGGGGGGGCGCCACGACGCTGCAAGGCGCGGTGCGCCTGATCGAGCCGGCCGGTTTCACCAAGGTATCCGCGCTCGGTGTCGAAGAGCAGCGCGTGCGCGTGATCGTGGATTTCACCTCGCCGCGCGAACAATGGCGGAAGCTTGGCGACGGCTACCGCGTCGAGGCGCGTTTCGTGGTGTGGGAAGGCTCGGATGTCATGCAGATTCCGGCCAGCGCGTTGTTCCGCCACGGCAACGGCTGGGCCGTGTTCGTCGCGCAGGCAGGCCGCGCCAGGTTCAAGGCGGTGCAGGTCGGCCAGCGCGCCGGGCTCTCCGTCCAGATTACCTCCGGCCTGGTGGTCGGCGAGCAAGTCATCAGCCATCCGGATGACAAGATCGAGGACGGGGTGAGGGTGAAATCAACCGAGGCAAAGGCGGGCTGAAAATAAAAAGCCCGGAACAAAAGTCCGGGCTTTTTATCGAATCTTGGTGGAGGGAGAAGGATTCGAACCTTCGAAGGCAGAGCCGTCAGATTTACAGTCTGATCCCTTTGACCGCTCGGGAATCCCTCCAGAAGAGCGGCGGATGATATAGCTATCTGTCGTAGTCGTCAATGTATTGCACTGTTTTTCTGTCGAAGAAAGGTCCGGCACCGGCTCTCGCGCCCATCCCGGCGGCGGTCAACATCACCAGCACAGTGCAATAAGGGAGCAAAGGCATGACGCTCCGTCCCGATAGTCCGGGCGGACTGCCCGACGCCGCGCTCCTAGGCCGTTGTCCAGGCCATCCCGTGGGTTCACGGCTTGCTGACGTCGTATACGCTTGGCGGCTTGCTGCGGTTCTTTCTTTTTCCTCGCCATCGTTGTCGGTCATGCCGTGGGCCATGCTGCTCATCGTCGTGGCGGGCGGTG
>JACPUY010000179.1 GCA_016192025.1 Pseudogulbenkiania sp. | reverse complement strand
CGCCACCCGGGGTCTTGGCGATCAGCTCGCGGAAGAACGCCTCGGTGGCGCGCGGCACGGCGTAGCCGACGGTATCCGGCACGTTCAGCGTGGTGGCGCCGGCCTCGATCACGGCGCCGAAAATGCGGGCGAGGAAGTCGATGTCGGAGCGCAGCGCATCCTCGGCGGAAAACTCCACGTCGTCGGTGTACTCGCGGGCGATCTTGACCGCCTTCAGCGCCGCCTCGACCACCTGGTCCGGCGCCATGCGCAGCTTCTTCTCCATGTGGATCGGGCTGGTGGCGATGAAAGTGTGGATGCGGCCGCGCGCGGCCGGCTTGATCGCCTCGCCGGCGGCGCGCACATCGCGCTCGTTGGCGCGGGCCAGCGAACAGACGGTGGACTCCTTGATCACTTCGGCGATGGCGCGGATGGCGTCGGCGTCACCCGGGCTGGCGGCGGCGAAGCCGGCCTCGATCACGTCCACGCCCAGGCGTTCCAGCTGGCGGGCAATGCGGATTTTCTCTTCCTTGGTCATCGCCGCGCCGGGGCTTTGTTCGCCGTCGCGCAAGGTGGTGTCGAAGATGTACAAACGATCGCCCATGTTGAAACCCTTCCCTTGTCCCGGCACCGCCGCGGTGCCGCTCAGATAGTCGTTGAAGTCGAATCTTCTGCCCTGGCTGGCGGCCAGTTGCGCCAGCTTGTTCAACTGGGCGAGCGGCAGGCTGCCGCGCTCGCGCCACTTGTAGATCGCCGCACGGGAGACCGGCTCTTCCGGAAACGCCGCATTCAGCGCTTCGGCCAGCTCGCTCGGTCCGCCGAAACTGGCGATCAGCCGCTCAATGTCCAATTGCATGCCCTGCTCCTGCTGCGTGGAGGGTTTCACGATACCCAGGCAAGGACACAATGTCAAACAGCAACGTCTAATAAGATGAGACCGAAGCAGGAAATCCGTGTCAAACCGACAATTATTAGACATTACGTCTAAAATACATAGACAGCAAAGAGCGCCCTCCCAGCCATGAACACAGAAAAGGCGGCCTGGGCCGCCTTTTCTCATTCCCCATCCCGTACGCCGGCGCTTACTGCTCCGGCGGCTGCACCGTGCCGTTGCCGCCGTTCTTGCTACGCGACAGGCCGAGAATCGCCATCACGTAACCGGACAGGCCATAGGCGACGAAGAAGCCGAACAGCACCAGCGGCGGCTTCGACACCAGAAGCAGGATCACCACCACCACCACCAGCATGGCGACGAACGGCACCTTGCGCCGCAGGTGGATTTCCTTGAAGCTCCAGAACTTCACATTGGTCACCATGGTGATGCCGGCGAAGGCGGTGAACACCAGCGCCACCCACGGCAGGATCGCCAGATCGTTGTAGCCGTACTCGTGGCAGATCCACACCAGCCCGGCCACCAGCGCCGCTGCTGCCGGACTGGGGATGCCGGTGAACCAGCGTTTGTCGGCGGTGCCGATCATGGTATTGAAGCGCGCCAGCCGCAACGCGGCGCCGGCACAGTAGATGAAGGCCACCATCCAGCCCAGCTTGCCCAGCCCGCGCAGCATCCACTCGTACGCCACCAGCGCCGGCGCCACGCCGAAGCTGACCATGTCCGAGAGGCTGTCGAACTCGGCGCCGAAGGCGCTCTGGCTGTGTGTCAGCCGCGCCACACGGCCATCCAGCCCGTCCAGCACCATGGCGATGAAGATCGCCATGGCGGCGTATTCGAAATTCTTGTTCATACCCTGCACCACGGCGTAGAAACCGGCGAACAGCGCGGCCAGCGTGAACAGGTTGGGTAACAGGTAAATGCCCTGGCGCCGGAGCGTTGGCTTTTCCCGGCTGGGGGTGACAGAAGTCTGCATCTTCACTTTCCGCAGAAGACAACGGCACCACGGCACCGTTGCAGTTGGTCTCATTGAACCTGTTCACGATCTTTTTACGGACGGCAAAAAGATCGTGAACAGGTTCTTAGCCGGTTATTGTAACGCGAGCGGCGCGTCGGGCGTGCAACACCTTGTCCGCCGCGCCAGTGCACCCAGCGCGGCCGGCAGGCGAATAGGCTATACTTTGCTGTTTTGACCGAACCCTTGGGAACCGCCCTTGTCCGAGCGCCTCTTCGTCCAGCTGCAGCACCTGCTGCCCAAGCTCCTGATCACCCGTCTGTTCGGTTTCGTCGCGCGCCGGCGCGCCGGCGCGCTGACACAGTGGATGATACGCCGCTTCATTACCCGCTACGACGTCAACATGGCCGAGGCCGCGGCGCGCGAGCCCAGTGCCTACACCAGCTTCAATGAATTCTTTACCCGTGCGCTGCGGCCCGGCGTGCGTCCGCTGGCGGCTGCGCCGCTGGTCTGTCCGGTGGACGGCGCGATCAGTCAGTTCGGCCGCATCGAGCGCGACCAGATCTTCCAGGCCAAGGGCAAGCGCTACAGCAGCGCCGCATTGCTAGCCAGCGACGCCGCGCTGGCGCGCCAGTTCGACGATGGCCTGTTCGCCACCATCTACCTCAGCCCGCGAGATTACCACCGCATCCACATGCCGTGCGACGGGCGCCTGCTGCAGATGAGCTACGTGCCGGGCGAACTGTACTCGGTCAACCCGGCCACCGCACGCGGCGTCGACAAACTGTTCGCGCGTAACGAGCGCGTGGTCTGCCACTTCGACTCGCCGCACGGGCCGTTCGCCCTGGTGCTGGTCGGCGCCACCATCGTCGGCAGCATGGAGACGGTGTGGCACGGCGTGGTCAACCCGCCGCGCAGCGCCAGCGTACGCCACTGGGACTATCGCGATCAGAACATCACCCTGAAACAGGGCGAGGAAATGGGGCGCTTCCTGCTCGGCTCGACCGTGGTGTTGCTGTTCCCGCAGGGGCCGCTGCAGTTCAGCGCCGACTGGGCGCCGGGGCGCGCGGTGCGCCTGGGCGAGGCCATGGCCGACGGAGAGTGGGTGAATAAACCTGCGGTGCGTCCCTGATCGGGGTTCATCTGCTCTGCGTGTGAATCTATCGCTGAGGGCCCCTCGCGACAATTTCTTTCACAAGCTCTGAGCCACACGACGGCGCCGCGTCCGGCCGGGACAAGAAAAAAGGCCGGGAAAAACCCGGCCCAGTTGCCAAACTGCACGTCAATCAGTTTTTGGACTGGTCCACCAGTTTGTTCTTGGCGATCCACGGCATCATTGCACGCAGTTCGGCACCAACGGTTTCGATCGGATGCACGGCGTTCAGGCGACGACGGGCGGTCATGGACGGGTAGTTGGTCTTGCCATCCAGGATGAACATCTTGGCGTACTCACCCGACTGGATGCGGTACAGAGCCTTCTTCATCGCTTCCTTGGTGGCGGAGGTCACCACTTCCGGGCCGGTCACGTACTCGCCATACTCCGCGTTGTTGGAGATGGAGTAGTTCATGTTGGCGATGCCGCCTTCGTACATCAGGTCGACGATCAGCTTCAGCTCGTGCAGGCACTCGAAGTAGGCCATTTCCGGGGCGTAGCCGGCTTCGGTCAGGGTTTCGAAACCGGCTTTCACCAGTTCCACCGCGCCGCCACACAGTACGGCCTGTTCGCCGAACAGGTCGGTTTCGGTTTCTTCGCGGAAGTTGGTCTCGATCACGCCGCCCTTGGTGCCGCCGTTGGCTGCCGCGTAGGACAGGGCCACGTCACGCGCCTTGCCGGACTTGTCCTGGTACACGGCGATCAGGGTCGGCACGCCGCCGCCCTTGACGTACTCGGAGCGCACGGTGTGGCCCGGGCCTTTCGGGGCGACCATGATCACGTCCAGGTCGGCGCGCGGCACGATCTGGTTGTAATGCACGTTGAAACCGTGGGCAAAGGCCAGCACCGCACCCGGCTTCAGGTTCGATTCGATGTCCTTGCGGTACACGTCCGGCTGCGACTCGTCCGGCAGCAGGATCATCACGACGTCGGCTTCCTTCACCGCCTCGGCCACTTCCTTCACCTGATGGCCGGCAGCGACTGCCTTGTTCCACGAAGCGCCGTCCTTGCGCAGGGCCACGGTGACGTTGACACCGGAGTCCTTCAGGTTCTGGGCGTGGGCGTGGCCTTGCGAGCCGTAACCGACGATGGTCACCTGCAGACCCTTGATGATCGACAGATCCGCGTCCTTGTCGTAATACACTTTCATTTGTTGTCTTTCCCTTCAGCCGGACGGGTTCGAGCCCGTCCGTATTGATCGATTTATCAGATTTTGAGAACCCGCTCACCGCGGCCGATGCCGGATGCGCCAGTACGAACCGTCTCCAGGATCACTGTGCGGTCGATCGCCTCGATAAAGGCATTCAGCTTGTCGCTCGTACCAGTCAGCTCGATGGTGTAAGTCTTTTCCGTCACGTCGATGATGCGACCGCGGAAGATATCCGCCATGCGCTTCATTTCTTCCCGGTCTTTGCCGGTAGCGCGCACCTTGATCAGCATCATCTCCCGTTCGATGTGCTCGGATTCGTTGAGGTCAATCACCTTGACCACCTCGATCAGCTTGTTGAGCTGCTTGGTGATCTGCTCGATGACGTCGTCGGAGCCGTGCGTGACGATCGTCATGCGCGACAGTGTCCGGTCCTCGGTCGTGGACACCGTCAGTGAGTCGATATTGTACGCCCGGGCCGAAAACAGGCCCACTACGCGGGAAAGAGCCCCCGCTTCATTCTCCAGAAGAATGGAAAGAATATGTCGCATTTGTCCGCCCTTCAATCAGCACAGGTTGCCGTAGTCGCGTTCGGCATCCGGCTCGTCG
The DNA here is from genome assembly GCA_016192025.1 of Pseudogulbenkiania sp. Taxonomy (GTDB): domain Bacteria; phylum Pseudomonadota; class Gammaproteobacteria; order Burkholderiales; family Chromobacteriaceae; genus Pseudogulbenkiania. Next base: position 748 of record JACPUY010000179.1, on the reverse strand, counting down.
GTTTTCCTCATATGCGGCGGCAGATCCATTTCATCCAGACCTTTGCCGTTGCCTATCATCGGGAACACGTTTTCCGACTGATCGGTACGGAAATCCAGGAACACCAGGCGTTCCTTCAGCGCCGGGCTGAAGGCTTCGCGCAGTACCGGCTCGACGTCGGCCGGATTCTCGATCTTAAAGCCGACGTGGCCGTAGGCCTCGGCGATCTTGACGAAATCCGGCAGCGCGTCCATGTACGACTCGGAGTAGCGGGTGCCGTAGAAGAACTCCTGCCACTGGCGCACCATGCCGAGGTAACGGTTGTTCAGGCTGACGACCTTGACCGGGGTGTGGTACTGCTTGGCGGTGGACAGCTCCTGGATGTTCATCTGGATCGAGCCTTCGCCGGTGATGCAGGCGACGGCCTTGTCCGGATTGGCCAGCTGGGCACCGATGGCGGCCGGCAGACCGAAGCCCATAGTGCCAAGCCCCCCGGAGTTGAGCCACTGCTTGGGCCGGTCGAACTTGTAGTACTGCGCCGCCCACATCTGGTGCTGGCCGACGTCGGAGGTGATGATGGCGTCACCGCCGGTGATTTCGTACAGCTTCTGCACCACGAACTGCGGCTTGATCAGTTCGTCGGACGGAGCATACAGCAGCGAATTGGGCGCACGCCATTCCTCGATCTGCTTCCACCACGCCGCCATCGCGGCCGGCTCCGGCTTCTTGCCGCACTCCTTGAACTGGTCGAGCATCTCGCGCAGCACGT
>JACPUY010000178.1 GCA_016192025.1 Pseudogulbenkiania sp. | reverse complement strand
GTTCGGGCGGAAACAGCACCATGCGCTCGGTGGGCGACCACCAGAGAATCGGCTCACCCGGCGAGTACCAAGGGAAAATCCCCTGGCTATAGGCCAAGACCAGCCGCGACGGAGCAAGGTCGCCCCCCGCGGCAAGAAGACCATCCGGCTCGGTTAGCGCGGTCTCAACATGCGGAAAAACCAGCTCGCGGCTGAGCCAGGGAACCATGGTTCAATCAGGATTTTTTCTTGCCGGTGCAATCGGCACATTCGCCATACATGTAGAGGGCATGGTCGATGATATGGAAACCGTGCTGCGCCGCAATACGATCCTGCAACGCCTCGATTTCCGGCTCGAAGAATTCCACAACCTTGCCGCACTTGACGCACACCATATGGTCATGGTGCCCGCCCTCGTTCAGTTCATACACCGCCTTGCCGGTTTCGAAGTGATGGCGCACCAGGATGCCGGCCTGCTCGAACTGGGTCAGCACGCGATAAATGGTGGCAAGACCGACGTCGATATTCTCGGCAATAAGCCGGCGGTAAACGTCTTCGGCCGACAGGTGGCGTGACTCGCTGGTTTCGAACAGATCCAGGATTTTCAGGCGGGGACCGGTCGCTTTCAGACCAATATCTTTAAGGTGACTGGCTTTACTCATCATGATATAAATGTAGGTGGTCCAAAAACCATGATAAAGCCTTTTCGCGGCTTTGCCTAATTACCATCCCATAATTTCTACACTGAGCGGAGTCACATGCGCGTCCTGATTATTGCCGCCGCCATTGCCTTGTCCGGCTGCAGTTCTCTGAACCCGATGAGCTGGTTCACCCCTTACCAAATGGACATCCCTCAAGGGAACTACGTCACGCAGGATGCCGTCGCAAAACTCAAGCCCGGCATGACGCACAAGCAGGTCCAATTCCTGCTGGGCACGCCGCTCTTGACCGATGCCTTCCACGCCAACCGCTGGGATTACAAGTATCGCCTGGTGCGTGCAGGCAAGCCGGCACAAGACAAGCTGCTGACGGTGTTCTTCGACGGTGACGCCATGACGCGGGTGGAGGGCGAAGCCCTGCCGGCTGAGCGCGCGATCCTTCCCACCGACGCCTCGGCCCCCGCTCAGAACTCCAAAGCGCAATGAACATGATGAACGTAGTGATTGTAGGTGCCAGCGGCCGCATGGGGCGCACGCTGATCGAGTCGGTGCTGGCCACGGAAGGCATGCAACTGCATGCGGCAGTGGAGCGTCCCGGCTCCGATTTCATCGGCCAGGACGCCGGCCTGTTTCTTGGCCAGTCCACCGGCGTGAAAGTCACGGCGGATTTCGACGCAGCCTTGCAGGGTGCCGACGTGGTCATCGACTTTACCCGTCCGGAAGGCACGCTCAACTACATGGCGGGCTGTGTCGCGCACAATGTGAAGCTGGTCATCGGCACCACCGGCTTTGACGATGCCGGCAAGGAGGCCATCCGCCTCGCCGCGGAAAAGATCGGCATCGTGTTCGCGCCGAACTTCAGCGTGGGGGTGAACCTGACCTTCAAGCTGCTGGACATCGCCTCGCGGGTACTGGCCGAGGACTACGACATCGAGATCATCGAGGCGCACCACCGCCACAAGGTGGATGCCCCGTCCGGAACGGCACTGCGCATGGGCGAGGTGATTGCCAGCGCGCTCGGCCGTGACCTGAAGGAATGTGCCGTCTACGGGCGGGAAGGCGTGACCGGCGAACGCGATGCCAAGACCATCGGCTTTGCCACGGTACGTGCCGGCGATGTGGTCGGCGACCATACCGCGCTGTTCGCCACCACGGGCGAACGGGTAGAAATCACCCATAAGGCCTCCAGCCGGGCCACCTTCGCCAATGGCGCCGTACGTGCGGCCAAATGGCTGGCGGCCAAGCCTTCCGGCTTGTTCGACATGCAAGACGTGCTGGGCCTGCACTAAACCGTGCCGGAGGGGGGTAGCCCCCTCCTCCTTGCCTGTGCCTCCCTGATCAGGCCGGCTGCAGCGACAATTGCTCGGGCAGGTGCTTGACTTCGAAGGTCTGCTCCACGCCCCCCGCATCATTGACGCTCTCCAGCCGCACATCGAACCCCCACAAGCGGGCCACATGCTTCAGCACCTCGTGCGCGCTCGCCGCCTCCAGCGGCCGGCGCCGGTGCATGGTGTGGCGCAGCGTCAGACGGCGGTCCCCCCGCACGTTGACCGACCAGACCTGGATATTCGGCTCGCGCGACCCCAGGTTGTATTGCTCCGACAGCTTCTGCCGCACATCGCGGTAACCCTCTTCGTCATGGATTGCCGACACCAGCAGCGTGCTGTCGCGGTCGTCGTCACGGATGGCGAAGAAGCGGAAATCACGGATCAGCTTGGGAGACAGGTACTGCGAGACAAAGCTCTCGTCCTTGAAATTCTTCATGGCGAAGTCGAGCGTTTCCTGCCAGTTGCTGCCCGCGATATCGGGAAACCATAGCCGATCCTCGGCCGTCGGTTCCTGGCAGATGCGCTTGATGTCCTGATACATGGAAAACCCCAGTGCATACGGGTTGATGCCGTTGTACCAGCGCGCGGTCACAGGGGGCTGGTACACCACATTGGTATGCGACTGCAGGAATTCCATCATGGCGCCGTCGGTCACCAGACCCTTATCGAACAGGCGATTCATGATGGTGTAGTGCCAGAACGTGGCCCAGCCTTCGTTCATCACCTGGGTCTGGCGCTGCGGGTAGAAATACTGGGCGATCTTGCGCACGATGCGCACGATTTCCCGCTGCCACGGTTCCAAGAGCGGCGCGGACTTCTCGATAAAGTACAGCAGATTTTCCTGTGGTTCGGATGGGAAGCGCACCGGCTCCTGCTCGCCGCCACTCTTGGCCCGGCGCGGAATGGTGCGCCACAGATCGTTGACCTGCATCTGCAGGTAATGCTCGCGCTCCTCCTGCTTGGCCTGCTCCTTGGCCAGCGACAGCTTCTGCGGTCGCTTGTAGCGGTCCACGCCGTAATTCATCAAGGCGTGGCAGGAGTCGAGCAGCTCTTCCACGGCATCGATGCCGTAGCGTTCCTCGCAGCGCATGATATAGCTCTTGGCAAACACCAGGTAGTCGACGATGGCGGAGGCATCGGTCCAGGTGCGGAACAGGTAGTTGCCCTTGAAGAAGGAGTTATGGCCGTAGGCGGCATGAGCGATCACCAGCGCCTGCATGGTCATGGAGTTTTCCTCCATGAGATAGGCGATACAGGGGTTGGAGTTGATCACGATCTCGTAGGCCAGCCCCATGTGCCCGCGCTTGTAGCTTTTCTCGGTCGAGACGAAATGCTTGCCGAAGGACCAGTGATGGTAGTTCACCGGCATGCCAACCGACGAATAGGCATCCATCATCTGTTCGGCTGAAATGACCTCGAGCTGAACCGGGTAGACGTCCAGTCCGTACTCCTTGACGGCGATCTCACGGATCGCCCGCTCGTACTCGTCGAGCAGGTCGAAAGTCCACTCGGAACCGGTCGAAATGGGTGTCATGCTGCACCTCCGCAAAGTCGGGTTGGCCTTGTCAGGTACGGGTAGCGGGTTGACGCTTGAAGATTTCCCGGAACACCGGATAGATATCCGCTGGCGAATGGATGCGCTGCATGGCGAAGTGCTTGCAGCGCTCCTTGACCTTGAGGTACTCGTACCAGAGGTTCTGCGGCTCGCTCTCGGTGATCTCGACGTAGGCGTAGTACTGGCACAGGGGCAGCAGCGATTCGTCGAGGATCTGGGCACAATTGGCCGAATCGCTGTCCCAGTTGTCACCGTCGGACGCTTGCGCCACGTAGATATTCCACTCGCTGCTGGCGTAGCGTTTGTAGACGACCTCCTTCATCAGGTTCAGGGCCGATGACACAACGGTACCGCCCGATTCGCGCGAGTGGAAAAATTCTTCTTCGTCGACTTCGGTGGCCGAGGTATGGTGACGAATGAACACCACATCGATTTTTTCGTAGGCGCGTTCCAGGAACAGATAGAGCAGG
>JACPUY010000177.1 GCA_016192025.1 Pseudogulbenkiania sp. | reverse complement strand
GCCTACGCCGGGTGACGGAGGAAGCGCGGCTACGCTTGCCGCCGCAATACCGCTGAACCGGCGGCTACGTAGGGGGGTAGATGGGTGGAGAGTAGCGTAACCCATCACCGCATCGCATGGTTTGATGGGTTACGGCGTAAACGCCTTCACCCATCCTACGGGGCTGTTCGCCCGCCACAAGCAAAACGCCCCGCTAGGCGGGGCGTGGTCGTTACCCAGAGGACGCGGGGGAGATCAAGCCTCGATCACGGCACGCTCGCTCAGCGCGGTCTTCATCTTGGTGAGCGCCTTGGCTTCGATCTGGCGGATGCGCTCGGCCGACACGCCAAACTCGGCGGCCAGTTCGTGCAGCGTGGAGCCGCTGTCGTCGGCCAGCCAGCGCGCCTCGATGATGCGGCGGCTGCGGGGGTCTAGCGAAGCCAGCGCCTGTTCCAGTCCGGCGGTCTGCAAATGATCGAAGGCCTTTTTCTCGATCTGGCGCGTCGGTTCGTGATTGGAGTCGGCCAGCCAGTCGATCGGGGCGAAGCCCTCGTCGTCGCCGTCGTCGGCCAGCAGCGCCACGTCCTGGCCGGTCATGCGGGTTTCCATTTCCAGCACTTCTTCCGGCTTGACGCCAAGGTCGTCGGCGATGACGCGCGCCTCGCTGTCGGTCAGCGCGGCGAAGCTCTTCTTCATGCTGCGCAGGTTGAAGAACAGCTTGCGCTGCGGCTTGGTGGTGGCGACACGTACCAGACGCCAGTTGCGCAGGATGAATTCGTGGATTTCGGCCTTGATCCAGTGCACGGCGAAGGAGAACAGGCGCACCCCGCGGTTCGGTTCGAAGCGCTTCACCGCCTTCATCAGGCCGATATTGCCTTCCTGGATCAGGTCGGCTTGCGGCAGGCCGTAGCCGGAATAGCCGCGGGCAATCGATACCACCACGCGCAGGTGCGACAGCACCAGCTTCTTGGCCGCTTCCAGATCCTGCTGGTTGTGCAGGCGGTTGGCCAGCTCGTTCTCTTCTTCTGCGCTCAACAGCGGCACGCTGTTCACGATCTGGATGTACTGCTCCAGGCTGCCGCTGGACGAGGGGACGGGCAAGGCAAACGTTGCGGTCATGGATTAACTACCTCCTTGATGGGTAGTGCAATGCTAGCACTCGCATTGGTCGAGTGCCAGTAACAAAAAGTTCCGGCGGCGATGTATTTTTCAATCGGCCCGATAGCCTGTCCGCACACCCTGACAGGTTGCGCCGGTTATCAACGCGGCTCGATCTGGCGCAGATGATGATTGGCCGCCAGCCGGGCGCCGAGCATGGCCAAGAGGCCGGTGGCGGCGATCATCGCCAGCAGCTCGAGCGGGGCCAGCGGACGCAGTTCCAGCTGCTCGTTGTAGAGCCGGGCGAACTCGCGCACCGCCGGATTGGCCGACGCCACCAGCCAGCTGGTCAGCCCCCAGGCGATCAGCCCGGCCAGCACTCCCTGCCACAGCGCGTGGTAGAGGAAGGGGCGGCGGATGAAGCTGTCGGTGGCGCCGATCAGCTTGGACACCTCGATCTCGTCGCGATGCGCCAGGATCTGCATGCGGATGGTGTTGTGCGTCACCAGCACCAGCGCGAGTCCGAGCGCCGCGCCGAGGAACAGCGTCAGGTGGCGCGTCAGCTCGACCATGCCGAACAGCCGCTTGGCCCAATTGGCGTCGAACTGTGCCGACTCCACCATCGGCAGGCCGGACAGTTCCTTCTGCAGCATCTCCAGCTCTCGGGGCTCGGGCGTGGCCGGGGTGACGACGAAGGCATCCGGTAGCGGGTTGCTGTCCAGACCCTCGGCCAGGCCGTCGAGGCCGTTGCGCCGCTCCAGCCCGGCCAGCGCCTCGGCCTTGCCGACGAAGCTGAACGACTTCACCTTGGGATGGCTGGCCAGCGAGCTTTTTACCGCAGCGAGGTCGGCGTCTTCGGCCGACAGCTCCATGAACAGCGAGATCTGCGGGGTGGCGGTGAGCTTGCCGACCCAGGTCTGGGTGCTCTCGACGCCGAGGTAGAGCACCAGCGGCAGCGCCAGCGCCACCGACAGCATCAACAGGCTGAGCAGGCTGCCGAACGGCTGGCGCAGTATCTTGACGAGCGCTTGGCGGGCGCTCAGCGCGTGCAGGTAGAGAAAGTGCTTCATGCGGCGAACTGTCCTTCCCTCAGGCGGATGATGCGGCGGCCGTAGTCTTCCATCAGCGTTTCATCGTGCGCCGAGATCAGCACCGTGACGCCGACCTGGTGGAACGACTTGAACAGCTCCATGATGTCCAGCGCGTAGGCGCGGTCGAGGTTGGCCGACGGCTCGTCGGCGAGCAGGATGGACGGCCGGTGCACCACGGCGCGGGCGATGCACAACCGTTGCTGCTCGCCGCCGGAGAGGTGGATCGGCATGGCCTTTTCCTTGCCGAGCAGGCCGACCTTGTCGAGCGCGGCGCGTACACGTTTGGCGGCATCGCGCCGGTCGAAGCCGATGATGTTGAGCGGCAGCATGACGTTGTCGAACACCGGGCGGTCGAACAGGATCTTGTGATCCTGAAACACCAGGCCGATGTGCTGGCGCACGTAGGGCAGCTGGCTCGGGCGCAGCTTGCTGAGGTTCTGGCCGTTGACCAGCACGCCGCCGCTGGTGGCGCGTTCGATGCCGGCGATCAGCTTCAGCAGGGTCGATTTGCCGGCGCCGGAGTGACCGGCCAGGAACACCATTTCGCCGCTGTCGATGGCAAACGAGAGATTCTTCAGGGCCTCGTTACCCCCGGGGTAGCGCTTGGTCACCTGGTCGAACTGGATCATGCGGAAGAGTCCCCTTGCGGATAAATTAATTGGCCAAAGCCAGGGCCAAGCGGGAAATAGAGCCATCCCAGTAGGCGCAGCCGCCTAATGGGATAGGCTCTCAGTCGAACAGCGCATCGACATAGTCTCTCGCGCTGAACGGGCGCAGGTCGTCGATGCCTTCGCCGACGCCGATGAAACGCAGCGGCACCGGGTTCTGCTTGGCGATGGCGGCGATCACCCCGCCCTTGGCGGTGCCGTCGAGCTTGGTCAGGATCAGCCCGGTCAGACCGAGAGCCTCGTCGAACACCTTGACCTGGTTGATGGCGTTCTGGCCGATATTGGCGTCCAGCACCAGCATCACCTCGTGCGGGGCCTCCGGCAGCGCCTTCTGGATCACCCGTTTCACCTTCTTGATCTCTTCCATCAGGTGCAGCTGGGTCGGCAGGCGGCCGGCGGTGTCGGCCAGCACGATGTCGATACCGCGCGCCTGGGCCGCCTTGATGGCGTCGAAGCAGACCGCGGCCGAGTCGCCGCCCAGCTGGGTGATCACGGTGACGTTGTTGCGCTCGCCCCAGGCGATCAGCTGCTCGCGCGCGGCGGCGCGGAAGGTGTCGCCGGCGGCCAGCAGCACCGATTTGCCCTGGGACTGGAAGTACTTGGCCAGCTTGCCGATGCTGGTGGTCTTGCCGGCGCCGTTGACGCCAGCCATCATGATGACATAGGGTTTGCGTCCGGCAACGTCGAGCGGCTGCTCCAACGGGCCGATCAGCCCGTTCAGCGAGTCCTTCAGCGCGCCCTTCAGTTCGGTCGCGTCCTTCAGGCCCTTGAGTGAAACGCGCTCGCGCACGTCCTTGAGCAGGTGCAGGGTGGCATCGACGCCCATGTCGGCGGTCAGCAGCACCGTCTCCAGTTCGTCGTACAGGTCCTCGTCGATCTTGCCGCCGCCGAACAGGCCGGCCAGCGACTTGCCGAGCTTGTCGCGGGTTTTCGACAGGCCGGCCTTGAGCCGTTCGGTCCAGCTCATCTTCTTGAGCGGGGCGGGGGTGGTCGGCGCGACGGCCGCCTCGGACGGGATCTCCGGGGGCAGGGAGGTATCGGGGATGAGCTCGGCGGAGCTGACGGTATCGGCGGCGGGCGCTTCGCTGCTGGCCGGGGTGGCCGGCGGCGCAGACTTCTTCTTGAAGAAACTAAACATGCTGGGCTGTAGTCAACTTATGGGCATCAGATGGCCAAATTGTATCCTCAAATCAACACTAGGGCAGATTCCGTGATTTCAAGAACCCTCTCGACTGTTGCGGGCGTGGTGTTTCTCGGGGTGTGCAGGGCGGTTTCGGCCGAGCCGGTCGAGGCCGTGCTCGACAACGGCATGAAAATCGTGGTCCAGCGCGATGAGCGCGCGCCGGTGGTGGTGTCGCAGCTGTGGTACCGCGTCGGCAGCGTGGACGAGGTCAACGGCCGCACCGGCCTGTCGCACCTGTTGGAGCATATGATGTTCAAGGGCACGCCGACGGTCCCGGCCGGCGAGTTCAGCCGGCTGATCGCCCAGGCCGGCGGTAAGGACAACGCCTTCACCTCGCGCGACTATACCGTCTACTTCCAGCAGCTGGCCGCGCCGCAATTGCCGCTGGCGCTGAAGCTGGAGGCCGACCGTATGGCCAACCTGTCGTTCAAGGACAGCGATTTCGCCAGCGAGCTGCAGGTGGTCAAGGAGGAGCGGCGCATGCGCACCGACGACCAGCCCGCCGGTGTCATGGCCGAAACCCTGTTTGCCAATGCCTTCGTCGCCAACCCGGTGCGCTACCCGGTGATCGGCTGGATGGACGACCTCGACCACATGCGGCCGGACGACCTGCGCCAGTGGTATCGCCAGTGGTACGGCCCGAACAACGCCACGCTGGTGGTGGTCGGCGACGTCGAGCCGACGGTGGTGATCGCCGAGGCGAGGCGCCAGTTCGGCCCGCTCAAGCCGGTCACGCTGCCGGAACGCCGGCCGCAGCTCGAGCCGGAACAGAAGGGCATCCGCCGCGTCAGCGTCAAGGCCACCTCGCCGCTGCCGTACTTGACGCTGGCGTGGAAGGCGCCGCGGCTGGAGAAGGTCTCCGAGCAGCCGCCCTACGCCATATATATGTTGTCCGCCATCCTCGACGGCCAGGCCGCCTCGCGCCTGCCGCGCCGCCTGGTGCGCGAGCAGCGCGTCGCCACCGACGTGTCTGCCAACTACGACATGCTCGGCCGCGGTGGGGCGCTGTTCAGTCTGACCGGCGTGCCGGCCAAGGGCAAGATCCTGACGCAGCTGGAGCAGGCCCTGCGCCAGGAGGTCGCCCGCATCGCCCGCGACGGTGTCAGCGAGCGCGAACTGGAGCGGGTGCGGCTGCAATTGCAGGCCGGCCGTATCTACGAAAAGGACTCGATGTTCGCCCAGGCCATGCGCATCGGCAATCTGGAAAGCATCGGCTTTTCCTGGCGTGACGACGCCGCTATCGACACCAATATCGCCCAGGTCACTTCACAGCAGGTTCAGCAAGCGGCGCAGAGCCTGATTGACGACCGGCTGACGGTGGTGACCCTGCTGCCGCAACAGGGGGCCAAGCCGCGGTTGCCGACCCTGCCACAAGGAGATTTGAAAAATGTCCGCTGAATCGCATAGCCGGGCGAAGTGGTGGGGCAGCGCCGTCGCGCTGCTGCTGAGCAGCATGGCGCATGCCGTGACCATCCAGAACTGGAACACCGCCAACGGCGCCCGCGTTTATTTCGTCGAGGCGCATGTCAACCCTATCGTCGACGTGCGAGTCGATTTCGATGCCGGCAATCGCCGCGAGAACCCGGCCAAGCCCGGCGTCAGCGACATGACCGCCAGCATGCTCGATGCTGGCACGGCCACCCGCAACGAAGAGCAGCTGCGCGAGTCGCTGGCCGACACCGCCTCATCGTTGTCGGCGTTTGCCGAACTGGAAAGCGCCGGCATCTCGCTGCGCACGCTGGCCCGTCCAGCCGTGCGCGGCCAGGCCGTGGCGCTGGCGGCCGACGTGCTGGCCCGGCCCGCTTTCCCGCCGGCCATCCTTGAGCGGGAAAAGGCGCGCACCATCGAGAGCCTGCGCCAGGACGAGAACGACGCCGGTTTCCTGGCCCAGCGCGAGCTGACCCGGCTGATGTATCCCAGCCATCCCTACGGCATCAACGCCCGGGTGTCGGCCGATTCGCTGAAGAAGATCACCCGTGCCGATCTGCTGGCGTTCTGGCGCACGCACTACCAGCCGCGCTACGCCGTGGTGTCCATCGTCGGCGACCTGACCCGGCCGCAGGCGGAAAGGGTGGCCGAAGACCTGCTTTCCGGCCTGAAGAACCAGGCGGGCGGCCTGCCGGCGATACCACCGGTTCCGGTGGGGGAGGCGGGCCGGACGGTCACGCTGCCGCACCCCGGGACGCAGACCCATCTGGCTCTCGGCATGCCGGTGATCACCCGTGACGACCCGGATTACTTCCCGCTTCTGGTCGGCAACTACGTGCTGGGCGGCGGCGGTTTCGACGCCCGGCTGATGAAAGAAGTACGCGACAAGCGCGGCCTGACCTACGGCGTCAGCAGCGCCTTCAGCCCGTACCAGCGCGCCGGCGAATTCAGCATCGGTCTGTCCACGCGCAACGACCAGACTGCTACGGCACTCAAGGTGACCCGGGACACGCTGCAGGACTTCATCGAGCACGGACCGACCGACGCGGAACTGGAACAAGCCAAGGCCAACATTATCGGGGGTTTCCCGCTGCGCTTCGACAGCAACCGCAAGCTGCTCGGCTATCTTGGCGTGATCGGCTTGTACCGCTTGCCATTGACCTTCCTCGACGATTACGTCAAGCACGTCGCCGTGGTCACGCCGTCACAGGTGCGCGACGCCTGGCAGCGCCGCATCCGCCCGCACCAGATGGCGACCGTCGTCGTCGGGCAGGGTGCCGGCAGCGGCAATTGATTAAAATTGAGGCGCAGCCTGGCGGTTCACGGTAAACTCTGCGCCTTGATTTTTTTGCTGCTTCCCCATGAGTCAAGCCAGAAACCACGTCAGGATCATCGGCGGCGACTACCGCCGCCGCCAGCTCCCCTTCCCCGATGCCGAAGGACTGCGTCCCACCCCCGACCGCGTGCGCGAGACCGTGTTCAACTGGCTGGGGCAGGAACTGGATGGCCTGACCTGTCTCGACTTGTTCGCAGGTAGCGGTGCGCTGGGTTTTGAGGCCGCGTCGCGACGGGCGCGGCGCGTGGTCATGGTGGAAAAGTCACGCAAGGTGGCCGACGGGCTCCGGGCCAATCGCCAACTGCTCGCAGCTCAGGCTGTCGACGTCGTGGCCATGGACGCCGTGCACTACCTGAAAAGCTGCCGCGAACGCTTCGACCTGGTGTTTCTCGATCCGCCCTATCGCTCCGAGTTGCTCGAACAAGTCCTGCCGCTCTTGCCGGCGGTACTGGCCGACGGCGCCCGAGTGTACGTCGAGGCCGCCAGCTGGCCCGACCTCAGCGGCTGGCAGCGGATAAAGGAAGGTCGCGCCGGTCTGGTCCATTACGGACTGCTCGGCCGGGACCGGGTAGAAGCAAATCTGTAGCCCACTTCCGGACCCCGGCATAACCATATAACAGGGTGAGCTTGCGGGCCGGCGAGGTGGGTGACAAAATTCAATCATGAAATACTTGAGGAAAATACTATGTCTTTGATGATTACTGACGAGTGCATCAATTGCGACGTCTGTGAACCGGAGTGCCCCAACAACGCCATCTCGCAGGGCGAGGAAATCTACGAGATCGACCCCAACCTGTGTACCCAGTGCGTCGGCCACTACGATGAGCCGCAGTGCCAGCAAGTCTGTCCGGTCGACTGCATCCCGCTGGATCCGAACCATCAGGAAACCCAGGAACAACTGCACCAGAAATACCTGGTCATCAGCGGCAAGGCCTGATTCGACGCTAAGTGGTTGATGCAAAAAAGGAAGGGCCTCGTGATGTTATCCGTCACCGGGCCCTTCCCCTTTTTGTCGGCAAAATAATGCCGTTTTTTTCAAAAAAGGTGTTGACGGGCTTCAAGGCCATCTATACTATTCGGGTCTCTTTCAGGAGGGATTCCCGAGCGGTCAAAGGGATCAGACTGTAAATCTGACGGCTCTGCCTTCGAAGGTTCGAATCCTTCTCCCTCCACCAGAATATTTTTAAACGTCTTGGCGGCGTGTAGTAAGGTCGTCCGTGATCGTGACGGGCGGGTGTAGCTCAATGGTAGAGCAGAAGCCTTCCAAGCTTACGACGAGGGTTCGATTCCCTTCACCCGCTCCAGGCGTTATATGTCAGTTTTAGCGCCCATGTAGCTCAGGGGTAGAGCACTCCCTTGGTAAGGGAGAGGTCGGCAGTTCAATTCTGCCCATGGGCACCACCCGCTTAATTTGTTTCGGATTCAGGAAATTTTGCCATGGCTAAGGAAAAGTTTGCGCGGACAAAACCGCACGTAAACGTCGGCACCATCGGTCACGTTGACCATGGTAAAACCACGCTGACCGCCGCTATCACCACCATTCTGTCGAAG
>JACPUY010000176.1 GCA_016192025.1 Pseudogulbenkiania sp. | reverse complement strand
CTGGCGCTGGAGCCGCTGCCCGGGCTGCCGCCGGAAGCCGGCCCGGAGTATGCCATGGCGTTGACGGGAGACTGAGCATGCACGCGATCGAGCTGGATTATGTGCGTAAACGCAGCGGTGACGTAGGCAAGACGGCGCTGCTGTTGCTGGCGGCACTGGTCGTGCTGCTGGCGAGCACCGGGTATTACCTGGCGATGGAGGGCGAGGTTGCTAGCAGCGAGCAGGCCGTGTCGGCCAAGCGGCAGACGTTGCAGCGGCTGCAGCCGGTCCCCGATCGCCCCCGGGAGAAGGGGCTCGAGCAGGCCATCGAGCAAGCCAACGCGGTCTGGCTGAGTCTGAACCAGCCGTGGCCGGAACTGTTCGCGGCGCTGGAGGCCAGCAAGACCGACGATGTCGCGCTGCTGGCCGTCGAACCGGACCCGCTCAAGCACAGCGTGCGCATCACCGCCGAGGCCAAGAAGCGCGAGGCCATGCTGGCTTACGTCGAGCGGCTGGAACAACAGCCGGGCCTGGGCAGCGTGGTACTGCTGGAACATCACATCAATCAGCAGGATAAGGAGAAGCCGTTCCGCTTCTCGCTGCTGGCGGCGTGGAAGACCGGGTCATGAAGGCGCTGCTGCCGCGTCTTCGCTATGCGCTTCGGCAACTGGGCTGGCCGGGGGCGGTCTTGTTGCTGGTCTTGCTGGGCGCGGCGCTGTTTCAGGCGACGGTGACGCTGCCGCTGCAGCAGCGCCAGGCCCAACTGCAGCGGCAAGGCCGCGAGCTGGAACGGGACATCGTCCGCCTGCGCCGGGCCGCGGGCAAGCCGCAGGCCAGTCCGGAACTGCGCCTGGCACGCTTTTACCAGTCGTTCCCGCCCCGGGAGAGCGCGCCCTTCTGGCTGGAGAAAATCTATGCTGCCGCCGAGGCGCAGAGCCTGACCCTGCCCAAGGGCGACTACAAGATCTCCCCGGACAAGAGCGGCCGCCTGTGGCGCTATGAAATCAGCCTGCCGGTGAGCGGGTCCTACACCCGCTTGCGGGCCTTTCTGTCGCAGGTGCTGCAGGACAATCCGGCGGCCGTGCTGGCCGATCTGCGTATCAAGCGCGAGAACATCGGCCAGGAGCAGGTGGAGGCCACGATCCGCCTGGTCGTGCTGCTGCGGGGGGCATGAGCCATGCTGTCACAACGACAACGCTGGGCGGTTCTGGGGGGCGCGCTGGTGCTCTCCCTGGTGCTGGCGGGCTGGCCGGATGCAGGCGACGAAGGCACCGGGGCGGTGGTCGAGGTCGCGCCGAGGTCCCGCGCCACGGTCAAGCACGACACCCCGTCGATGCTGCTGGCCATGAGCATCGACACGCTGCAGCGCAGTACGGACGAGGAAGGGACGGACGAGGTGAAGGATATCTTCACCCGCCAGAGCTGGTACGTGCCGCCACCGCCGCCCAAATCGGCTCCTCCGGCGCCTCCGGCACCGCCACCCTTGCCGTTCACGTATCTGGGCAAGGTTATCGACGGTGCCCAGGTAACCGTGTTTGTGACGCAGGGGGATCGTAACCTTGCCGTGAAAACGGGCGACGTCATCGATGGGACGTATCGTGTGGACGCGATCGCCCCCCCTATGATGACAATCACCTTCCTGCCACTCAGCATGCAGCAATCCCTGGAAATAGGGGGGGCAAATTGAAACGCTTACTCTTTCTCATGCTGGTCACCCTGTCCGTGTTGGCCGGGTGCGCCAGCAACAAGGCCTTCCTCGAAGGCAAGCAGATGCTGGCCGATGGCAAGGCCGAAGAGGGTTTCGCCCGGCTGGAGCAGGCCGTCAAGGAGTCCCCCGGCAACGCCGAGTACAAAACCTATCTGTTCAGCCAGCGCGAGCGCATCATCAACCAGTGGCTGGCACAGGCGGCCACGGCGCAGCTGAACGGGCAATATGACCAAGCCGAGGCCGGCTATCGGCGCATCCTCAAGCTCGACCCCTATAACCAGCGCGCCAATGCCGGGCTGGACGGCCTGGCCGTCGCGCGCCGGCATAAGGCCCAGCTGGACGAGGCGCAGGCGCTGCTGCAGCAAGGCTCGCTGGAGCAGGCGCAAACGCTGCTGCGCCAAATCCTGGCGGAGAACCCGCGTAACCGCGAGGCCAAGATCCTGCAGCGCAAGCTGGATGAGGCGCGTCCTCCGGGGCCGCTGGCCAGCCCGCAGCTTAAATCGGCGCTGGCGCGGCCGATCACGCTGGAATTCCGGGATGCGGCGCTGAAAGCCGTGTTCGAGGTGATTTCGCGCACCGCCGGGATCAATTTCGTGTTCGATAAGGACGTGCGGCCGGACCTCAAGGCCACCATCTTTGTCCGCAACACCACCATCGAGGACGCCATCCAGCTATTGCTGGTGACCAACCAGCTCGGCCAGCGCATCCTCAACGACAACACTATCATGGTGTACCCCAACAACCCGGCGAAGCAGAAGGATTACCAGGAACTGGTGATCAAGAATTTTTACCTGGCCAACGCCGAGGCCAAGGACACCGCCAACCTGCTGCGCGCCCTGCTCAAGACGCGGGACGTGTTCGTCGACGACAAGCGCAATCTGGTGGTGATCCGCGATACCCCCGAAGCGGTCCGACTGGCCGAAAAGCTGATCGCCTCGCAGGACCTGGCCGAGCCGGAAGCGATCCTCGAGGTCGAAGTACTGGAGGTCAATCGGGCGCGGCTGGAGAATCTGGGTTTCGAGTGGCCTAGCCAAGTGGGTTATGGCTTGCTGAGTGGAGGTGCCGACACTACCACCAACACCGTCACCAACCCGACGACAGGAGCCACCACGTCGGTCGTCACGCCAGGTGTAGGCGCAACAGTTGCCACCGGAGTGATTGATCTAGGCAAACATAACAATCTCACCTCCTTCATCGCCAATCCCGCCTTGCTGCTCAACCTGCGCGCCCAGGACACCAACGCCAACGTGCTGGCCAACCCGCGCATCCGGGTCAAGAACCACGAGAAGGCCAAGATCCACATCGGCGACAAGGTGCCGGTGTTCACCAGCACCGCCGTGGTCAACGCGGGTATCGCGCAATCGGTGTCCTATCTGGACGTCGGGGTCAAGCTGGAGGTCCAGCCCAGCATCGGGCTGGACGACGACGTGACCATCGATGTCGGGCTGGAGGTTAGCAGCATCGTCAAACAGGTCGATTTCGGCGACAGCATCGCCTACCAGATCGGCTCGCGCGCGGCCGATACCGTGTTGCGCCTGCGCGATGGCGAAACGCAGGTGCTGGCCGGGCTGATTCAGGATGAAGACCGCAGCTCGGTCACCAAGATCCCGGGGCTGGGCGACTTGCCGCTGGTGGGGCGGCTGTTCTCCAGCAATAACGACAACCGCTCCAAGACGGAAATCGTGCTGCTGATCACCCCGCGCATCGTGCACAACCTGATCTTGCCAGACCGGAAAACGTCGGAATTCCGCGCCGGTACCGAAACCAGCATCGGCGGGTTGGGCGCGGTGGGGGGCGGTGGCGCGGCGCCGATGGCACCGCCGCCAGCGGCACCGGCCGCACCCGCTCCGGCAGCACCGAGTGCTCCGACGATGGTGCCGGTACCCGGCATCGTGCCGTATCAGCCGGCGCCGGTGGCTCCTCCTGCGGCACCGGCCGCGCCGGCCAAATAAAGGTGAGTGAGCGGAGGAGGGTAAAGGCGTGAACGTTGTCAGGCCACCTTGCCGGCACCCCGCCCGGTGCACAGGCGGATTCACCCTGATCGAGATGGTCGTCACGGTCGCCATCGTGGCCTTGCTGGCCAGCATCGCCCTGCCCATGGCCGAACTGGCCGTGCAGCGCGACAAGGAACAGGAACTGCGCCTGGCCTTGCGGCAGATACGGGAAGGCATCGATGCCTACAAGAAGGCCGTCGACGAAGGGCGTATTCCCAAGGGCGCGGACGAGTCCGGCTACCCGAAGACGCTCGAGGTTTTGGTGGAGGGCGTGCCGGACCCCAAGGATCCGGACAAGAAGAAAAAGATTTATTTCTTGAGACGGATTCCGCGCGACCCCCTGGCCCGCGACGACGGTACGGTCAGTACGGCTGACACCTGGGGCAAGCGCAGCTACGCCAGTCCGCCCGATGCCCCGGAAGAAGGGGACGACGTCTACGATGTCTACACCCGGGCGGAGGGCAGGGGGTTGAACGGTGTACCGTACCGGCAATGGTGACGCCCGCTGCGCAAACGCAGGGTGGGCAAAGGCCATAAGGCCGTACCCACCACTGGCATCAGGGCGTTCCGAATCCACGCAAGGCAACAGGCAGATCGACATGAAGCAGCATCGAGACACCGGCTTCACCCTGATCGAACTGATGGTGGTGATGAGCATCATCGCCCTGCTGCTGACCATTGCCGTACCGCGCTACCTGAGCAGCGTCGAGCGCTCCAAGGAGGCGGTGCTGCACAGCGACTTGTCCACCATGCGCGAAGCCATCGACAAGTATTACGGCGACCGCGCCAAGTACCCCGACACGCTCGATGAGCTGGTGTCCGGCAAATACCTGCGCAACCTGCCGCAGGACCCCTTCACCGAGAGCCCCGCGACCTGGGTCATCGTGCCGCCGGACGATCCGGCCAAGGGCGGCGTCTACGACGTGAAGAGCGGCGCCCCGGGCAAGGCACGGGACGGCACCCCGTACAGCGAGTGGTAGCCATGGGCGAGCTGATTCCCCATCGGCAGGCCGGTTTCACTTATCTCGGCGTGCTGATCCTGGTGGCCCTCATGGGCACGCTGCTGGCGGCCACCGGTGAGGTCTGGTCCACCGTGCAACGGCGCCAGAAGGAGCAGGAGCTATTGTTTGTCGGCAACCAGTTCCGCGAGGCGATCCGCCTCTATTACGAGCGCTCCCCCGGCGGGGCCAAGCGCTACCCGCGCACGCTGGAAGACTTGTTGTTGGATAACCGTTATCCGACCACGCAGCGCTATCTGCGCAAGATCTACGTCGACCCGATGACCGGCAAGCAGGAATGGGGACTGATCAAGGCGCCGGACGAAGGTATCGCCGGGGTGTACAGTCTGGGCCGCGGCATCCCGCTCAAGGTGGATAATTTCGAGGAGAGGAATGCCGCCTTCAAGGGGGCGCTCCGCTATTCGAGGTGGCAATTCAGCTATCAGCTGGTCCAGCCGGGCGCCGCCAACGGCAAAAATACGTCGGAGGCATCCGGCGAGTTGGACACGTCCGACGAGGCGGAAGAGGAGACGGAATCCACTATCACGCAGTGAATTCGAGCCTTCCAGCCAGTATGGCGGGCGATCCTGCGGACGGCGCCATCTGTTCACGTGCTTACCTTGTCGTCATCACTTTATCGGTTTCGAGCAATAACTCTAGCGTTGTAATTTCCCCATAGTTTTCCTTCCATGAAGGGCGTTCTACCCCGGTTTCTGGATGACATATTCTTATTTAAAACAAAGGCATAGTTCTTGCGTTTTATTTGGCAAAAGCACCGCGAAACGGTCTTGGAGCGTACTTTTTTGTGTGTATAGTGAGGCCCTGATCTATTAGAAATCAGGGAAAAATCACTGGCGATGTCCTGCTCTTGGACATTCGCAATGACTTGACTGATAGCGTTTGGCGCACACCCGGCTCTCTTTATAAAAACAGGAGCCAAGGCAACAAATAAGGTGTGGCCGCAGCAAGAAGCGATCGCTGCTCAGTCATTTCCGCAGGGGGGCCAAAGGGGGTCAAGTTCCTGTATAGGAAAGGGCGGGTTCGTCTTGTTCGCATTCTGGTCGGGTTGGCAGGTGAGATTCCCAGACAATGAGAAAGGAACCTCATGTTTGGAACTGCCGCCGCACCTTGCGGCCAGCGGGGCTTTTTTACCCGCGCCATTCCCAAGTTGGTCTTGGGGCTAGCTCTTGCCGCCTCTCTTCCCAGCTTTGCCCAATCAACCAAGACAGCTCCCCAAAACCAGGGCACGACAACGGCCGCTGCAGCCGTCGAGCGCGAAGGCGAACTCGAAGTGCTGCATGTGCACAACGCCGACAAGTCCTCCGGCTACCGCTACTACCTGCACTCGGAGCAAGGCCGAGTCGAGCTGAAATTCAAGAAACGCGGGCCACGTCAGCCTAGTGGTACCAAGGTGAAGGTCAAAGGCTCGCTGAGCGGCAACGTCCTGGCGCTGGATTCCACCGGTGGCACCAGCTACCAGGTGTTGGCTGCGCCGACGCCCAATACCTTCGGTACGCAGAACACCGCCGTCCTGCTGGTCAACTTCCAGGATAACCAGGCCCAGCCCTATACCGCCACCCAAGTGAGCACCACGGTGTTCGGCGACAGCAGCAACTTCATCAAGGAAAACTCCGCGCAGCAGACCGCGTTGAGCGGTAATGTGTTCGGCTGGTACACCCTGCCGATCGCGCAGACCTGTGATTACATGGCGATCCGCGACGCTGCCCTGCAGGCCGCGACCGCCAAGGGCGTCAATCTGTCGGCGTACTCCAGGCATATCCTGATCATGCCTATCCTCAGCAGCTGCCAATGGTCTGGCTTGGGTACGGTGGGGGGCAATCCTTCCACGACCTGGCTGAGTGGGGGCTTAACGCGCAGAGGGGTGACGCATGAAATGGGGCATAACCTCGGTCTGTGGCATTCGCACTCGCTGGAGTGTGGGGCCACCACGCTGGGCAGCAGCTGCACCCGCAGCGAATACGGCGATTACTTCGATACCATGGGGGGAGGGGAGGCCGTTCATTTCAACGCCTTCCAGAAAGAGCGGCTGGGCTGGCTCAACTATGGCACCTCGCCGGCTATCGCCACGGTGGAAAGCGGAAGCGGCACGTTCACGCTGGCTCCCTACGCGGCGGCCGGTAGCGGTACCAAGGCCGTGAAGGTGCTCAAGAGTGTCGACCCGACCACCGGCCAGAAGAGCTGGTACTACGTCGAATTCCGCCAGCCGGTCGGCTTTGATGCGCCTCTTGCCAACTATCCCTATGTCGTCAATGGCGTGCTGGTACGTATGGGCCGAGACAGTGATGACAACAGCAGCGATCTGCTCGACATGACCCCCAACAGCACCACGCTTTCGGTGTCCGAATGGGCGGATGCTCCCTTGGCAGTGGGCAAGAGCTATACCGACAGCAACGGCGTCACGATCACGCTGGTGTCGGCCAACAGCAGTGGCGCCTCGGTCAGCGTGAGCCTGAATGGCCAGACGCCGACGCCCACCCCGACCTGCACCCATGCCAACCCGGGTATCGCGTTGTCGCCGGGGCAGAGCGCCGCGGTCGCGCCGGGCACATCGGTCACGTATACGCTCAGCGTGACCAATACCGACTCCAGCGCCTGCAGCAGCTCGGTTTTCAATCTGGCCGCCACCGTGCCGGCGGGCTGGAGCCGCACGCTCGCCAGTCCCTCGTT
>JACPUY010000175.1 GCA_016192025.1 Pseudogulbenkiania sp. | reverse complement strand
GGCCTGGTTGGCGCCGAGCGAGTTGGCCGCGCCCGGGCTGGCCAGCGTCAAGGTGGCGTTGTTGCCGGCGGCGTCCTGGAGGGTGCCACCGTTCAGCGCCAGCGCGGCGGTGCTGAGGTAGTCGAGGTCGGTACTGCTGTCGCCGGCCTGCACGGTGTAGTTGAAGGTCAATGTAGTGCTGCCGGAGCCGCTGGCGTAGTTCACCACGCGGTCGGTGCTGCCGGTTTCCAGCGTCAGCTGCGGGGTGCCGGTGACGGTGACCGCTTCGCTGAAGGTGACGGTGACGGCGATGACGTCGCCGGCCTTGTAGCGGCCGTTGGCCGTGCTCGACGACGCGGAGGACACGGTGGGCGCCGTGGTATCGCTGACGGTCAACGTGACATCGTTGCCGGTGCCGCCGATATAGCTGGCCGTCAGCACGGTGCCATTGCCGCCGGCAGTTTGCGTGTTGCCCTCCGCCAAGCCGGAGAAGCTGCCGGTGACGGCGTCGCTGCCATCGTTGCTGATGATCGTATAGGCATCGCCGTTGCCCGGCGTATAGCTGTGCGTCACCGACAGGGTCGCGCCGGAAACACCGACCGTTCCCTTGACGTCCACCACGTCGTAGCCCGAACCGGCGGCCGTTCCGGCGACGTCGACCGCCAGCGTGCCGCCCGACGAAACGAGCAGGTTGCCGTTCACCGTGAGCGTGCCGCCCCCCCCGCTACCGGGCGACAGCGTGCCGCCGCTGTTGACCGTCAAGGTATTGGTCGAACTGGTCGCGAAGATGCTGCCCGTCCCGCTCAGCGTGGCTCCCGAAGACACGGTCACGCCCGACGTCCCGGACAGCGCACCGGTGACCGCCAGCGTCCCGGCCGAAACGGAACTGGAGCCGGTGTAGGTGTTGGTTCCCGACAGTGTCAGCGTGCCGGTACCGGTCTTGGTCATCCCGCCGGTGCCGGAAAGGACACCGGAGAACGTGGTGGAGGTATTGTTGCCACCGGCAGCCAGTGTGTTGGCGCCCAGCGCGACATTGCCCGAACCGGCCAGCGAACCGATGGCTTCGGCGGATGACAGCGTCAGGGTGGCGCCTGAGGCTACCGTGGCGGCGCTCGAATCGGCGATGGCCGCCCCGCCGCTCACGGTAAGGCCACCAGCCGACACGGTGGTGGCGCCGGTGTAGGTATTGGTTCCCGAAAGGGTCAGCGTCCCGCTGCCGATCTTGGTGACCCCGCCGGTGCCGGTGATCAGGCCGGCATAGGTGGTACTGGTGCTGTCACCCCCGACGGTGAGCGTATTGGCCCCCAGGGACACGGTGGAGTCGGTGTCATCGAAGGAAGCTGGCGTGGTCTGGATCAACGAGCCGATGGTCTCCGAGGCCGCAAGCTCCAAGGTGGTGTAGAAGTCCAGCGTCACCGCGCTGCTGTCGCCGATAGCCGAACCGCCGGCCGCCACCAGCTTGCCCTGGACTACTTGGATCGCCCCCGTGTGGGTACTGGTTCCTGCCAGGATGAGGTCATCCGGGCCGGTCTTGGTCAGCTTGCCCGAGCCGCTGATCGCCCCGGTCAGGGTGACGGTGGTACCGGTGCCCTGCGAATTGATGTCGAGCGTCGAGTCCGCCGACACCGTGATGGCGTTGCTGAATACAGAGGTGGCAGTGGGGCTTCTCACCCACAGGTAACCGCCGGCAAAGTTGATGGCACCGGTGCCGATGGCGGTGTTGCCGTTGATCAGCAGCCGGCCCGCGCTCAGCGTGGTGCTCCACGCCGTCCCGCCGTTCGACGCGGACAGCGTCATCAGTCCGGTACCCGCCTTGTTCAACCCACCGGTGCCGTTGATTTCGCCGGTGAAAGTGGTATCAGCATTATTGCCGCCAGTGGTCAATGTGCTGGAACCCAGCGCGACCGTGCCGGCGCCGGCCAGCGAACCGATCGTCTCGTTGGCCGAGAGCTGGAAGTTAGCGCCGGAAGAGATTGTCATGGCGCCACTGTCGGCGATAGCGGAACCACCAGACACGGCCAGTGTCCCCGCCGAAACGGTGGTGGTGCCGCTGTAGGTGTTGGCCCCCGACAGGGTCAGTGTCCCGCTACCGGCCTTGGTCACACCGCCGCTACCGGAGAGGGCACCGGAGAACGTGGTGGAGGTATTGTTGCCACCGGCGGTCAGGGTGTTGGCACCCAACGTGACATTGCCGGCCCCGGCCAGCGATCCGACGGTTTCGCTTGCCGAAAGCTGGAAGGTGGCGCCGGACGACACCGTCAGGGCGCTGCTGTCGACAATGGCCGAGCCGCCGGATACGGCGAGCGTGCCGGCCGAAACGGTCGTGGCGCCGGTGTAGGTGTTGGTACCGGACAGCGTCAGCGTGCCGGCGTCGGTCTTGTTCAGCGCCGAGCTGCCGTCGACCACCCCACTGAGAGTCAGTGTGCTGCCGGATGCAGCGCTGACGTTGGCATCCACTGCCAAGGTGACCGCGCCAGTCACGGTGCTGCTGCCGCTGATCAAGTGCAGCGCGCCGTAGTCGATGCTGCTCACCTGCTTGCCTGTGCCGCTGATGGTGAAGGACTCGCCGACAGTCAGGCCACCGGCGATGCGCACGGTCGCGCCACTGCTGACCGTGGTGGCACCTGCCGTGGTGCCGAGTGCGTTGCTGTTGTTGGCGATCAGCGTACCGGCCGAGACAGTGGTCGCGCCAGTATAGGTATTGCTACCGCTGAGCTGCAGGATGGCAGCGGCGGTTTTGGTCAGCGTGCCGCTACCGGAGATGATGCCGGAGAAATCGGCGATATTGGCGCCACTGCCGCCACCGATGTCGATGGTGCCACCGCCGGCTCCCAGCACGACGGCGTTGCTGACGGTAGTAGAGGTGCCGGCACTACCCGTGACCGTCATGGCCAGCGTGCCGCCATCCAGCGTCAGGGTACCGGTCGTCAACCGGGAGCTGGTATCGGCCTTGAGGGTGCCGCCAGTCACCGAGATGGCGCCGGTCATACCCGCCGAGTTGCTGGTGCTCGACAGCACCAACGTGCCAGCGCCGGTCTTGGCCAGCGACCCGGCGCCGGCCAGGGTGCTGGCGATGGTCGCCGTGTCGCCCGACCCGTTACTGAGGGAAAGGCTGGAGCCTGAACCTATGGTGATGGTGCTGCCGGACAGGCTTACGCCACTGGCCGCGTCGGCATCCACCGTCAGGCTCTCGCCGATCGACAGGTTGCCGGCCAGCGTCACCATCTGGCTGGCAAGGGTGCTGGAGAGAACCAGCGTCTGGCTGCCGGTGCTGTCGGCCGCGGCAATGGCCACCGCCTCGCTGAAGCTCACGCCGTTGGTACGGTCGATGGTCGCCGTATCGGAGGTGTTGGTGACGTAGATGGTGTCGCTGGTCACCGTGACATCGGCGGTCGTGCTGCTGGCACCGTCGCTGAGCGTGAAGCGCACGGTCGCGTCGCCGGCCGGAGTGTCGTTGCGGTAACTGATGTGACGTGCCACGTCCTGCACCAGCGCCGTGGTGGCCGCGGTACCGCTGCTGGTGAAATTGATGGTCAGCACGCCATTCGTACTGGTGTAGGTGGCGAAGGTCAGGCCACCCGATTGCAGGTTGCTGCCGCTGACCGTGAAGCTGGCACCCGAGGTG
Source organism: Pseudogulbenkiania sp. (assembly GCA_016192025.1). Lineage (GTDB taxonomy): Bacteria > Pseudomonadota > Gammaproteobacteria > Burkholderiales > Chromobacteriaceae > Pseudogulbenkiania. Next base: position 3,534 of record JACPUY010000175.1, on the reverse strand, counting down.
TCGAAGCCGAGGACATCGGACGTGATGGCGGTGCCGGAGCGCTGGGCCGTCAGACTCGCACCGGACCAGTTACCATTGCCGCCGTTGAGCGCGCCCAACTCGCTGTCCGCCGGCGTGGCATTGCTGCCCGAATCGAGCAGCACCGTGCTGCCGACACCAGCCCAAGCGACGCTGTCTCCGCCCAGATTGCCGATCGTCGGTGCGGAATTGGCACCGACCGGATCGGCAAAGACAAAGTTGTTGAAGCCTTCCCAGATGACGCCTGGGTCACCGCCACCCGATTTGGTGATGATGACCTTATCCACATCCTGGAAGCTCGAGTTTAACGTCACCGTTGCGGTATACGTTCCACTCTGAGTTACCGTAATCGACTGCGTTCCAAGCGTCGAGCCGCCCTTGTAGGCCGTTGCCGTCCAGCTGGCGCCGTTACCGCCATCAGCAATGGGATCTGCGATGACAAAACTGGTCAGCTTGAACGCCGTCCCGCCCTGGGTCTGGATGACGAACTCGGCCGCCCCCTGCTGAGTACCTAAATCGTTGTTGATGAGTGTCGAGCCGGATACCGGCCAATTGAAACTCGCCACAGTACCTGTCGGGGTATTGCTGGAATCAGCAAAAAATATTTCGTAAACGACACCACTGACATCGCTGGTTCCTCCCTCGCCGTCGGTCAACTTCGCCCCGTAATCGGTGTAGTCTGCCTGGCCGGTCACGTTCACCGTCCCGGCAATGGACGGCAGCAGCTCGGCATAGGCGGAAATCTCCATTGCCCTGCTGTCGATGGTGCCGACGGTCTTCTCCAGCACCCAGTTCCCTCCTTTGAGGGAAGCTCCGGTAACATCATCCGAGGCGGCGATGTCGGCACCGGTCACGGCGGCCAGTTGGCCGATGAACTGCATGCCATCGCTCCCCAAGGCGACGTCGCAGCCATACAGCAAGATATCGCCGTCGGCAGAAAGGCTGCCGGCGAGTGTTTGCAGGTCCGTGGCATGTTCGGCCAAGGTGAGCGAATCGAGCGTGCTGTTGCCCAGCACGATCCGCCCCTCGCTGCCGTGAGACAGGATATGGATTGCCGTGATGTCGTGGCGTCCTTGCAGGTAGGCTGCCATCTGGGCCAGACCGTCCTGCTGAGCATCCAGGACCACCACTTCCACGCCGGCAGGAATACCCGCCAGCAACTGCTGCAGATTGGCCAGGTTGCCTTCGACAAAGGCGATCTCTCTGGCCTGCCCGGCACTGACATGTCCCGCCGGATTGGCCCCGCCATCGGCGTGGTCATGGGCCGAGGTCACGGCGGGTGACAACGTGTCCCCCGAAGATGCCACCACATGATCGGCCACATCGGATTTCACCGGCAAAGATGTCGACGAGTCGGCATGACTGGCCTCGGCAATACTGGCCACCACGGCGGCATCGAACATCACGCGGGGCTCCAGGGCAAGCATCAATGGCATGGCGGCGGGCTTGGTGCCACGCGGAGAGAGTTCTTTTGCCTGTTGTTTTTTCTGACTCAGGAACTTCATGACAATACCTCCGCCTTGATGACTTGGCTGCTCCGGCATGACAACAACCGCTCTGGTGTTCAGCTTCTACCGCATAAAAACAAAGCGTGCCGGACTTGTCCGGCACGCTTTGCCGATCAATCAAACGACGGATACAAACCGTTCAGCGCAATGATGAAATTGAGCCCCAAATACGGCGCTTGGGTCGGCACGGTTTGCTGGCCGCCGCCGGAGCGGCTCACTGTCCCACCGCCCAGCGTCGCCTTGTTGCCAGTCGGCGCGGTATTGGTATAGAGGCCCTGGAAAGTCACGGCGCTAGGACCCGTCTTGGCAGAAACGGCGGAGAGATACACCGTCTGGTTGGCGGCGGGGTTGACCATCGGGCTCGTGGCCGTGGTACCGACGTCGAAGGAAACGCTCAGTGGCAAGGAGGCCGGGATCTGCGAGGCATTGAGCTCTACCGTCCGTGCACCGCCTTTTGCTGCAAGCTGGATCTGGGTGCCGTCGAGGGCAGTCCCAGTGCCAACCGGCACATTGCCACGCAGATCGGGCAGGGCAAAGTTAGTGCGGCCGTCGCCACCATAAGTCGTGCCGATGAGGCTATACAACGCGGCGTACTGCTGGATCGGCAATAGCGATCCGTCGCAGACATGCCAGTTTTGAGGGATCCGGATACCAGACCACAGTACGATCGTGCCAATGTAAGCTTCATCCATCTGTCTTCCCTTTCTCATGGTGGCGCCCTGACGGGCAACAAGAAGAGAGAGGCGCCGCAACGCCCCCTCGGAGTACACGGTTGACGTCAATGACGTCTCGCGTCTAGCAGCATCTCTCGCAGGAATATAACAAATGAATAGGACAATGGTGTTTATTTTTATAGTAAAAATTCTATTTGCGTTGATCGTAAGCAAAAGTGTGCGACCCTTTCTCCCGGCATCAGCATGAGGTCAAGGGCAAACCGCTCTTGTGGCAAGCCGAAATGCAGTGCCCGCTTCGAGCCGAAGGAGCAATTGTCACTCAAGAAAAAGCTTGCCAATCACCGACTTGGCAAACGCCGAACAAGCGACCGTCCGCCTCTTCGGCCCGCTTCCACCGAATTGTCAGGCCTTTACCACACTCTCCGGTCGCGATGTCGTTCGAAAGCTGGCGATCGGATCGGGGGGAGGGCTGGGTCTGTTAAGCTGACACCCTTTTGGCCTTAGCAACACATCATGAATTTGGAATATTTCGGCTACCTGGCCGCCTTTCTCACCACCGCCAGTTTTCTGCCCCAGCTTCTGCACACCCTGCGAACGCGTGACCTGAGCAGCATCTCGCTGTCGATGTACCTGATGTTCGTCAGCGGCGTGGCGCTCTGGCTGACCTACGGCATCCTGCTCGAAGCCGGCCCGCTGATTGTCTCCAATGCGCTCACGCTACTACTGTCGTCGATCATTCTTGGCCTGAAGATACGCGAGGAGATGCGGTGCGGGGGCGGATCGTCCGACTAACGCAGACGAAGGCCCCGGCAGCGCAACAAGAGAAAGTGATGCCACGGTCGAGCTTGCCGAAGCGCCGACAAAACCCGGAGTAGCGGTCTTGCCCAGGCGCACGGCCGCAGACAGTAACGTCAGTACGGCAAGGCCGCACAATAATGCCAGGAAGGGTTTGTCAGCGGTTCTCAGCCGGCCCGCAGCGACCCGCGCTGATGCAGCGCGGTATGCACACCGGTCAGCAGCACCGCCAACCAGATCGGCGCGTAGGTCAGCAGGCCATCCGCCGACAGCGGTTCACCCAGCAAGATGACCGCCAGCACGAACAGCAACACCGGCTCGACGTAGCCGAGAATGCCCAACAGCCCGAGCGGCAGCAGCCGGCTGGCCGTCATATAACACACCAGCGCCACGGTGCTGATGATGCCGAGCCCCGGCAACAGCAACCAGAAGCGCGGTTCGGCCAGCACGCCCCAGCTGGTCTCGCCCAGTTGCCACAACAACACCAGCGCAATGGGGCACATCAGGGCGATTTCCAGCGCGAACCCGGTTAACGGCTC
>JACPUY010000174.1 GCA_016192025.1 Pseudogulbenkiania sp. | reverse complement strand
TTTCTTGACATGGTTAAACAGATCGAGAGGTGGATCAGGGTGCGAGGGACAATCTAGCCACGGCAGTGTATCAAAGCATGTCGCCCAGCCATATGCCTTTCAACTGGGCGGTGCCCGCGTGCCGGCCAGCCGAGGGGGGGCAGTGCGCAGATCACGGCCATGCCGGCGGGCCGGACGAGGACGCGGGTCGCACGCTTCTGCGGCAGCTGTCCACCGGAGGAAAACGCCACTCCCCGGCTTGAGCGACCGGGCGCCGAGTGCGGTCAGTCGAAAAAAATGCCCGGCCAAACGACCGGGCGAAGCAGAGTGCACACGATTTAACGGTAGGCAAAATGAGCGCGCTTGACGTTGCAGAGCAGCTCATAGGCAATGGTGCCGGCCTGGGCGGCCACTTCGTTGACGTGGACGGTGTCGCCCCACAATTCGACCTCGCTGCCGATGCCGGCGGTGGGCAGGTCGGTCAGGTCCACGGTGATCATGTCCATCGACACCCGGCCGATGATGCGCGAGCGCACGCCGTCGATCGCCACCGGGCTGCCGGTGGAGGCCAGCCGCGGATAGCCGTCGGCGTAGCCGCAGGCGATCAGGCCGACCCGGGTCGGCCGCTCGGTGACGAAGCTGGCACCGTAGCCCACCGGCTCGCCGACGCCCAGTTCGCGCACGCCAAACACTTGGCTGGTCAGGCGCATCACCGGCTTGAGCGCGGCGTCCTGCTCGTAGCCGGCCGGCAGCGGGGTGGCGCCATACAGCATGATGCCGGGGCGGCCCCAGTCGCGCCGGGCACGCTCGTGCACCATGATGGCGGCGGAGTTGGCCACGCTGACCTCGCCCGGCAGCCCGGCGCAGGCGGCGTCGAAGGTTTCGATCTGCTGCGCGGTGGTCTGGCTGGCCGGCTCGTCGGCGCGGGCGAAGTGGGTCATCTTGACGATGCCGTCCACCTTGCCGCTGTCGGCCAGGCGGCGATAGGCGGCAGGGTAATCCTGCGGGAAGAAGCCGGCGCGGTGCATGCCGGAATCCATCTTCAGCCACACCCGGTACGGTTTGGCGGGCCGGCTGGCCAGCAGCATGTCCAGCTGGTGCTGGCTCTGCACCACCAGCCACAGGCCGTGACGTTCAACGTCGACCAGTTCGGCCGGCTCGAACACCCCCTCCAGCAGCAGGATGGGCTGGGTCAGGCCGGCGCCGCGCAGTTCCAGCGCTTCTTCCAGGCAGGCCACGGCGTAGCCGTCGGCGATGTCGGCCACGGCCTGGGCGCACTGCACCGCACCGTGGCCGTAGGCGTTGGCCTTGACCACGACCAGCGAGCGGCCGCCGTGCTGGCGGCGCGCCAGTTCATAGTTGTGACGGAAATGCTCGAGTCGGATCGAGGCGATCAACGGACGCATGCTAACCTCAGTGGCTGGTGACGATACGTGCGGTCGGTACCACCAGCTTCTCGCCGCCTTTGGCGTAGCGCTGCATGGACAGGCCGTCGACGCTGATTTCCGGCTGCACGCCGGTGATCAGGTCGGCCAACACCTTGCCGGAACCGGCGCTCATGGTCCAGCCCAGCGTGCCGTGACCGGTGTTGAGCGACAGGTTGGCGAAGCGGCTGCCGCCGATGATCGGCGTGCCGTCCGGCGTCATCGGGCGCAGGCCGGTCCAGAACTCGGCCGCCGGGATGTCGCCGCCCTCGGGGAACAGGTCGCCGACCACCATTTCCAGCGTGGCGCGGCGGCGCGGGTTGAGGCTCAGGTCGTAGCCGGCCAGTTCGGCCATGCCACCGACGCGGATGCGGTCGTTGAAGCGGGTAATCGCCACCTTGTAGGTTTCGTCCATCACGGTGGAGACCGGCGCGGCGCCGGCGTTGGTGATCGGCACCGTCAGCGAGTAGCCCTTCACCGGGTAGACCGGGACATCGATGTCCAGCGTTTTCAACAGCTCGCGCGAGTAGCTGCCCAGCGCCACCACGTAGTGATCGGCCGTGTGCTGCACGCCGTTGGCGCGCACGCCGGTGATCTTGCGGCCATCGTGCTGGATCGCGTCGATGGTCTGGCCGAACAAGAACTTCACGCCCTTGGCGCGGGCCAGTTCAGCCAGACGGGTGGTGAACAGCTGGCAGTCGCCGGTTTCGTCGTTGGGCAGTTGCAGGCCGCCGACGATCTTTTCCTTGACTCGGGCCAGCGCCGGCTCGGCCTTGACGCAGCCGTCGCGGTCGAGCACGTTGAACGGCACGCCGGTTTCCTTCAGCACGGCGATGTCCTTGGCCATGCCGTCGAGCTGGTACTGGGTACGAAACACCTGCAGCGTACCCATCTCGCGACCTTCGTAGGCAAGCCCGGTTTCGGCGCGCAGTTCCTTGATCTTGTCGCGGCTGTACTCGGCCAGCCGCACCATGCGCGACTTGTTGGTGGCGTAGGCGGCTTCGTTGCAGTTGGCAAGCATTTTGCTCATCCACTGCCACTGGTACAGGCTGCCGTCCGGCTTGATGGCCAGCGGGGCGTGGCGCTGGAACAGCCACTTGGCCGCCTTTTGCGGAATACCCGGCGCCGCCCAGGGAGCGGAATAGCCCGGGGAGATCTGCCCCGCGTTGGCGAAGCTGGTTTCCAGCGCGACGCCATCCTGGCGCTCGATCACGGTTACATCACAACCGGCCTTGGCCAGATACCATGCAGTGGAAACCCCCAGCACACCACCGCCCAGCACGATAACCTTCATGTTTCTCTACGCTCCCGAAGCAGAACTTGATCGTTTAGTGATTTCCTGTAGTATATTTACTTTAATGCAGTTTTATTTACTATATTTTAAGTAAATAACATATAAATTTAATAAAATTTTGACGGAAAACAGGAAAAAGATGAGAGACAAGCAAGCTGTGGAACGCCCGCTCGACAAGATCGACTTGAAGATACTGAAGCACCTGCAAAACAACGGCCGCATGTCGATGACCGAGCTGGCCGAGAAGGTTGGCCTGTCGACCACCCCCTGCACCGAACGGGTCAGGAAGCTGGAGCGCGACGGCATAATTGAAGGTTACTACGCCCGTCTGAATCCGCAAGCGATGAACTCCTCGCTGCTGGTGTTCGTGGAGATCAAGCTGGCCGCCAAGTCCGGCGACATCTTCGACTCCTTCCGCCGCGAGGTACAGAAACTGCCCGAGGTCATGGAGTGCCACCTGGTGTCCGGCGAATACGACTACCTGCTCAAGGCGCGCATCTCCGACATGTCGATGTACCGCAAGCTGCTGGGCGAGATCCTGCTCAAGCTGCCGCACGCCAACGAGTCGCGCAGCTACGTGGTGATGGAAGAGGTCAAGGAAACGCTGGCGCTGCCGATTCCCGAATAACGATCGGCACGACGCAGGGCGCGCCCAATCTCAAGCGCACCAAATTAAGTCATATGCACTACGCAACAACCCAATTTGGTGCAAACCTAACTTGACTGTGTCAGGGAGGTTCTCCTATTGCCAAACGGTAAACCACCGCCCTCCAGAAAACACCATCCCGGTGCATTGATGCCCCGCTTTGTCTCATTGGCACCATTAACTGGCATTGCTTTTGCCACCGAATCAGCGCCACGCCAGAACGCGAGAGCAACTGGTAAGCATGCAACCTGATGCGGCTGCACGAGATTCACGGCTCCGGCGCCCGCGCATGAAAAACCCGCCACAGTCGCCCGGGCGGGCTGTCTTGTTGAGGTGGGAGTGGATATGGCGGCTCGAGTTGCCAGCCTCACTCCAGCAGCGCCTTCAGATCTTTGAGCATCAGAAACAGATGGTACAGATCGGTGGGGCTTGGCTCGAACTCCCAGGATTCGTACCACTGACGTGCCGCCTCGTCCTTGGCATGAACCAATAGGCACCGGATGCCTGCGATATCGGCCGCCTGTGCCGTACGCAACAGCGCATCCTTGAGTAGTGCTTGCCCCAACCCTTTGCGCTGATGCGACTTGTCCACCGCTAGCCGGGCCAGAATCATCACGGGCACAGGATGGCGGGCCAATCCCTTTATCACGCGGCTTGGCGCAGACTCGGGGTCAACACTGCCTACAGTCAGGCTATAGAAGCCAACAACGTCGCCGCCGCAACAGCAAACGTAAGTTTGGGCGCTGTTGGCCTTTTGATTCACAAGCGCATAGCGCTGCAGAAACTGATTCAGCGCCCGCTGGCCGCAATCGAAGTTATCGACGGCGTCAGTGGCGCTGAGTTTACGTACCGGCTCGTAAGCTGCGCTCAATCAAGAACCCCGGGCTCAGAGAGCAATTTCTTCAAGCGCGGCTTGGCCTGCACGGGACGATCCAGCGCTTGTTGGAAGGCCGCCCACTTGTCGTCGTCGACGACAAAGTGGCGGCGGTCCGCCAGCGCATGATTGGCGGCGGCCACGCCGGCGTCCAACAGGAACTCGGTGACGCTCTTGTGACAAACACGCGCAGCTTCCTGCAGCAGATGCTTCACAGAGCTGCTGGCACGAACATCGATTCGTTCGGTTTTCGACACATTCCCAGTGGACATGGCCACCTCCTAATTCCTCATTTCCAACTCATAATAGCGTCCGGACATTGTACAGACAAACAATTTGAACATCCCCTGAATCTGCTTCAGCGGCTTGCAGCTGATTATTTGTGCAGCAATGCCGAGGCAGGATTCGGATCGATCCCATTTTCATTACGGATTTGCGACATCGCCGTGGGCAAATACGACAGCCATTTTTTTGTATACAAAATACTATTTCGACCAATTTGCCAGCGTGCAAGCCTTGCAGCGGAATGCCACCAACATCAATGTCATTGGCGTTTTTTACCACTCCGAAGGGCTATTGAGCCCCCCCCTCCCCTTGTGACAATCTGACTCCGCCTCCCCTCCGCCAGAAGGGGGAGCAATCGAAGAAACCCAGAGGAGAATGGCATGAGAAAGACTGCACTATCGCTGCTGCTGGCTGCGTCCATGGCCCCGCTGATGGCCCAGGCGGAAACGATCAGGTTCGGCATCGACGGCAATTACCCGCCCTTTGCCAAACAGGCGGCCGACGGTCACCTGGAGGGGTTCGACGTGGATATCGCGCTGGCCCTGTGCGAGACGATGAAGGTCATCTGCGAGATCGTGCCGCAGGAGTGGGACGGCCTGATCCCGGCGCTCAACGCCGGCAAATTCGACGCCATTCTCTCTTCAATGCAGATCACCGACGAGCGCAAGAAAGCCGTCGATTTCACCCACCGCTACTACCAGACGCCGAGCCGCATGGTCACCAAGAACGGCGTGGTCAAGGTCACCAAGGACGACTTCAGCGGCAAGCGCATCGGCGTGCTGCGCGCCTCGACCGAGGAGCGCTACGCCAAGGACCACTGGGGCAAGAAAGGCGTGCAGATCGTCAACTACGGCAAGGTCACCGAGGCCTTCCTTGACCTGAAGACCGAGCGGCTGGACGGCGTATTCGTCGACCAGGTGGTGGCCGACACCGAGTTCCTGAAACGCGGCGGCGCACCGGTCTACGCCTTCGCCGGCCCGGGCATTTCCGATACCAAGTATTTCGGCTACGGTGCCGGTGTCGCCGTGAAGAAAGGCAACACGGCGCTGCGCGAACGTCTCAACAAGGCGATCGAGACCATCCGCAGCAACGGCGTGTACCAGAAGGTGCAGAAGAAATACTTCAACTTCGACATTTACGGCAGTTGATAACGTGGCCGCCGCCGGTTCGACGTTCAACGCAGTGGAGCAAGTGCATGGCAGGTCCTCGCATCATCATCGATCTTGACCGCATCGAGGAAAACGCAAGAGTACTGGTCGAGGCCTGCCAGGCGCAGGGTATCCAGGTCGCCGGGGTCACCAAGTCGGCCTGCGGTTCGCCCCGGGTGGCGCGTGCCATGGTGCGCGGCGGGGTGGCGCAGATCGCCGACTCGCGGCTCGACAACATCGTGCGGCTGCGGCGCGACGGCATCGCCGCCCCCTTGATGCTGATCCGCGCCCCGGCCATGGACGAGGTGGAACAGGTGGTGCGCCATGCCGACATCAGCCTGAACTCGGAGCTGCAGACGCTGCAGGCGCTGTCGCGCGCGGCCTTGCAGATCGACCTGGTGCACGACGTGGTGCTGATGATCGACCTGGGCGACCTGCGCGAGGGCATCCTGCCGCACGAGACGATGGACTACGTCGAGCAGATCCTGGCGCTCTCCGGGGTGCGCCTGATCGGCGTCGGCGCCAACCTGGCCTGCGTCGGCGGCATCCAGCCCACCGTCGACAACCTGTCCAACCTGGCCTATCTCGCCGACGAAATCCGCCGCCGCCACGCCATCGAGCTGCCCATCGTCTCGGGTGGCAACACCTTCTCGCTGCCGCTGTTGGAGCAGGGGCGGCTGCCGGCCGGCATCAACCACCTGCGTCTGGGCGCCAGCATCATGCTGGCCGAATCGCCGACCCCGCTGGGGCTGTACGAACGGCTGCACAAGGATACCTACACCCTGACGGCCGACGTCATCGAGGCCAAGACCAAGCCGTCGCGCCCCTACGGGCTGTCCGGCGAGGACGCCTTCGGCCGCCGGCCGGTGTTCGACGGCGAAGACCGTCCCGTGCGCCGGCTGATCCTCGCCCTGGGGCGGGAGGACATTACCCCCGAGGGATTGCACCCCACCGACGAGCGCTTGCAGGTGCTGGGCGCCAGCAGCGACCACCTGATCGTCGACGCCAGCGCGGCCGAAGCGTCCTACCGGCTGGGCGACAGCGTCGCCTTCACGCTGGACTACGGCGCGCTGCTGATGGCGATGACCTCGCCCTACGTGGAAAAAGAATACCGGCTGAACCGCGCCGAGTCGGCCAAGGCCACCGTGATCAAGCTGTTCAACCTGGTGGCCAAGCTGCCGGACGCCTGCGAGCCGCTCGCCAGCCACCTGCTGATCCACGGCCTGCGCGAGGAGCTGGAGCCGATCGGGCACGAGTGCATCGAGCACGGCAAGAAGACCGCCGACAGCTTCTTCTGGAAGGCGCCCGCCGACAGCGACGACCTGTACGGCCTGTTCTACCGCTCGTTCCGCCAGATTCCGCTGATCCTGAGCAGCGGCAGCTGGCATGATACACCGGTGCCGGTCGGCCACGTCGCCGGCCAGGACGCGGGGGCCATCGTGTTCACCTCGCGCGGCAGCATAGCCCGGCTGCTGGCGCTGAAGAAGCAGAAGCGCGGCCCGAGCCTGGAAAACACCGTGCTGATCGGGGTCCGCCACACCAGCCTGGAGGACAAGGCCCTGCTCGACGACTACGGCGTGCGGCTGATCACCATCGACGAGATCGACCGCCACGGCCTGGCCAGCCTGATGCCCAAGACCATCGCCGCAGTCAGCCAGGGCGTCGCCGGGCTGCACGTGCACGTTGACATCGACGTCATGGACGGCCGCGACCTGGGCCGCGACGACCCGACCCACCAAGGCGGGCTGACCTACCGCGAGGCGCACTTTGCCATGGAGCTGATCAACGAGAGCGGCCTGTTGCAGGCCGTCTCCATCGGCGGCCTGTCGGCCGAGGCCGATGCCGGCGGCCGGCTAGCCCGCTTCGTCAACGGCCTGCTGGCCTCGCTGTTGGGGCGCAAGGTGGTCAAGAAAATCGGCGCGGCCGCGCTACGCGACGCCTGAGAACTGTTCACGATCTGTCGCGAGTGCCCCTCAGCGGGGTGAAGAGCGGCGCAGAAACCGAAATGTACTGAAGTACCTGAGGATCGTGGCTGAGCGAATCGGGGAATCGAATTGCTCCAGCCAAGGTCATTGATTGCAAAGCACTAATGGCGCTTCCTGGCATCGACCCGGTATCCTGGCTCCGCCATCGGGGAAATTGTTTGTTTAGAAGAGCATTATGTGCAGTATGATCGAATATACGAGCAATGGTTGACCTTAATAGCCAGCCTCCGTAGAGTGATCGTTAAATCGAGCAATTAGTTAATAAGGCATGAACTTACGAACATGCGCGTTACCCAATCCGCCGCTCTGAGTCCTGAACTCGCCCTTGAGGCCCAGAAACTGGGCCGCTTGCTGGCGCGCTTGCGTTTGGCCCGAGGCATCAAACAGGCCGATGCGGCCTTGCGCGCCGGTTTATCGCGAAACACGGCGTATCGCCTGGAAAAAGGGGACCCCGGCCTCGCCTTTGGACAAATTCTTCGCTACCTGGACGCCATCGCTCCGGGGCAGACTTTGCTTGACCTGCTGTCCGAAAATGACCCCACCTTGGTAGCACTCGGCATGCGCGAGAGGAAAAAACGGGTGCGTGACCTGTCTGCACAGGAACTCAAAGAGCTGGACTTCTGACGCTTCTCATGACGGCCATGGAGCAAAAACTTATCGTCTTCGCCCATCTGGATACGGAATGGGCGCCGTGCGGTCAGCTGACACTGACGGAAGAAGGCCCGACTGTGCTGGCATCCAGTTTTGCCTATGGCTTACGCTATCTGGAACGTGCCGGCGCTCTGGAGGTCGACCCGGTCAGCTTGAGCCTGCGCGACAGAGCAGCTGTCCTGGGGCAGGTTCTGTTTCCGGCCAATGCCCTGCCTCTTTTTGGTGGCATTCGCGATGCCGCCCCCGATGCCTGGGGGCGCCGGGTCATCGAAGCCAAGCTGAAGGTTCCCGCCAACAGCCTACCCGAGTCGGCCTACCTGCTACATGCGGGCAGCGAGCGCGTAGGGGCATTGGATGTTCGTACCTCGCTGCAAGACCCGCCCCGCCCAAGTCACAACAACTGGGACAGTTTGCACTATTTGATGGAGGCCGCCGATCGTATTGAGCAGGGCTTGCCGATACCGGCCAATCTGGAGGCCATCTTCCAGGACGGCTCCGCCCTGGGCGGTGCACGCCCCAAAGCATCCGTGCGCGACGCAGACAACGTGCTATGGCTGGCCAAGTTCAGTAGCCACTCGGACCGCTTCAGTATCCCGGCGGTCGAGGCCGCCACCCTCAGGTTGGCGGCTGAGTGCGGTTTGACAGTCCCCCCGGTCATGACCCTGCCGTTGGGTAGCCGCATCATCCTGATGATTCGCCGCTTCGATCGCTACTGGGCCGCGCCCGGCCAAGGAGAGATGCCTGATGACCTGATGACGACACAACCTCATGCAGGATTGGCCGAGAAACGGTTGGCCTTTGTCAGCGGACTGACGCTGCTGGGATGTGATGAGACACAATCGCGGACAAAATCCTACGCTGACCTGGCGCAAGCCATTCGCCGCCACTGCCACCCGACGGTCATCCGGCGCGACAACAGGGAGTTGTTCGCACGGATGGTGTACAACATTCTGGTCAGCAACGATGACGACCATCTGCGAAACCACGGCTTTGTGTGGGACCCGCGTTTGCCCGGCTGGCGTCTGAGTCCCCTGTATGACGTGATGCCGCGGCCGAGCCTGGCGTTTGAGCGTCAGTTGCACCTCGGGGTGGGGCAACTGGGGCGTGCGGCCACTTTGGACAATGCCATGACCGCCAAGGAAGCGTTTACCCTCTCGGAGCCGGAAGCCGCGATGGTCATCGCCGAAGTCTGGAGCAAGGTTCGTGAGTGGCGAGTTTATTTCGAGGCCTATGGTGTTCCAGGTGACCAAATGGACACGATTGCCCCCGCCTTCAGGCATCTCGACGACGTATCAAGCCCCGCACTCCGGCGCATGTTGCCTTGACGCGGAGCCCGGCAAGCCCCGCCGTTCAGGGCGGGGCTTGCCGGGCTCCGCGTTAAAAGTATCGGACATTTAGCTGGCTGGCACGAGCTGAGGAGACACGGCGGATTCCAAAATGTGACTTCTGGAATGTCAGATACTTCGTACAGTTTATGACTTGTTGTCCACAATATCGGACACATCATCAGCCGAGGCCGATGCCGGCGGCCGGCTGGCCCGCTTCGTCAACGGCCTGCTCGCCTCGCTGTTGGGGCGCAAGGTGGTCAAGAAAATCGGCGCGGCCGCGCTAGGCGACGCCTGAGGCGCGCCGCTGCCGCGGCCATCACAGCCAGCGTTCGGGCGGCCGCCAACCGGGCGCCATGCCAGACAGCCATTGCTTCCGGCCTATTCCAAACAAAAAAGTCAGCCAATCCGCTTAGCACACTCTAAACTGCCGGCTATAATTTTTTCAAGCAAGTCATCGAGTACAACGCCATTATAGGCACCGCCATGTACACGAACCACTACGGTCTGGCCGACCCGCCTTTTTCGATCGCACCGGACCCGCGCTATCTCTTCATGAGCCAGCGGCACCGTGAAGCCCTCGCCCACCTGATGTACGGCATCGGCGGCGACGGCGGGTTCGTGCTGCTGACCGGCGAGATCGGCACCGGCAAGACCACCATTTGCCGCTGCTTTCTGCAGCAGCTGCCGGAAACCTGCGATGTCGCCTTCATCTTCAACCCGAAGCTGAACGTGCTCGAGCTGCTGTCGACGATCTGCGAAGAACTCCACATCCCCTATCCCGACGGCAACACCAGCAACAAGGCCTTCACCGATCGTATCAACGACCATCTGCTGGCGGCCCACGCCCAGGGACGCACGACCATCCTCATCATCGACGAGGCGCAGAACCTCGACAGCGAGGTGCTGGAACAGGTCAGGCTGCTGACCAATCTGGAAACCGACCAACGCAAGCTGCTGCACATCATCCTGCTGGGCCAGCCGGAGCTGCGAGACAAGCTGGCGCGCCCCGAGCTGCAGCAACTCTCGCAACGGATCAGTGCCCGCTACCACCGCGGGCCGCTGCAGCAGCAGGAAATCGCCGCGTACGTCCACCACCGGCTCGACGTCGCTGGTGGCAGCCGCACCTTGTTCCCTCCCGCCGTGCTCCGTCTGATGTTCCGCCTCAGCGACGGCATTCCGCGCAAGCTGAACATCCTGTGCGACCGCGCCCTGCTCGGCGCCTATGTGCAAGGCAAAGGCGAGGTCGACCGCGATATCCTGCGCCAGGCGGCCAAGGAGGTGTACGGTCAGAATGTTCCCCAGCCGTGGCAGAAGCTGGTG
>JACPUY010000173.1 GCA_016192025.1 Pseudogulbenkiania sp. | reverse complement strand
GACAGGGTCGTCGCGTCGTTGCGAGCCCGGGTGCCGCCGATGGCGTAATTGGTCGCAGCACGCCCTGTATCCTGAAAGGCTGGGCCGACATCGTCGTACAGCCCCAACGATTTGGCCAGTTGCTCAACCCAGGTAGCGCCATTGCTGAAATGGTGCGCACCCACCGCATAGGGCGCACAAGGCACCCGATCCTCTTGGTCCAATAGTTTTGGATCATCATAAGGCGGCGTGTTCTGCAGCTTGATCAAGGCGTATGCATTGCCGGGATCGGACACGCTGGCCCCGAACACCACGATCCGATCAAACGTCACCTGTTCCGTTGCCGCAGCCCAGCCCGGCACTAGCAACGCCAATGCCAGCACCCCCGTGGTCAGCCATTTCCTCGCGGATTCCTTCTTCATTTTTCGCTCCCGAAGCAACATATCGCAGCCACAGGATCGGCGCCGCCGGTTGTGCATCACACAACTGGTCGTCCCGACGAAAAAACGGGATGCCCGATCCCCTCCCTCATCATTATTGGCACGGCCGTCCAAGGCTGGCCACATTGAAAACAGGAATCAATTCCCAATTATTTCTATCACTGCCGGATTCGTGATTCCCCCTCCACCGACGGGAATTGCACCGGGACAAATGCCCCTCCCGCCTGTTCATGAGCATTGGAAAAAGAAAACCCTCATATTGAGCATGAGGGTTTTGCCACGAGACTTAATTTGAATGTATGGCACAAGGCCATCAACTGCGCTTGATCAGGCCCAACGGCGCGCCCAAGGGCAGGATTTCCCGGCCGAAGAAATTCTTGAAGAAGATCGCACCGCAGGCGTAGAAGCCCAGCAGCGAGATGGCCAGTTCCGACCAGGCGGCTGCGGTACTGAGCTGGGCCTTGGCAACCCCCAGGGCGGCAAAACCCAGTGAAAACAGCAGGACGTTGATCAACACCACGATGGCGGCAAACACCTTATTGGTCTCGAACGCCACCACCATGATGAACAGCGAGAAAATGCCGTAGCCGAAGAAGGCAAAGGCAATCTGCCGCGGGTCGAACTGGGCGGGGTCGGTAGCACCAAACCAGCCCAGGCTGATCGCCCAGTGCATGGCCACGGCCATCCAGAACAGGCCGTAGACGCCCAGCACGATGGCGCCGAAGTAGTTGTTTTTCTTGAAGTCGAGCGAGGAGGCCCAGAGCTGCGCGATGGACCCCAGGAACATCGCCCACGGAATGAGATAGCCCACGCCATCGGTCCAGTGCATCTTGTGGGAGGCGGCCACAAACGTGACCAGGGACAGGCCGAACACGCCCAGGGCGGTCGGGTCGGCAATGGTGGTGCGGGTTTCGACGATCTGAAGACCCTGTTGAGGTGCGGTCATGAGAGTTTTCCTCCGGTGATGAGTGCTTGTTATGTGATGCGGGGGTGAAACGCCGGAGGGGCGGCGCGGGTGCGGCCTCCCCTCCGGAAAAACGGGGCGCTAGCGATTGCTGAAGCTGGGGGGGCGCTTGTCGAGGAAGGCCGCCACGCCCTCTCGCTTGTCGTCGGTGGAGAAGGCCAGGCCGAACACCTGGGCCTCGAACTGGCAGGCGTTGTCGAGGTCGAGGTCCTGGCCGCGCTGGATGGCCTCCTTGCTGAGCCGCACCGCGATCGGCGCCCTGCTGGCGATCTGCCGGGCCATGGCCAGGGCCTCGTCCATCAGCTGCGCCGCCGGGAGCACGTGGTTGACCAGCCCCCAGCGCAGCGCCTCGTCGGCCTTGAGCTGGCGCCCGGTGGTGATCAGCTCCATGGCGCGGGCGCGCCCTACCAGCCGGGTCAGGCGCTGCGTGCCGCCGAAACCGGGCGTGAGGCCCAGGTTGACCTCGGGTTGGCCGAACACCGCTGTTTCCGCGGCCAGAATCCAGTCGCAGCTCATTGCCAGCTCGTTGCCGCCGCCCAGCGCGTAACCGTTGACCACGGCGATCACTGGGATGGACAAGGTCTCCAACTGGCGGAACACCGCCATGGTGTCGCGGGCGAAGCGCTGCCCTTCGATCGGACTCATCTCCTGCATGGCGAGGATGTCCGCCCCGGCCACGAAAGCCTTGTCGCCGGCGCCGGTCAGCAGCAGCACGCGGGCGTAGCGATCGGAGGCGACGGTTTCCAGCGCCGCGCCCAACTCGGCGATGGTGGCGCTGTTCAGCGCGTTCAGCGCCTTGGGACGGTTGATGGTCAGGCGGTAGATGGAAGGCTCGACGATCTCGAGCAGTACATTCGGTTCGCTGGACATGCGGATGCCTCCTATGTCAGGGTGTGCGGCGCTGCCGCCGAGAGGCAGCCCCTCGACGGCAATCGGGGTTTGGCTCAGGCGGCGTAGTGGAAGAAGCCCTGGCCGGTCTTGCGCCCGAGCAGGCCGGCATCCACCATCTGCTTGAGCAAGGGGCACGGGCGATACTTCGAGTCGTCGAAGCCCTCGTGCAGCACCGCCATGATGGCGAGGCAGGTGTCGAGGCCGATCAGATCTGCCAACGCCAGCGGGCCGATGGGATGGTTGGCCCCCAGTTTCATCACGGTGTCGATGTCTTCCGCGCTGGCCAGTCCCTCGTGCAGACAGAAGATCGCCTCGTTGATCATCGGAATCAGCAGGCGGTTGGCGACGAAACCGAAGCCATCCTTCACCTCGACCGGCACCTTGCCGATCTGCCGCGCCAGCAAGGTGACCGCCTGGCAGACGGCATCTGAGGTGTGCAGGCCGCGGATGATCTCGATCAGCGGCATCACCGGGACTGGGTTCATGAAGTGCATGCCGATGACCTTGTCGGGCCGCTGGGTCGCCGCCGCGATGCGGGTGATCGAGATCGACGAGGTGTTGCTGGCGAGCACGGCGTTGGGCTGCGCGATGGCGTCGAGCCGGCGGAAGATGTCGAGCTTGAGGGCCTCGTTCTCGGTGGCGGCCTCGATCACGCAATCGCACGCGGCAAGCGCGGTCAGCTCGCTGGCAGGCTTCAGGTGACGCAGCGCCTCGTCCCGGGCGCTGGCAGTCAGCTTGTCCTTGGTCACCAGCCGGTCTAGTTGCCCGGCAATCGAGTCGATGCCGCGCGCGACGGCCTGTTCCGAAACGTCGTGCAACAGCACGGTCATGCCGGCCACGGCGCACACCTGGGCGATGCCGCGCCCCATTTGCCCTGCCCCGACCACGCCGATGGTCAAGTTGTTTTCTGTCATTTCTGTGCTCTCTCGATGTGAAGTTATGCTTGTTATGGCGCGCAGACCGGCGCTTGCCGCTGGACGAACCGTTCCGGCAAGGCCACGCCGCGCTGACGTTTACATGTTCGGGTAGTTGGGCCCGCCGCCGCCTTCCGGCGTCACCCAGTTGATGTTCTGCGTCGGGTCCTTGATGTCGCAGGTCTTGCAGTGCACGCAGTTCTGCGCGTTGAGCTGCAGCCGCGGTGCGCCCTGCTCGCGGCCGACGATCTCGTACGCCCCGGCCGGGCAGTAGCGCTGCT
>JACPUY010000172.1 GCA_016192025.1 Pseudogulbenkiania sp. | reverse complement strand
GGGCGGTTTCAGGGTGTTCCTCGACAAGCCTGGTGGGATCAGCGTGGAGGACTGCGTTTTGGTGAGCAACCACCTGACGCGCCTCTTCATGGTGGAAAACATAGATTACGAGCGACTGGAAGTGTCGTCTCCGGGTCTGGATCGTCCGCTCAAGAAAGAGTCGGACTTTGTGCGCTTCTCCGGGCAGCGGGCCAAAATCAAGACCCGCATGCCCATTGAGCAGCAAAAGAAATTTTCCGGTCGTCTGGCTGGCGTCGTGGACGGCGCCGTGCAGCTGGAAGTGGATGGCCGGACCGTGGTCATTCCGCTCGCCATTATCGACAAGGCCAGGCTGGATCCTGAGTTCTGATCTGGGCGGGGTTGACCCCACGGGAATGACAAAAATTCGGAGGATTGCATGAGTCGCGAGATTTTGTTGCTGGTTGATGCCCTGGCAAGCGAGAAGAGCGTCAGCAAGGACGTGGTTTTTACGGCGCTGGAATTGGCGCTGGCGTCTGCCACCAAAAAGAAATTCAATCAGGATGACATCGACATTCGTGTCGAGATTGATCGCCATACTGGGCAGTATCATACGTTCCGTCGCTGGACCGTCGTCGAAGACGACATGCTCGAATTCGACGGCAAGGAACTCGAGCTGGCCGAAGCCCGCGAGCGCGATCCGTCCGTTGAAGTAGGCGGTTTCATCGAAGAGCCGATGGAAGCGGTCGAGTTTGGCCGTATCGGTGCCCAGGCGGCCAAGCAGGTCATCCTGCAAAAAATCCGCGACGCCGAGCGCGAGCAGCTGTTGAGCGAGTTCCTGCAGCGCCGCGAACACCTGGTCAGCGGCACCGTCAAGCGTATTGAACGCGGCAACGCCATCATCGAGTGCGGCAAGCTGGAAGCCGTGCTGCCGCGCGAGCAGATGATCCCGAAAGAAAACCTGCGCGTCGGCGATCGCGTCAAGGCCTACCTGATGCGCATCGACCGCCTGGGTCGCGGCCCGCAGCTGGTGCTGTCGCGTACCTCCCGCGAGTTCCTGGTCAAGCTGTTCGAACTGGAAGTGCCGGAAATCGAAGAAGGCCTGCTGGAGATCAAGGAAGCCGCCCGCGATCCGGGTTTGCGCGCCAAGATCGCCGTCAAGGCCAATGATCCGCGCATCGACCCACAGGGCACCTGCATCGGCATGCGCGGCTCGCGCGTCCAGTCGGGGACGCAGGAGCTGGCCGGCGAGCGCGTCGATATCGTGCTGTGGGCGCCCGAGCCGGCGCAGTTCGTGATCAACGCGCTGTCCCCGGCCGAAGTCAACCGCATCATGGTCGACGAGGACAACCACGCCATGGACGTGGTGGTGGAAGAAGACCAGCTGGCGCTGGCGATCGGCCGTAGCGGGCAGAACGTGCGCCTGGCGGCGGAGCTGACCGGCTGGTACCTCAACATCATGACGATGGCTGAAGCGGAAGAAAAACATCAGGAAGAAGACGCCGCGCTGCGCGAAACCTTCATGAAGCACCTTGGTGTGGATGAAGCGACAGCGATGACGCTGGTGCAAGAGGGGTTCGCCACCCTCGAAGAAGTGGCGTATGTGCCAATCGCCGAAATGCTCGAGATCGAAGGCTTTGAAGAGGGGCGAGTCAACGAGTTGCGCAGCCGCGCCCGTGACGCTCTCTTGACCCTGGCCATCGCTTCCGAGGAAAAGGTGGAAAACGTATCGGATGATCTGAAGGGCATAGAAGGGCTGGATGCCGATCTGGTACGCAAATTGGCCGAAAATGGCGTGACCACCCGCGACGAACTCGCCGACCTTGCCGTGGATGATCTCGTTGACATGACCGGTATGGAGGCTGAAGCCGCACGTGCAATTATCATAAAGGCACGTGAACACTGGTTTGCCCAGTAAGGCTTCGGGAAGTTATTGACGGAATTTGGGAAGACGCATGGTATTGACGAATGTAAAACAGTTTGCCAGTGAGCTTGGCTTGACACCTGACCGCCTGCTTGAACAGCTGCGTGCCGCGGGTGTCAGCAAGGGTTCTCTGGATGACACCCTCTCTGAACGGGATAAATCCCAGCTCCTGGACTATCTGAAGCGTTCGCATGGTGCCCGCAACGAGACCCCGATCACGGTGACCCGCAAGCAGACCAGTGAAGTACGCACGGCTGACGGTAGCACGGTAAAAGTGGAGACCCGCAAGAAGCGCGTGGTACAGCGGCCGCAAGAGGCTCCTGCCCCTGTGGTTGCCGAACCCAAGCCCGAGCCTGCCAAGGCCGCCATTGCCGAACCGGTGGCTCCTGCTCGGGTCGAGGTCAAGGCAGAAGTGAAAGCCGCGCCTGTTGTGGCGAAGGTGGAAGTCAAGGAAGAGAAAAAGCCCGAGGCGCCCAAGGTGGAGGCCAAGCCGCAAGAGCCGGCCAAGCCTGAGGTGAAGGCAGCGCCGGTACGCCCGGCTCCGCTGTCCATCCTGTCGCCGGAAGAAATCGCCGCACGCGAAGCGGAAGAGAAGCGCCAGGCCAATTTCCGTGCTCGCCAGGAAGCGCTGATGCGCGAAAAGATCGAGCGCGAAGAGCGTCGTCAGGCCGCCAAGCTGGCCGCGGAAAACCCGCCGCCTCCGCCGGCGCCGAAACCGGTGGAAGCCAAGCCGGCCGAAGCGCGTCCGTCCGGCGCTCGCCCGGATGGTCGCCCGCAGGATGGTGCTCGCGGTCCGCGTAGCGGCCAGCCGGCCGCTGGCCAGCGTCCGGGTTCCGCCGGCGTGCGCCCGGCAGCGGGTGGCCAGCGTCCGGCTCCGGCTGGTGCGCGTCCGGCTCCGGGCGCAACGGCGGCTCCGGCCCCGGCTCCGGGCTCGGCTGCACCGAAGAAGGGCAAGAAGGGCGGCTCGGATCGCAGCTGGGACGACGGCAAGAAAGGCCGTGGCCTGCGCGTGAAGGGCGGCGATGCCGGCAGCGACTGGAAGAGCAAGAAGGGCGGCAAGTCGCGCGGTAATGGCCAGCACGCTTTCACGGCTCCGACCGAGCCGATCGTGCATGAAGTGCTGGTGCCGGAAACCATCACCGTGGCCGATCTGGCGCACCGCATGGCCGTCAAGGCCGTGGAGGTGATCAAGACCCTGATGAAGATGGGCATGATGGTGACCATCAACCAGGTGCTGGATCAGGAAACCTCGCTGATCGTGGTCGGCGAGATGGGCCATATCGGCAAGGCCGCGCAGATGGACGACCCGGATGCCTTCCTCGAGAGCACCGAGGGTGCGGTCGAGGTGGAGCGTCTGCCGCGTCCGCCGGTGGTGACCGTGATGGGTCACGTCGACCACGGCAAGACCTCGTTGCTGGACTACATCCGTCGCGCCAAGGTCGCCGCGGGCGAAGCCGGCGGCATTACCCAGCATATCGGCGCCTACCCCGTGGAAACCCCGCGCGGCGTGGTGACCTTCCTCGATACCCCGGGTCACGAGGCGTTCACCGCCATGCGTGCCCGCGGTGCCAAGGCTACCGACATCGTGATCCTGGTGGTGGCCGCCGATGACGGCGTGATGCCGCAGACCATCGAAGCCATCCACCACGCCAAGGCCGCCGGTGTGCCGATCGTGGTGGCGGTGAACAAGATCGACAAGCAGGGTGCCAACCCGGAACGTATCCGCCAGGAACTGGTGGCGCAGGAAGTGGTGCCGGAAGACTGGGGTGGCGACGCGATGTTTGTCGAAGTATCCGCCAAGACCGGCCAAGGCATCGACAACCTGCTGGAAGGCTTGCTGTTGCAGGCCGAGGTGCTGGAACTGACGGCTCCGGTGGTGGCGCCGGCCAAGGGCGTGATCGTCGAAGCTCGTCTGGACAAGGGCCGTGGCCCGGTGGCGACGCTGCTGGTGCAGTCCGGTACCCTGAAGAAGGGTGACGTGGTGCTGGCCGGTACCGCCTTCGGTCGCGTACGCGCCATGATCGATGAAAACGGCAAGTCTATCGACGAAGCCGGTCCGTCGATTCCGGTCGAGATTCTCGGTCTGTCCGATGTGCCGGCCGCCGGTGAAGATGCCATGGTGCTGGTCGACGAGAAGAAGGCGCGCGAAATCGCCCTGTTCCGTCAGGGCAAGTTCCGCGACGTGCGTCTCGCCAAACAGCAGGCCGCCAAGCTGGAGAACATGTTCGCCCAGATGGCTGAAGGCGAGGTGCAGAACCTCTCCATCATCGTCAAGGCCGACGTGCAGGGCTCCTACGAGGCGCTGTCGCAGAGTCTGCAGAAACTGTCCACCGACGAAGTGCGCGTCAACATCCTGCACTCCGGCGTGGGTGGTATCTCGGAATCGGACATCAACTTGGCGATCGCCTCCAAGGCCATCGTGATCGGCTTCAACACCCGTTCCGACGCCGCGGCGCGCAAACTGGCCGAAAGCGAAGGCGTCGACATCCGCTACTACAGCATCATTTACGATGCCGTGGACGAGGTGAAGGCCGCCATGTCGGGCATGCTGTCGCCGGAGAAGAAGGAGCAGATCACCGGTACCGTGGAAATCCGTCAGGTGATCCCGGTGTCCAAGGTCGGGAACATTGCCGGTTGTATGGTGACCGACGGCGTGGTGAAACGTAATTCGATGATCCGCCTGATCCGCCGCAACGTGGTGGTGCACACCGGCGAACTCGAGTCGCTCAAGCGCTTCAAGGACGACGTGAAGGAAGTGAAGCAGGGCTACGAGTGCGGCCTGATGCTGAAGAACTTCAACGACATCCAGGAAGGCGACCAGTTGGAAGCGTTCGAAATCGTCGAAGTGGCGCGTACCCTCTAAGCGTGTCATTCGGGCGAGTGTCCGTCGGGCTGCGGCCAGGCGGCGCTCGCTTTTGTGTTTTCAGTGAATCAGGACTAACACCATGGCCAGAGCCAAAAAAGGTTTTTCCCGCTCGGACCGCATCGCCGACCAGATCCAGCGCGAGTTGGCTGAACTGCTGCGCAAGGGGCTGAAAGATCCGCGCGCCGGCTGGATTACCATCACCTCGGTAGAGGTAACGCGCGATTACTCGCACGCCAAGATTTTCTACACCGTGATGGACGAAAAAACGCGCGAGGTGACGCAGGAGGCGCTGGACCACGCGGCCGGTTACCTGCGCAGCGAACTGGGCCGTGCGCTGCAGATCTTCACCACGCCGCAGTTGCATTTCGTCTACGACGAGTCGATCGAACGCGGCATCCACATGACGCGCCTGATCAACCAGCTATCCGAAGAAAGCGCCGAGCGTCAAAGCCAGCCGGAACAAGACAAGCCGGAAGGGGGCGACGAGGCATGACGCAGATGCGTCGCAAGAAGCGCGC
>JACPUY010000171.1 GCA_016192025.1 Pseudogulbenkiania sp. | reverse complement strand
TGGCAGCATGTTCCATTGGCACAACAAGGCTTCACGGAAAAAGAAGGCTCAGCATGCGACTCGATTTCGTCGACCTGAAACTGTTCACCGCCCTGGCGGAAACCGGCAACCTGACCGAGGCGACCGAACGCTTCCCGATGGCGCTATCCGCCGCCAGCCAGCGCCTGAAGAAACGGGAAGGGATGTATGGCGTGCAGCTGGTCGAACGTCACTCGCGCGGCATCGCCCTCACCCACGCCGGCGAGGTGCTGCTACACCATGCCCGCCGCCTCTTGCTTGGCACGGAACAGCTGAACGGGGACATGGGCCTGCTCAGCCGGGGACTGCGGCGGGAGATACGGCTGATGGCCAACACCATCGCCAGCAACGAGTTCCTGCCCGACGTGCTGGGGCGTTTCCTGGCGGCGGAACCGGAACTGGATATCGTGCTGAGCGAGCGCCCGAGCCGCGACATCGTCACCGCCATCGAGGACGGCGAGGCCGACATCGGTATCCTGGACGGCAGCCTGGGGGTGGAACGGCTGACCCTGCTACCCTTTGCGCGCGACCGTCTGGTCGCCATCTGCGGCCTCCATCACCCGCTGGGCACGGCGACGTCGGTCCCGTTCTCGTCCCTGCTCGACCATGCTTTCATCGGCCTGACCGAAGCCAGCGCGATGCAGCACTTCGTGGAAAGCATGGCGCGGCGCAAGGGCAAGACGCTGCGCCTGCGTCTGCGCGTCTCCAGCTTCGCGGCCGTGGCCACGCTGGTCGGGCGCGGCGCCGGCCTGGCCATCCTGCCTGCCCGCGCGGCAAGAGCCCTGGCGGCAAGCCATGCGCTGAACGTGGTGGAACTGAGCGACCCCTGGGCCATCCGCGAACTGCGCATCTGCGTGAAAGACCTCGACGCGTTGCCGGCCCAGGCCCGTCTGCTGCTGGATGCGCTGCTCGCTGCCTACGGCGGCGATCACCCGTCAGGCGAATGAGCGCAGCCACTGCCAGGTGTACAGGCCGAGCAAGGTCATCAGCAGCGAGCCCGCCACATGCACCAGGATGGTCGCCACCGCCCAGCCGAAGCGCCCCTGCTGCAGCATGTCCACTACCTCGGCCGAGAAGGTCGAGAAGGTGGTCAGGCCACCCAGAAAACCGGTCACCAAGAACAGGCGCCACTCCGGCGGCAGGTTCGCATGCTGCGACAGCACGCCCACGATGAAGCCGATCAGGTAGCCGCCCAGCAGATTGGCGCACAGGGTGCCGAGCGGCAGTGGCTGGAACAGCGGGTTGAGCCGCAGGCCCAGTGCCCAGCGCAACAGTGCCCCGCTCGAGGCGCCGGCGCAGATGGCGAGAATTTGTGTCATTGGCGAAAGTAGCGTGGTGATCGATGGGGAGAATTGTCGTACAGCCATGCAGCCCTCACAACCACCGTTGTGCCACACGGCATCAGGCGTGCCCTCATCTCGCCGCATCCGTCATTTCCCAGGGCAGGCTGCGCGTCAGCAGCACGCTCAGCAGATTGTCCTGGAAGTTGATGTTGCCGGTCAGCCGGTCGTGCCGCTCGCACAGGAAAAACCAGTAGGCGATGGGAATGGCGGTGTCCTCGCTGGGACGCTCGGTGGGATCGAGCGATTCGCGCGCCAGGAAGGAAGGCTTGGTCACCCGGCCGTCGCCGGGCTCCAGCATCAGCGCCTCGTACGGCACCCCCGGTACGCGCCGCTCGATGTCGCCCGGGGCCAGGCGCGCCACCGGCTGCCCGTTCTCGCTCTCCAGCATCAATCGTGCCGGTGTCAGCGTACAGTCGCCGCCGAACAGGACGTAGCGGATCGGGGTTTCCGGCTCCGGGGTGGACAACGACCACAAGAACCGCCGCGCCCGTTCCAGCCGGTAGGCAAAGAAGCGCTGCAGCGCCTCCAACTGTTCCACCCCACCCGGCTGCGCCTCCATCCGGACTTGCAGCGCCGGATCGAACACCGACCACCGATAGCGGCGCCAGGTCGCGGCATCGAACAGGTCGTTGTGCAGGGCATGCCCCTGCGCGTCGATCATCCAAGTCAGCAAGGGATGGGGGAACAGCTGATAGCCGCTGGGCATGGTGGCCAGCACCTCGGGGGGAATCCGCCCCAGCCCGACCGGTTCGCCGGTAAGAAAAGCATGCAGCGAGGAGGCCGAGCCGAGGTTGGGCGTACCCAGCAGCACCAGCTTGCGTACCCGCGCAGTACCGTACTGGGTCACCTGCTCGCTGCGGCCGGTGAGCACGTCGGTGGGGCCGTAGCGCAGGTAGTAGCGTGCGATCAGCCCGCCCATGCTGTGCGCCACGATATCGACGCGCAAAGCGGGGTTGCGGTAGTCCCGCCGGATGGCATCGATCAGCCGGTCCAGCCCGCGCGCCTGCTCGACGTTGTCGCGGCGCCAGTCGTAGGGGAAAAGATAGTAGCGCCGCTCCCCTGCCCGCGCCGGCACGCCCGGCACACCGCGCCAATAACCGCCATAGCGCCGCAGCGTGTCGATGATCGGGCCGTAGAAATCGCGGCCGAGCACCGTCTCGGCGATATCGAAGGCCTCCAGCCGGTCCGGGATGATTTGGAGGCTGACGGGATCGAAGCGCAAGGCCAGCGCGCGGTAGTCGCTCAGCAGTACGTCGCTCCACGAACCCGGCCACACCTCCTGCCCGGTATGAGCATCCCTCAGCTTGGAGCCGAACAGGCCAGGAATCAGGATGACAGGAGTGGTGTCCCCGGCCTCGGTGCCGATCCGGTACAGCCGGGTCAGATCGGGTCGCCCCTCCATCGGGCTGCACGCCGCAACGCCGGCGCAGAGCAGCAGGCAAAGCAGGCAACGGAACAGGGGTACAGGGTGCAGGAGGTATCGCAGCATCGGAAACCCTCCCCGCTCGCAGTGGGTGTGGGAAGCGATAAAGACGCGCTCGCCAGTACTGCCAACTATAGAACACGGCGGCTGGGCCGCCATGACGGTCAGCCGGCCGGATAGGCCATGGTGGCCCGGAATGCAAAAAGCCAGCACGATGTGCTGGCTTTTCATAACTTTGGCTCCCCGAGCAGGGCTCGAACCTGCGACCTGCGGATTAACAGTCCGTCGCTCTACCAACTGAGCTATCAGGGAACATATAAAGAGATAAGAATTATATAAACAATATCTGCCATTGTCAAGAAATTGATGAATATTTTTTTGATTTTTCACCGAAGTGGGAGATAACGTTGGAAGTGGAAACAGTAGTACAAAGTGTAGACGGCCTTCATGGTATCGAACAGCACGCCACCAAGGTGGTGGAAGGCTTCCAGCATGCAATCGCTCGCACATAACTTATTTCTATTACATATTTAATGATTTCATGTTAAACATATGGAATATTTATCGAACTGAAGGCAGGTGCTATGAATGCACATCGCTAGCAGCCTGTCGGACTTGAGCCCGCGCACAGACGATATTTCGCTCATGAAGCAATAAGGCGGCTTAGGTGCTAATGGGTGCAGGAAAACGCCCAAGCTCAGGCTCCGCAGAGTTTCGATTTCGTTAGCCTTTATGGAGAGAAGATAATGCGGTTGACGGTTGCAAGGCGGCTTGGGTTGGGTTTCGGTTTCGCGTTTGCGGTGCTTCTGAGCGTAGCGATTTTTTCGCTGTTCAGTCTCGGGCGGCTGAATTCGCAGATCAATTGGATGGTTGACAAGGATTGGCGGAAGGTGGAGTTGTCGAATGAGATTTCTTTCGCGGCCAACGATGTGCTGCGCATCCTGGCGGGAATGATGTACGACACGTCACACATTACCGAGCAAAAAGTGCTGATTCAGCAGGACCGTGAGCAAGTGGCAAAAAATCTCGAACAGCTCGACAAGCTGATCTATATGCCAAAAGGACAGCAGTTG
>JACPUY010000191.1 GCA_016192025.1 Pseudogulbenkiania sp. | reverse complement strand
CTGCAGGAACACTCCGTGGTGCTGATCCGTGGCGGTCGCGTAAAAGACTTGCCGGGTGTGCGTTACCACACCGTTCGCGGTTCGCTGGATACCGCTGGCGTGAAAGACCGTAAGCAGTCCCGTTCCAAGTACGGTGCCAAGCGTCCTAAGTAAGACGCTAGCCTCGGAACGTGAACGGCGGTGACATACCGTCGAGTAAGTGGTTGCTCCACTGGGCGGCCATGAGCATCAAGCTCAACTGAATTGATTTAAGGAATTACCATGCCAAGACGCAGAGAAGTCCCCAAGCGCGAAATCCTGCCGGATCCGAAGTTCGGTAGCCAGGATCTCTCCAAATTCATGAACGTCGTGATGATCGACGGCAAGAAATCCGTTGCAGAGCGCATTATCTACGGCGCGCTGGACCAGATTGAAAAGAAAACCGGCAAGAATGCCATTGAAGTGTTCAATGCAGCACTGTCCAATGCCAAGCCGGTTGTCGAAGTGAAGAGCCGCCGCGTAGGTGGTGCAAACTATCAGGTTCCAGTTGAGGTGCGTCCGGCACGCCGTATGGCGCTCGCTATGCGCTGGCTGCGCGATGCAGCCCGCAAGCGCGGTGAAAAATCCATGGACCTGCGTCTGGCCGGTGAACTGATCGACGCGGCCGAAGGCCGTGGCGGCGCCATGAAGAAGCGTGAAGAAGTTCACCGCATGGCCGAAGCCAACAAGGCGTTCTCGCACTTCCGTTTCTAAGTTAAACCCACCGAGAAGGTTTTGGCCGTGGCTAGGAAAACTCCTATCGAGCGCTACCGTAACATCGGTATCAGCGCTCACATCGACGCCGGTAAGACCACCACTACCGAGCGCATTCTGTTTTACACCGGTGTGAACCACAAGATTGGTGAAGTTCACGACGGCGCCGCCACCATGGACTGGATGGAGCAGGAGCAGGAGCGTGGCATCACCATTACCTCCGCCGCTACCACCACGTTCTGGAAGGGTATGGGCCTGCAGTATCCGGAGCACCGCTTCAACATCATCGACACCCCGGGGCACGTGGACTTTACCATCGAGGTAGAGCGTTCCATGCGCGTACTGGACGGCGCCGTGATGGTTTACTGCGCGGTGGGTGGTGTGCAGCCGCAGTCGGAAACCGTATGGCGTCAGGCCAACAAGTACCAGGTTCCGCGTATCGCCTTCGTGAACAAGATGGACCGTCAAGGTGCCAACTTCTTACGTGCGGTAGAACAGGTGAAAACCCGTCTGCGCGGCAACCCGGTGCCTATCGTGGTGCCTATCGGTGCCGAAGACGGCTTCGAGGGTGTGGTTGACCTGCTGAAGATGAAGGCCATCATCTGGGATGAAGCTTCCCAGGGCATGAAGTTCGAATACGGCGAGGTCCCGGCCGACCTGGTTTCCGTTGCCGAAGAATGGCGCGAGAAGATGGTTGAAGCGGCCGCCGAAGTCAGCGACGAGATGATGGAAAAGTACTTGGGCGGCGAAGCGCTGACCGAGGAAGAAATCGTCGAGGGTCTGCGTCAGCGTACCCTGCGCTGCGAAATCCAGCCGATGCTGTGCGGTTCCGCCTTCAAGAACAAGGGTGTACAGCGCATGCTGGACGCCGTGATCGACCTGCTGCCGAGCCCGCTGGACGTTCCGCCGGTACCGGGCGAGCTGGACGATGGCACCCCGACCACGCGCAAGGCTTCCGACGAAGAGCACTTCTCCGCGCTGGCGTTCAAGCTGATGAACGACCCGTACGTCGGCCAGCTGACCTTCTTCCGCGTCTACTCTGGCGTGGTGAAGTCGGGCGATACCGTGCTGAACACCGTCAAAGGCAAGAAAGAGCGTATCGGCCGTATCGTGCAGATGCACGCCAACGACCGTAAGGAGATCGAAGAGGTGCGCGCTGGCGACATCGCCGCCGCCATCGGTCTGAAGGAAGTGACCACCGGTGAAACCCTGTGTTCCGCCGATGCCCCGCTGATCCTCGAGCGCATGGAGTTCCCGGACCCGGTGATTCACGTTGCCGTTGAGCCGAAGACCAAGGCCGACCAGGAAAAGATGGGCGTTGCCCTGAACCGCCTGGCCAAGGAAGACCCGTCGTTCCGCGTGCGTACCGACGAAGAATCCGGCCAGACCATCATTTCCGGGATGGGTGAACTGCACCTGGAAATTCTGGTTGACCGCATGCGTCGCGAATTCGGCGTGGAAGCCAACGTCGGCGCTCCGCAGGTGGCCTACCGTGAAACCATCACCAAGACCGTGACCGATGTGGACGGCAAGCACGTCAAGCAGTCCGGTGGTAAGGGTCAGTACGGTCACGCCGTGATCACGCTGGAACCGTCCGGTGAAGGTAAGGGCTACCAGTTCTTCGACGAAATCAAGGGTGGCGTGATTCCGCGCGAATTCATCCCGTCGGTGGACAAGGGCATTCGCAACACACTGTCCAACGGTATTCTGGCTGGCTTCCCGGTGGTTGACGTCACCGTACGCCTGACCTTCGGTTCCTACCACGACGTCGACTCCTCGCAGATCGCGTTCGAACTGGCAGGCTCCATGGCCTTCAAGGAAGCCATGCGCCGTGCCGGTCCGTGCATCCTCGAGCCGATGATGGCCGTGGAAGTGGAAACGCCGGAAGAGTACATGGGCGACGTGATGGGCGACCTGAACCGTCGTCGTGGCATCGTTCAGGGCATGGACGACGATGGCTTGGGTGGCAAGAAGATCAAGGCCGAAGTACCGCTGGCCGAGATGTTCGGTTACTCCACCGACCTGCGTTCGGCAACCCAGGGTCGTGCGACCTACTCCATGGAGTTCAAGCACTACTCCGAGGCGCCGAAGCACGTCGCTGACGCGGTGATGAACGCCAAGAAGTAATGCGCGCTGAGGCTGGCCGGCGCCTCCTTCGGCCAGTCTGATCTGTTGTTCTTTAAATCAAGGAATTTTGCAAAATGGCAAAAGAAAAGTTTGCGCGGACAAAACCGCACGTAAACGTCGGCACCATCGGTCACGTTGACCATGGTAAAACCACGCTGACCGCCGCTATCACCACCATTCTGTCGAAGAAATTCGGTGGCGAAGCCAAAGATTACTCCCAGATCGACAGTGCGCCGGAAGAAAAGGCCCGTGGTATTACCATCAATACCGCGCACGTAGAATACGAAACCGAGAACCGCCACTACGCTCACGTAGACTGCCCGGGCCACGCCGACTATGTGAAGAACATGATCACCGGTGCCGCCCAGATGGACGGCGCGATCCTGGTGTGCTCGGCCGCTGACGGTCCGATGCCGCAGACCCGCGAACACATCCTGCTGTCCCGCCAGGTTGGCGTGCCGTACATCATCGTTTACCTGAACAAGGCCGACCTGGTGGACGACGCCGAGCTGCTGGAACTGGTGGAAATGGAAGTGCGCGACCTGCTGTCGTCCTACGACTTCCCGGGCGACGACACCCCGATCATCATCGGCTCCGCTCGTCTGGCGCTGGAAGGCGACCAGTCCGAATACGGCGAACCGTCGATCTTCCGCCTGGCCGACGCGCTGGACAGCTACATCCCGACGCCGGAACGCGCCGTTGACAAGCCGTTCCTGCTGCCGATCGAAGACGTGTTCTCGATCTCGGGTCGCGGTACCGTGGTGACCGGTCGTGTCGAGCGCGGTATCGTCAAAGTCGGCGAAGAACTCGAGATCGTGGGCCTGAAGGCCACCGCCAAGACCACCTGCACCGGCGTGGAAATGTTCCGCAAGCTGCTGGATCAAGGTCAGGCTGGTGACAACGTCGGCGTGCTGCTGCGCGGCACCAAGCGTGAAGACGTCGAGCGTGGCCAGGTACTGGCCAAGCCGGGTTCCATCACCCCGCACACCAAGTTCTCGGCAGAAGTGTACGTGCTGTCGAAAGAAGAAGGCGGTCGTCACACCCCGTTCTTCGCCAACTACCGTCCGCAGTTCTACTTCCGTACCACCGACGTGACCGGTGCGGTAAGCCTGGCCGAGGGCGTGGAAATGGTTATGCCGGGTGATAACGTGGCCATTACCGTGGAACTGATCGCTCCGATCGCCATGGAAGAAGGTCTGCGCTTTGCCATCCGCGAAGGTGGCCGTACTGTCGGCGCCGGTGTTGTTGCCAAGATCATCGCCTAATCGGAAAGCTCAAGATGCAAAGCCAAAAAATCCGCATTCGCCTGAAAGCTTTCGATTACAACCTGATCGACCGCTCTGCCCAGGAAATCGTTGAAACCGCCAAGCGCACCGGTGCCGTTGTCAAGGGCCCGGTTCCGCTGCCGACCAAGATCGAGCGTTTCAACATCCTGCGTTCGCCGCACGTGAACAAGACTTCCCGCGACCAGCTGGAAATCCGCACCCACCTGCGTCTGATGGACATCGTCGACCCGACCGACAAAACCGTGGACGCGCTGATGAAGCTCGATCTGCCGGCCGGCGTCGATGTGGAAATCAAGCTGCAGTAAGCATGAGAGTTCGCTTGTCACAGGCCTAAGTGCTTGCGACAGTTGAATTTTCTGTGATACATTAGCGGACTCGCCATTTTGGCGAGTCCGCTTTTGTTTTTATGAGCCGGTCAATCGTAATCGGCCCTGCAAAAGGAAATAAACATGAGTTTAGGTCTTGTCGGTCGCAAAGTCGGCATGACCCGCATTTTTGCCGAAGATGGTGCTTCCATCCCGGTAACTGTGCTGGACATGGCTGCCAATCGCGTCACGCAAATCAAAACCGCCGAAGTTGATGGCTACGAAGCTGTTCAGGTTACCTACGGTTCCTGCAAAGCCAACCGCGTCAACAAGGCTGAGGCTGGTCACTTTGCCAAGGCGGGTGTCGAAGCCGGCCGTGGTCTGGGTGAATTTGTCCTGTCCGCTGAAGAGTTGTCCCAGTTCAAGCCGGGCGACGCCATTACCGTCGAAATCTTCCAGGTGGGTCAACTCGTTGACATTACCGGTACCTCCAAGGGTAAGGGTTTCTCCGGTGTGATCAAGCGTCACAACTTCTCTTCCAACCGTGCTTCCCACGGTAACTCCCGTTCGCACAACACGCCGGGCTCCATCGGTCAAGCTCAGGACCCGGGTCGCGTACTGCCGGGCAAGCGCATGGCCGGTCAGTATGGCAACGTACAGAGCACCGTGCAGTGCCTGGAAGTCGTCCGCATCGATGCCGAGCGTCAGCTGATTCTGGTCAAGGGCGCAGTTCCGGGTGCCAAGAACGGCGACGTGGTCGTTCGTCCTAGTGTGAAGGCGGGTGCGTGATGGAATTGAAGGTTATCAATGTACAAGGTCAGGTCGTAGAGGGCCTGCAAGCTTCCGAAGGTCTGTTCGGTCGCGAATACAATGAAGCTCTGGTTCACCAGGTCGTCACCGCTTTCCTGGCTAATGCCCGTAGCGGTAATCGCGCCCAGTTGACCCGTCGCGACGTTAAGCACTCCACCAAGAAGCCGTGGCGTCAAAAGGGTACCGGTCGTGCCCGCTCCGGTATGACTTCCTCGCCGATCTGGCGTGGTGGTGGTCGCGCCTTCCCGAACAGCCCGGACGAGAACTTCTCGCACAAGGTAAACCGCAAGATGTTCCGCGCCGGTATGGCCGCCATCTTGTCGCAACTGGTGCGTGACGAGCGTCTGGTCGTTGTCGACAGCTTCGCAGTTGAAACGCCGAAAACCAAAGAGTTCGTCGGCTTGGTCAAGTCCATGGGGATCGAGCAGGGTCTGTTCATCACCAACGAAATGGACGAAAACCTCTATCTGTCGTCGCGCAACCTGCCGAATGTGCTGGTGATCGAGACTCAGCAAGTTGATCCGTACAGCCTGCTGCGTTTCAAGAAAATTGTGATCACTCGTGACGCCGTGAAGCAACTGGAGGAGCAGTGGGCATGAACCAGGAACGTTTGTTGCAAGTAATCCTTGCTCCGGTTGTTTCCGAGAAGAGCACTCTCGTCTCCGAGAAAAACCAGCAAGTCGTGTTCCGCGTCGCTAGCGATGCCACCAAGCCGGAGATCAAGGCGGCTGTCGAGATGCTGTTCAACGTCAAGGTTGATGGTGTTTCCACCGTGAATGTCAAGGGCAAGGTTAAGCGCTTTGGTCGTACTTTCGGCCGTCGCAAAGACTGGAAAAAGGCTTACGTCAGCCTGGTGGCGGGTCAAGAAATCGATCTGACCGCCACTGCTGCGGAGTGAGGAGATAGAGCATGCCTATCGTTAAAGTAAAACCGACTTCCGCGGGTCGCCGTGCCGTAGTCAAGGTGGTTCACCCTGATTTGCACAAAGGTGCTCCGCACGCGGCCCTGGTCGAGAAAAAGAATTCGACCGCCGGCCGTAACAATAATGGTCACATCACCGTGCGTCATCGCGGTGGTGGCCACAAGCAACACTACCGTATCGTCGACTTCCGTCGCAACAAGGATGGTATCCCGGCCAAGGTTGAGCGTATCGAATACGATCCGAACCGCACCGCGCATATCGCCTTGTTGTGCTACGCCGACGGCGAACGTCGCTACATCATCGCTCCGCGCGGTGTGAAGGTGGG
Source organism: Pseudogulbenkiania sp. (assembly GCA_016192025.1). Lineage (GTDB taxonomy): Bacteria > Pseudomonadota > Gammaproteobacteria > Burkholderiales > Chromobacteriaceae > Pseudogulbenkiania. Next base: position 4,254 of record JACPUY010000191.1, on the reverse strand, counting down.
TGCCGTTCTGTTGTCTGGTGCCGAAGCGCCGATCAAGGCCGGCAACTGCCTGCCGATCCGCAACATTCCGGTGGGTACCACCATTCACTGCGTAGAGCTGCAGCCGGGCAAGGGTGGCCAGATGGTCCGTTCCGCCGGTGCTTCCGCCATGCTGCTGGCCCGCGAAGGCGTTTACGCTCAGCTGCGCCTGCGCTCCGGTGAAATCCGCAAGGTGCATGTCGATTGCCGTGCCACCGTAGGTGAAGTGGGTAACGAAGAGCACAGCCTGCGCAAGCTTGGCAAGGCCGGTGCAACCCGTTGGCGTGGTATCCGTCCGACCGTTCGTGGTACTGCCATGAACCCGATCGATCACCCGCACGGTGGTGGTGAAGGTCGTACTGGTGAAGGCCGTGTGCCGGTTAGCCCGTGGGGCACGCCGACCAAGGGCTTCCGTACCCGTCGCAACAAGCGTACCGACAACATGATCGTACGCCGTCGCTATTCCACTAAAGGGTAATTGACATATGGCACGTTCGCAGAAAAAAGGCCCGTTTGTTGATCTGCACCTTCTGAAGAAGGTGGACGCGGCGCGTGCGACCAGTGATAAACGTCCGATCAAGACCTGGTCGCGTCGTTCGACCGTCCTGCCGGATTTCATTGGCCTGACTATCGCTGTACACAACGGTCGCACCCATGTACCGGTTTATGTTTCCGAAAACATGGTCGGTCATAAACTGGGCGAATTCTCCCTGACTCGTACCTTCAAAGGCCACGCGGCCGATAAGAAGGCAAAGAAGAGGTAAGGTGAAGCGATGAGAGTATCTGCACATTTGAATAGCGTCCGCCTGTCGGCACAGAAGTGCCGCCTGGTGGCCGATCTGATTCGCGGCAAGTCCGTTGATCAGGCCCTCAACATCTTGGCCTTTAGCCCGAAAAAAGGCGCCGTGATTGTCAAGAAAGTGCTGGAGTCGGCTATCGCCAACGCCGAGCACAATGAGGGTGCCGACATTGACACCCTGAAGGTGGCTGCCATCTTCGTTGACAAAGGTTCGAGTCTGAAGCGTTTCACTGCCCGTGCAAAAGGCCGTGGTAACCGTATCGAAAAGCAGACTTGCCATATCACGTTGACCGTGGGCAACTAAGGGGTAAGCAATGGGTCAGAAGATTCATCCGACGGGATTCCGTCTTGCCGTTAACAAGAACTGGTCTTCCAAGTGGTTCGCCAACTCGAAAAGCTTTGCAGAAATGCTCAAGCAAGATATCGACGTTCGCGAATTCCTGAAGAAGCGTCTTGCTAACGCGTCCGTGGGTCGTGTCACCATCGAGCGTCCGGCCAAATCCGCCCGTATTACCATTCACAGTGCCCGCCCGGGTGTGGTGATCGGTAAAAAAGGCGAAGATATCGAAGTGCTTAAGAAAGAGCTGCAGAAGCGCTTGGGCGTACCGGTGCATGTGAACATCGAAGAAGTCCGCAAGCCGGAAATCGATGCTCAGATCATTGCTGACGGTATCGCCTCGCAGCTGGAAAAGCGCGTGATGTTCCGTCGTGCCATGAAGCGTGCCATGCAGAACGCCATGCGCATGGGTGCCCAAGGCATCAAGATCATGAGCTCGGGCCGTCTGAACGGTATCGAAATCGCTCGTACTGAATGGTACCGCGAAGGTCGCGTACCGTTGCATACCCTGCGTGCCGATGTCGATTATGCTACGTCCGAAGCCAAAACGACGTACGGCATCATCGGTATCAAGGTATGGGTATACAAAGGTGAGCTGAAGCCGGGTCAGGTTCAGGCCGCTCCGGTTGCCACCGAGAAGAAAACGAGAAAGGGTCCGCGCAATGCTGCAGCCAACTAGACTCAAGTACCGCAAACAGCAAAAAGGCCGTAACACTGGTATCGCTACTCGTGGCAACAAAGTCAGCTTCGGCGATTTCGGCCTGAAAGCCCTGGGTCGTGGCCGTCTGACCGCGCGTCAGATCGAGGCGGCTCGTCGTGCGATGACCCGTCACATCAAGCGTGGTGGCCGTATCTGGATCCGTATTTTCCCGGACAAGCCGATCAGCTCCAAGCCCGCCGAAGTCCGTATGGGTAACGGTAAGGGTAGCCCGGAATACTACGTGGCAGAAATTCAGCCTGGCAAGATGCTGTACGAAATGGATGGCGTTTCCGAAGAACTCGCTCGCGAGGCCTTCCGTTTGGCCGCAGCCAAGTTGCCGATCCCGACTGTGTTTGTGACTAGACAGGTAGGTCAGTAATGAAAGCGTCCGAACTGAGAGCAAAGACTGATGCCGAGCTGAAGGTGGAACTGCTGAGCCTGCTGAAGGCACAGTTCGCGCTGCGTATGCAGCACGCCACCCAGCAGCTTGCCAAGAACAGTGAGCTGAAGAAAGTGCGTCGCGACATCGCTCGTGTACGCACCGTTCTGAAAGAAAAGGTGGCTTGATATGAGCGAAACCAAAGTCGTACGTACGCTGACCGGCAAGGTGGTCAGCGACAAGATGGATAAGACTGTTACCGTATTGGTCGAGCGCAAGGTTAAGCACCCGATCTACGGCAAGATTATCCGTCGTTCCAAGAAGTTCCACGCGCACGACGAGAACAACGAGTTCCGTGCTGGCGATACCGTTGTAATCAGCGAATCCCGCCCGCTCTCGAAGACCAAGTCGTGGGTTGTGACTGCACTGGTCGAGAAAGCTCGCCAGGTGTAAAGCTTGCAGAGGGGTTCGCCCCTCTGTATAATGGCCACTTCCCTGTCCAGTCGGGCAGGGGTCGCCCTTTACGGGGTCCAAAACTGGCCGTTTGATACGCCGCAGAATCATCTGTGGCGTTTCGTCTAACTGAAAGCCGACAAAGTCGGTTATCGGTGGATGAAAGTGACGGGTTAAGTTGGGTAGAAAGGTAATCAAATGATCCAAATGCAGACCATGCTTGAGGTCGCTGACAACACCGGTGCGCGCGCAGTTATGTGCATCAAGGTGTTGGGCGGTTCCAAGCGTCGCTATGCAAGTGTTGGCGATATCATCAAGGTGAGCATCAAGGATGCTGCTCCGCGTGGTCGCGTCAAGAAAGGCGATGTATACAGCGCGGTCGTGGTTCGCACGGCCAAGGGTGTACGTCGTCCGGACGGCTCGCTGATCAAGTTTGATGGCAACGCCGCCGTACTGCTGAACAACAAGCTTGAGCCGATCGGCACTCGTATCTTCGGGCCGGTAACGCGTGAACTGCGTACCGAGCGCTTCATGAAGATCGTTTCGCTCGCTCCAGAAGTGCTGTAAGGGGGACGCATGCGCAAAATTCGTAAGGGTGATGAAGTCGTAGTAATCACCGGCAAGGACAAGGGTAAGCGCGGCACCGTTCTCCGTGTTCTGGACGACAAGGTCGTTGTTGAAGGCGTGAATGTTGCTAAAAAGCACCAGAAACCGAATCCGGTTCGCGGTGTCGCTGGTGGCATCGTTGAAAAGACCATGCCGGTTGATGTGTCCAATGTGGCCATCTTTAACCCGGCTAGCCAAAAGGCTGATCGCGTAGGCTTCAAGTCACTTGAAGACGGCCGCAAGGTGCGCGTATTCAAGTCCAATGGCGAAGTTATCGGGGCCTAAGGAGTCAACATGGCACGTTTCTACAATTTTTACAAAGAAAGCGTAGTACCGGAACTGGTTAAACAGTTCGGGTACAAGTCGATCATGGAGGTTCCCCGCATCGAGAAGATCACCCTGAACATGGGTGTGGGCGAGGCGGTGGCCGACAAGAAGGTGATGGAGCACGCGGTAGGCGACCTCGAGAAAATCGCTGGCCAGAAGCCAGTGGTGACGACGGCTCGCAAATCGATCGCCGGCTTCAAGATCCGTGACGCTTATCCGATTGGCTGCAAGGTAACGTTGCGCCGTGAGCGCATGTACGAATTCCTTGACCGCCTGGTGACCATCGCGCTGCCGCGCGTGCGTGACTTCCGTGGCGTATCCGGCAAGTCTTTCGACGGCCGTGGCAACTACAACATGGGCGTTCGCGAACAGATCATCTTCCCGGAAATCGAGTACGACAAGATCGATGCGCTGCGTGGGATGAACATCACCATTACCACCACGGCGAAGACTGACGAAGAAGCCCGCGCACTGCTGGCTGCGTTCAAGTTCCCGTTCAAGGGTTAAGCACATGGCAACACTTGCACTGATTAACCGTGAAGAGAAGCGCGCAAAGCTGGTCGCCAAGTTCGCCAGCAAGCGTGAACAGCTCCTCGAGATCATCAACAACCAGAGTCTCTCGGAAGAAGAGCGTT
>JACPUY010000190.1 GCA_016192025.1 Pseudogulbenkiania sp. | reverse complement strand
GCCTGCTCGGCCTCGATGAACTCCGGCTCGAACCACACCACCTCTTCCGGATAGTAGAATTCGGTGATCACGGAGCACTTTTCCGGGCCGCGTGGAATGGTGACGCTGGCCACCAGCACATGCGGGTACCACTCGATCATGATGTTCGGGTAGTAGGTCAGCCAGATGGCGCCGAACTCCGGCTGACGGTCGGCAAAGCGGCGCAGTACCTCCTCGTGCCAGGCGCCGTACACCTTGGAGCCGGGGCGGGCGAGCTTATTCTTCACCCCCACCGTCTGGACGTGGTACTGCTCGCCCCACTCCCACTTGAGATCGCCGCAGTCGACGAAATGGCCGAGCCCGGGGTGGAACGGATCGACGTGATAGTCCTCCGAATACACCTCGATGAAGGTCTTCCAGTTGAAGTCGTATTCGGTAACGTGCGCGCTATGGAAGGCATAACCCTCGAAGCTCAGGTGCTTGGCCACGGCGAGCTGGGCCAGGTCCTGCGCCACGTCGCGCCGGGCGTCGAACAACAGGCCGTTCCAGCTGGCGAGTTCGGTCTGCCCCAGGTTCAGGCACGGCGTTTGCGGGAAATGCGGCGCCCCGATCAGGCTGCCGCCCTTGTCGTAGGTCCAACCGTGCAGGTTGCAGACGATATGGTTGCCGTTGCCGCGGCCCTGGTAGATATTGGCTTGGCGGTGGCGGCAGACGTTGGAGATCAGGCGGACCTCGCCGTCGACGCGCTTGAGCATCTTGCCATGGTCCATCCACGCCAGGGTCTGGTAGTCCCCTTCGTTGGGCACCATCAGCTCGTGGCCATAGTAGTGCGGGGCGTCGGCGAACAGCAGCTTTTGTTCAAGCTCGTAGAAAGCCGGATCGAAATAGGTATAAACGGGTAGCTGAGCGGCAGACGCTTGAAGCAACTGCGGTGAAGCCAGATCAGACATTATTCCCACACCTCCGTGGAAGAAGATATAAGACCAGCCGAATCTCGCTGTTAAGAAGACGAGTTTACGGGACAGATTCAATAAAAACAGAAGGACCCTGTGGGTCCGAGGGCGGGATTTTGCCCACAAACCCCCGCCCCGGCAAGTTTTTTTTGCCTTGCGTCAAGATCATGACACGGGGCCGCACCGGCAAATTCCCTACCGACTGCCAGCCAAATCGGCTTTTCACCATTTTTTCAATACAAATCATAATGTTGCATAATTGATGCTACGCAACATTAGAAGACCATGATGTTTTGTGCTATAGTCCGCGCCGCACACACTTGACACCGTCTGACAACGTTCGTCCCGGATAAAACAGCACAGGGTTTTACTCCCCTTTTTTCGCCTTAGAGTTCGGGCGATGGGAAGGAAAATCCCAGACATTTCCTCGACTTGCAACCACCCCGGCCGGCCAGAGCGCCCCCGTGCAACCACATCGCAATGCGCACCGCTGGCGTCATGGCTGGCGCCCGGCACACGCAGGCGGGCCGCTGGCCTGGTTGGTCGCATCCTGCCGCACTGTTTGTCAGAATGACACGGGAAGATAATTTTTTTTATCATTCACCCGCTATTTTCAAGATAAGCCTATGAGTTCGAGCATTCTCGTCATCAACTGCGGCAGTTCCTCGCTGAAATTCGCCCTCATCGACATCGCTACCCAGCACACCAGCCTGACCGGCCTCGCCGAAAAGCTGGGGCTGGCCGACGCCCAGATCACCTTCAAGCATCAGGGTGTAAAAAAGGTGCAAACATTGACCGAAGGCAACCATGCCGCCGCGATGCGCGCCATTCTTGGCGAGTTGCAGGAGCTGGCGCTGTTCGACAGCGTGCGCGCCGTCGGCCACCGCGTGGTGCATGGCGGTGAACGCTTCAAGGCCTCCACCCGCATCGACGACGAGGTGATCGCCGCCATCGAGGATTGCGCCCGGCTCGCCCCTCTGCACAACCCGGCCAATCTGCTGGGCATCCGCACCGCGCTGGAGAGCTTCCCCGGTCTGCCGCAGGTGGCGGTATTTGACACCGCCTTCCACCAGAGCATGCCCGAGCGCGCTTACCTGTACCCGGTGCCGATGGCCTTGTACCGTGAGCACGGCGTACGCCGTTACGGCTTCCACGGCACCAGCTACCGTTTCGTCAGCGCCGAAGCCGCCCGCATGCTGGACAAGCCGCTGGCGGACACCGCCTTCGTCTGCGCCCACCTCGGCAACGGCGCCTCGGCGTCGGCCATCCTGGGCGGCCAGAGCATGGACACCACGATGGGCCTGACCCCACTCGAGGGCCTGGTGATGGGCACCCGCTCCGGCGACATCGACCCGGGGCTGTTCGGCTACCTGGCCGGCGCGCTCAAGCTCGACGTCAACGCCATCACCGAACTGCTGAACAAGCAGAGCGGCTTGCTGGGACTGTCCGAGCTGTCCAGCGACTGCCGCGAACTGGAAGACGCCGCGCTGGCCGGCAACCCATCGGCCATCCTGGCGCTGGAAGTGTTCAGCTACCGCCTGGCCAAGCAGATCGCCGCCCTGACGGTGGCGCTGGGCCGGCTCGACGCGCTGCTGTTCACCGGCGGCATCGGCGAGAACTCGTCCTACCTGCGCGAACGCGTGATCAAGCTGCTCGGCTTCCTCGGCCTGCAACTGGATGCCGACGCCAACAACGGCTGCATCCGCGGCCAGGCCGGGCGCATCACCGCCGCCGGCTCGATACCGGCGCTGGTGATCAACACCAACGAAGAACTGATGATCGCGCTGGACACCGCCGCCTTGGTGGACCCGGCCCGGCTCGCTTGCTGACAGGAAAAAGCCATCATGCAGACGTTCTTTCTCGCCCCGCTGGGCTTTGATGCCGGACTGACCTCCGTGGCGCTGGGCATGATCCGCGCGCTGGAACAGGCCGGGTTGCGCATCGGCTTCGTCAAGCCGATCGCCCAGGGCGCCGATCACAACGAGCCAGAGCGCTCCACCCACTTTGCCCGCGCCATCTGCCACCTGCACTCACCCGAACCGCTGACGATGGAGCGGGTGGAGTATTACCTGAGCCAGGGCCAGGTCGACCAGCTGATGGAAGAAGTGGTCAGCCTGTACCAGCAGGTGGCACGCAACGTGGATGTGGTGATCGTGGAAGGTCTGGTCCCGGACCAGAAACATCCTTATTCCACCTTCCTCAACACCAAGATCGCCCGCAACCTGCAGGCACAGACCGTCCTGGTCGGCGCGGCCGACAAGCTGGCCAGCCACGAGATCGCCGAACAGCTGGAGATCAGCATCCAGGCCTTTGGCGGCGACCATGGCAATGTTGCCGGCTACATCCTCAACCGCGTGCCGAAGCACCACGACACCGCGCAGATCGCGCTGGAAATCCTCGAATCGAGCCAGGCATTGCAGCACAACCGGCTGCCGCTGATGGGAGCCATCCCGCTCGAGCCGGAGCTCTTGGCGCCGCGCACACTGGACGTCGCCAACTACCTCAGGGCGCGCCTCTTGCACGCCGGGCAGATGACCCGGCGCCGCGTGCGCAACACGGTGATCACTGCGCGCACCGTGCCCAACATCGTGCATCTGTTGAAGCCGGGCTCGCTGATCGTGACCCCGGGCGATCGCGAGGACATCGTGCTGGCCACGGCCATGGCCAGCATGAACGGCGTGCCGCTGGCCGGCCTGCTGCTGACTTGCGACGCCCTGCCCGACCCGCGCATCCAGCAACTGTGCCACCAGGCCTTCACCGGCGGCCTGCCGGTGCTGGCCTCGGAATCGAACACGCTGGAAACCACCAGCCTGCTGACCAATATGAGCCTGCAGGTGCCGGCCGACGATCTGGAGCGCATGGAGCAGGTGATCGCCTTCGTCGCCGAGCATCTCGACGCCAAGGCGCTGCGCGGCCGTGTCGGCGCCCCGCGCGAGCACCGCCTGCCTCCGCCGGCGTTCCGCTTCCAGCTGATGGAAAAGGCGCGCCAGGCCAACAAGCGCATCGTGCTGCCGGAAGGCAACGAACCGCGCACCATCAAGGCCGCCGCCATCTGCCACGAGAAGCGCATCGCCCATTGCGTGCTGATCGGCAGCCGCGCCGAGATCGAGCAGGTGGCCGAGGCGCAAGGCGTCGTGCTGCCGGCCGACATCGAGATCATGGACCCGAACGAGGTGCGTGGCCGCTACATCGCGCCGATGATCGAACTGCGCAAGAACAAGGGCCTCAACGCGCCGATGGCCGAGCAGCAGCTGGAGGACAACGTGGTGCTCGGCACCATGATGCTGGCGCTGGACGAGGTGGACGGCCTGGTGTCGGGTGCGGTGCACACCACCGCCAACACCATCCGCCCGGCGCTGCAGCTGATCAAGACCGCCCCCGAGGCGAAACTGGTGTCGTCGGTGTTCTTCATGCTGATGCCGGAACAGGTGCTGGTCTACGGCGACTGCGCGGTGAACCCGGACCCGAGCGCCGACGAGCTGGCCGACATCGCCATCCAGTCGGCCGACTCCGCCGCCGCCTTCGGCATCCCGCCGCGCGTGGCGATGATCTCCTACTCCACCGGCTCGTCCGGCAGCGGCAGCGACGTGGAGAAGGTGCGCGAAGCCACGCGGCTGGCACGCGAGAAGCGCCCCGACCTGATCATCGACGGCCCGATGCAGTACGATGCCGCCTCGGTGGAAAGCGTCGGCCGGCAGAAGGCGCCGGACAGCCCGGTGGCCGGCCGCGCCACGGTGTTCGTGTTCCCCGAGCTCAACACCGGCAACACCACCTACAAGGCGGTACAGCGTTCGGCCAACGTGGTCAGCGTCGGCCCGATGCTGCAGGGGCTGCGCAAGCCGGTGAACGACCTGTCGCGCGGCGCACTGGTCGACGACATCGTCTACACCATCGCACTGACCGCCATCCAGGCCCACCAGCAGGCGTACTAACAACGTACTGAGCCTTACCCGGCGTGGTGAAAATGCACCACGCTTGGGCACAACCCGTTGCATCAATCAAACACTTGTTTTAGATTGATGCAGCGGGTTTTTTGCGTTTTCACGCCCCGGAAAAAATACAACAAACAACGACATAACAAACGAGGAACAGGAGGGTTCATCATGGCTATTCGCCGCATTGCCGAGTGGTTCATTCCAGACAAGGTGCGCGAGTCGCACGAGCTGGTCATCCGGGCGCGCACGGTGATCAGCGTCGGCCTCTTGGCCGGACTGGTCGTGCCGGTATTCGCGCTGTCCTATTTCAAGCTGCAGCACCCGGCCATGGCCTGGGGCATCCTGGCGGGCGGCGCCGGCTTGCTGCTGGGGCCCTTGCTGCTCAAGCTGACCGGCGCCATCCGCTTCACCGCCGAATTCATCGTCGGCTGCATGTTCGCCATGGTGTGCTGGATGAGCTACGTCAACGGCGGCATCCTGTCGTCCAGCGTGGTCTGGTACGCCTCGATCCCGTTCACCGCCATTTTTGTCGGCGGGCGGCGCTCCGGCATGGTGTGGACGGTGCTGACCTTGCTGGCCATCGCCGTGTTCCTGCTGCTCGACGGCGAGCCGGGCGCCCTGCCCGAGGTCCCTATCGCCGCCACCGAGCACCCCATGCTGCAGGCCAAGTCGCTGGTCGGCCTGTCGCTGGTGGTGCTGAGCCTGGCGCTGGCCTTCGACAAGGCCAAGGCCCTGGGCTTCCAGAAGCTGGAGGCGGCCCGCGCCGAGGCCGAACGCGCCAGCCAGGCCATGCAGCAGATGATGGAACAGGTCACCCGCTCGATTCATGCCGCCTCCTGTGCCAGCCGCGAAATCGCCGCCAGCACCACGCTGATGGCCCGCACCATGGCCGAGCAAGGCCAGCGCACCGAAGCCATGGTGGTGTCGGCGCAGCAGATGGCGGTGGTTACCGGCGAAAATGCCGAGCAATCGATCAGTGCCACGCGCATGGCCGAAGACGCCGGCCAGGCCGCCAGCGACGGCGGACTGGCGATGGACCACGCGGTGGCCCAGCTCAACCAGGCCGGGCAGGTCATTTCGCACGCCGCCAGCCAGCTGGAAACGCTGGAAAAATGCAGCCGCGAAGTCAGCGGCATCGTGCAGTTGATCCGCGGCATCGCCGAGCAGACCAACCTGCTGGCGCTCAACGCCGCCATCGAGGCCGCCCGCGCCGGCGAGATGGGACGCGGCTTCGCCGTAGTGGCCGACGAGGTGCGCAAACTGGCCGAAAGAACGCAGGGCGCCACGCTCGACATCGAGCAGAAGATCCGGCTGATCGTGGACGGCACCAACCAGTCGGTCGGCGCCATGCTCGACGGCAACACCCAGATGCAGGCCGGACGCTGCCATGCCGTCGCGGCGCAGGACAAACTCGCCGGCATCATCCGCGACACCCATCAGCTGGGCGGCCTGCTGCAGCGGGTTTCCAGCGCCGAGGCCCAACAGAACCAGGGCTTCGCCGACTTCGCCGGCACGATCACGACGATGGGCGAAGCCACCCGCACGCTGGCAGCAGAAACCGGAACCATCGCCGACGCCACGCGCCGCCTCGACAGCCTGATCGAAGAGCTGGGCGCCAGCGTCACCCGGTTTCATGGCCAGACCGCCTGAGCGCAAGCGCTGGCCTTGCCAACCATCACCATGTCGCGCCCCATTGGGACCACCGGCGCACGTCCTGACGGGGGACACTTAATTCCCACTGGGAATTTGCTTTC
>JACPUY010000189.1 GCA_016192025.1 Pseudogulbenkiania sp. | reverse complement strand
TGTCCTTCTTGGCCTCGTCCATGGAGCCGGACACGTCCATGATGCAGAACATCACCGCCTGACTGGTCGGCGTGGGCTGCTTGATGCGGTTGTTGTAACGCAGGTCGAACGGGTCGATGAACGGAATGCTGGCCAGCCGTTCCCGCAACTGATGGATATGGCGGCGCTTCTCCCTGACCTCGAGATCGTGCTCTTCGTCGGATTCGAGCAGGGTATCCAGATCCTCCTCGGCCTCGTTGAGCTCGGAAAGTGTCGGCGCCGACAGCGCCACGCGGCGCGCCAGCGCCCCGCGCAGCGAACGGACGATGCTGATATTGGTTGGCGTGCCGTCGCTGGTATATCCCGCACGCACCGACTTCATTTCCTCCAGTCCCACCAGCTGGGTCTTGACCAGGTTGGGCAGCGCCAGGTCCTCGAAGAATACGTTCATGAACTCTTCGCGCGACAGTTCAAAGGCGAAATCATCCTCCCCTTCGCCATCCTGGCTGGCCTTGCCCCCGCCGCCGCCGGCGCCCCCCGGCGGCCGATTGAAGCGATCGCCCTTGATGAACTCCTCGTTTCCCGGATGCACGTTTTCGGTGACACCGCCCTTGCCATGGTGGAACACCGGCTCGGAGACGTCCTTCACCGGAATGGAAACCTTCTCACCGCTGTCGATATCGGTGATGCTCCGTCCCTTGATGGCCTTGGAGACGGCTTCCTTGATTTGGGCCTTGAAACGGCGCAGGAACCGTTCGCGGTTTACCGCTGACTTGTTCTTGCCGTTCAGGCGACGATCAATGATGTGAGCCATAGCCACCTCTGCAGTCCCTTGCCTCGATTCGGCAAGGCTCGAGCCTTACCGCTGATATCCGGCCGGGCACGCCGTCCCGGCCGAAAGGCGGGCTTACGAAGACTTGCGCACGCGCAGATACCATTCGCACAGCAGGCGAACCTGCTTGGCCGTGTACCCCTTGTCGACCATCCGGTTGACGAAATCCTCATGCTTCTTGGCATCCTCGGCACTCGCCTTGGCATTGAAGGAAATGACCGGCAACAACTCCTCGGTGTTGGAGAACATTTTCTTCTCGATCACCATACGCAGCTTCTCGTAGCTAGTCCAGGTCGGATTCTTGCCTCCATTGCTGGCACGCGCGCGCAGCACGAAATTGACGATCTCGTTGCGGAAATCCTTCGGGTTGGAAATGCCAGCCGGCTTCTCTATCTTTTCCAGTTCCGCATTGAGCGAGGTCCGGTCGAAGCTCTCGCCGGTATCCGGGTCACGGTACTCCTGATCCTGAATCCAGTAGTCGGCGAAGGTCACATAACGGTCGAAGATGTTCTGCCCGTACTCAGAGTAGCTCTCGAGGTAAGCGGTCTGGATTTCCTTGCCGATGAACTCGACGTACTTGGGTGCCAGGAACTCCTTGATGAAAGTCAGGTACTTTTGTTCGACCTCGGGCGGGAATTGCTCGCGCTCGACCTGCTTCTCCAGCACGTACAGCAGATGCACCGGGTTGGCGGCCACTTCGGAATGATCGAAGTTGAACACCTTGGACAGTATCTTGTAGGCGAAGCGGGTGGAAAGCCCGCTCATGCCTTCGTCCACACCGGCATAGTCGCGGTACTCCTGCAGCGATTTGGCCTTGGGATCGGTGTCCTTGAGGTTCTCCCCGTCGTAGACCTGCATCTTGCTGAACAGGCTGGAGTTCTCCGGGTCTTTCAGCCGGGAGAGCACGGCAAACTGCCCCATCATCTTGAGCGTTCCCGGTGCGCACGGTGCGTTGGCCAGCGAGGAGTTGCGGATCAGCTTGTCGTAGATCTTGATCTCCTCGCTCACGCGCAGGCAGTACGGCACCTTGACGATGTAAATACGGTCGAGGAAGGCCTCGTTGTTCTTGTTGTTCTTGAACTGTTTCCATTCGGACTCGTTGGAGTGCGCCAGGATGATGCCCTCGAACGGAATCGCGCCGAAGCCTTCAGTGCCCTTGAAGTTGCCTTCCTGGGTGGCGGTCAAGAGCGGGTGCAACACCTTGATCGGCGCCTTGAACATTTCCACGAATTCCAGCAAGCCCTGGTTGGCCAGGCACAGGCCGCCGGAGTAGCTGTAGGCGTCCGGATCGTCCTGCGCGTACTTTTCCAGCTTGCGGATATCCACCTTGCCGACCAGCGAGGAGATGTCCTGATTGTTCTCGTCGCCCGGTTCGGTCTTGGCCACGGCGATCTGCTTGAGCACCGAGGGATAGCGTTTGACCACGCGGAACTGGCTGATGTCACCGTTGAATTCGTGCAGGCGTTTCACCGCCCATGGACTGGGAATGGTGCGCAGATAGCGACGCGGAATGCCATACTGATCCTCGAGAATGGAACCATCTTCGTCGTAATTGAACAGCCCAAGCGGCGATTCATTAAGCGGCGAGCCTTTCAGGCAATAGAACGGCACCAGTTCCATCAATTCCTTGAGTTTTTCGGCGATCGACGATTTGCCGCCACCGACCGGACCCAACAGGTAGAGAATCTGCTTTTTCTCTTCCAGGCCCTGGGCGGCGTGGCGGAAATAGGCCACGACCTGCTCGATCACCTCTTCCGTGCCGTAAAAATCACGGAAGGCGGGGTAGATCTTGACCATCTTGTTGCTGAAAATACGTGACAGCCGGGAGTTGTGGCGAGTATCGACCACTTCCGGTTCGCCGATGGCCATGAGCATGCGTTCGGCGGCGGTGGCGTAGGCGGCGGGTTCGCGCTTGCAGATATCCAGGTATTCCTGGATGGTGTATTCCTCCTCGCGCGTCCGGTCGTAACGTGAAGCGTATTGGCTGAAGATATCCGGGTACATGGCTCTGCCTCCTGACGTTTCGGCAGGGGGCGGCGGCGAATGTACACGCATCCGCCATGCCCCCTTGCACAATTAGAGTGACTGCTTGAGAACCGGTTCTACTTCATTATGTTTTTTTGGGTATAGCACAGGAATCCACGCGCGTCCGGGCATTTATGTCAGCTGGATGAAGACAACCGGCCGGATCAGGATTTCAATTCGATGATGCGGGTACCGATTTCGTAGATCCGTCCGTGCTCGATTTCATTGCAGCGGCGGACCTCCACTTCTGCTTCGAATGGCTTGCCGGGCAGGCCGCCGACCGCCGGGGCGCGTACCACCACCAGCAGCCTTTCGCCAAATTGCGGCACAAATGAGGAACGCAGGGCGAGACCGTCGATCGATAGATCGGTACACTCGCCGTAATGGGTTTCGCCGGTGTTCAGCGACTTGATGCGGGCGTTGCACCCCATGCGGAGGCGCCGCGCACCACGGCGCTCGTGGTGCGGATCAAACGGCGGCACCCGGCAACCTCCCGTCGAGGTAGGCCGACAGCCAGTGCAGGCCGACAATCGACTTGCTGTCGCAGATTTCACCGGTCAAGGCCATGCTCATGGCGTCGGCCAGCGGCACGGTGACCACCTCGAGGAATTCGCCGTGGTCCAGCTGCCGTTCGTGCAGCGTCAGGTCCTGCGCGAGGTAGTAGCTGATCTGTTCGTTGGCGTAGCCGATGCATGGATGCGCTGTGCCCAGATAGGTCCAGCGCTCGGCCTGATAACCAGTCTCTTCGCGCAATTCGCGCCGCGCCGTGCTGTCGCGCGCCTCGTCCGGGTCGATCTTGCCGGCGGGAACCTCCAGGAACACCCGGCCGGCCGGGTAGCGGTACTGGCGCTCCAGCACCAGCTGGCCGTCGGCCGTCAGCGCCAGAATGGCCACCGCGCCGGGGTGCAGGATAAATTCGCGAAACGTGCAGCTGCCATCCGGCAGTTGCACCTTGTCCCGCCGCACCTGGAGAAAGCCGCCCTGGTAAACCGTTTCCGTGCTCAAGGTTTTTTCAACGAGATCCACGCCATTCCTTCCGTTTCTTCCATGCCATCACGATATAACAACGCCATCCTGCCCGAACGCACAGATATCCGGCAAGCCCGAGCGTCAGCCCGAGCATGGGAACGCCGATGGCCAAGGGCATGCCGAGGCCCGCAGCCCAGGCGGCCACTTGTTGCAACCACTCGGCCAGTGACGAGTTCGACCAGTCCGGCGCCACCGTCATCGGGCGGCTATTCATCCGACCCATCAGCAGCTTGCCGTATTGGTAGGCCAGGTAATACAGCGGCAGGTAGGTAAACGGATTGGTGTAGAGCGTGGTAACGATGGCGACCGGCAGATTGACGCGGAACAAGAGTGCCAGCAAGGCGGCGGCGATCATCTGGCTCGGTCCCGGCATCAGCCCGCAAAACAGGCCGATGGCAAAAGCCAGCGCCACCTTGCGCCGGTTCATCGCCCAGAATGCCGGATGATCCAGATACGGTGCCAGCCATCTCAGGTAACGATTCTGGAACAACGTGTGATGATCTGGCAGCAGCTTGTGCAGGTGTTTTCGGATTCGGCTCATTCGTGCTGACTGTCGTTAATTAGCAACCATGCCTCAGTCCATGTTAGCGAAAAAGCTTGCCAAAGCTTCGTCCATAATTTAAACATACGTTTGATTTATTTGCCGACCAGATACCGGCAAACCAGACGATTGCCCGAACTGCACGGCAGCGAGCCGTGCCACAGAGGAGACAAACCATGCCAGCCTACAAGGCCCCCCTGCGCGATTTCGATTTTGTCCTCAACGAACTGATCAAGGTTCAGGACATCATCCCCACCCTGCCCGGCTATCAGGACGCCACGCAGGACATTTATACCTCCTACCTCGAAGCCGCCGCCCAGTTCTGCGAGAACGAGCTGGCGCCGCTGAACCGCCCGGCCGACGAGGAAGGCTGCCACTTCGACACCACCACCCACAGCGTCACCACGCCGGCCGGCTTCAAGGAAGCCTACGCCCAGTACTGCGAACTGGGCTTCCCGGCGCTCGATTGCGACCCGGACTACGGTGGCCAGGGCATGCCCAAGTCGCTGGCCTTCCCGGTGATGGAAATGCAGTGCTCAGCCAACGTGGCGTGGTCGATGTATCCCGGCCTATCCCACGGCGCCTACAGCGCCATCCACGCCCATGGCAGCGACGAGCAGAAAGCCGCCTATCTGCCGAAGCTGGTGTCCGGCGAATGGACCGGCACCATGTGCCTGACCGAGCCGCACTGCGGCACCGATCTGGGCCTATTGAAGAGCAAGGCCGAACCGAATGGCGACGGCAGCTACAGCATCACCGGTACCAAGATCTTCATCTCGGCCGGCGAGCACGACCTGTCCGGCAACATCATCCACCTGGTGCTGGCACGCCTGCCGGATGCGCCGAAGGACGTGAAGGGCATTTCGCTGTTCATCGTGCCCAAGTTCCACGACGACGGCAGCCGCAACAGCGTGTTCTGCGGTGCGCTGGAACACAAGATGGGCATCAAGGCCAACGCCACCGCGGTCATCAACCTCGACTCTGCCCGTGGCTGGCTGATCGGCGAGCCGAACAAGGGGCTGGCTTGCATGTTCACCATGATGAACGCGGCGCGCCTCGGCTGCGGCATGCAGGGGCTGGGTATCGGCGAAGCGTCGTTCCAGGGCGCGCTGGCCTACGCCAAGGAACGCCTGCAGATGCGCGCGCTCAACGGCGTGCACAGCCCGGACAAACCGGCCGACCCGATCATCGTGCACCCGGACGTGCGCCGCATGCTGCTGACGCAGAAGGCCTACACCGAGGCCGGACGCGCCCTGACCACGCTGCTGGCGCTGCAGCTGGACATCGAGGAGAAACATCCCGACGCCGACGCGCGCCAGGATGCCGCCGATCTGGTGGCGCTGTTGACCCCGGTGGCCAAGGCCTTCATGACCGACAACGGCTATACCGCGGCCAACATGGGCATGCAGGTGTTCGGCGGCCACGGTTTCATCCGCGAATGGGGCATGGAGCAGCTGGTGCGTGACTGCCGCATCTCGCAGATCTACGAAGGCACCAACGGCATCCAGGCGATCGACCTCTTGGGCCGCAAGGTGCTGCTCGACCAGGGCCAGAAGCTGCGCAAGTTCACCAAGCAGATCCACAAGTTCTGCCAGTCCAGCGAGGGCAACGACAAGCTGGCCGAGTTCGTCGGTCCGCTCGCCAGGCTGCTGAAGGATATCGGCGACATCACCATGGCCGTCGGCATGGCCGCGTTCAAGGATAAGGACGAGGCCGGCGCCGCCGCCACCGACTACCTGCGCCTGGTCGGCCACCTGACCTACGCCTGGTTGTGGGCGCGCATGGCCGAGGTGGCCTACGCCAAGCTCGGCCAGGGTGAGGACGACTTCTATCAGGCCAAGATCACCACCGCCCGCTTCTACTACGCCAAGCTGCTGCCGGAGGTGGAAGCGCTCAAGGTCAGCATCAAGAGCGGTGCCAAGCCGCTGATGAGCCTCGGCGAGGAGCAGTTTGCCTGCTGATTACCGGATTGTTCGACTCTGTGCAGGAGTGTGTTTTTGCGGCCCCGCCTGGGGCCGTTTTTTTGTGCCCGGCGTCAACACGGCCAATTGCCTGCCAAGACCCCTCTTCGGCCTATCATGAAAAAAATCGCTCCGCCGGACTGCTCATCCTGCGGGGCGGCTGTTCACTTAGGCAAGGCAACCCGGTTAGAGCTTGTGAAGAAATCGTAGCGAGCCCCCCCCCCCAAGGCTGATCCGAGAAGCGCAGCCGTACAAGTTGTACGGCAAGCATCACAGGACCAGGATTGGGGAGTGCAGCAGATTTATTTACATGCTCTCAGTTCTTGCCGTGGCAGGCCTTGTACTTCTTGCCGCTGCCGCACGGGCATGGGTCGTTGCGACCGACCTTGTCACCTTCACGACGCACCGTGCTCGGCGCCTGTTGCTTGGCCTGCCAATAGGCGTACACGGCGAGCACGGCGTCGGGCAGTTCGTCCTTGAAATTGTCGAGTTCGGCGTCGGTGAAGGTGATCAGCTCCTTGCCCTCTTCCTCGTCCTCGAACATGCCACCCAGCGCCATGATCGGCAGCAGCAGGTCTTCGAAGCCTTCGTCATCGGCGGCCTCGAACCAGTCGGTGTCGACGTTGTCGAGGGCGTACAGGTAGGCGTTGCACCACGGCCAGAAATCGGCCTCCTCCGCATCTTCGGCCTCGTACAGGATCAGGTCTGGCACCTCGCCGGCCGCCAGTGCAGCGGCGGTGGCGTCGTAGAGCTTCTGCAGCAGTGCGCCCAGCTCGGCCTCGGTCTCGCCGTTGTCGAACTCGGGCGCATCGCCCAGCACCTCGTCCAGCCAGCTGCCGGTCGGGACCGCATCCGGGCCGCTGGCCAGCGCGGTGAAGTAGCCCTGCACTTCGTCCGGACGCATGGTGCTGCCGCTTTGCGACAGCGGGGTCAGCAGTTCTTCGAGGCGGGCCAGGTCGGCGTCGGTGAATACGGTGTCGCTCATGATGATTCCTCGGGTTGTTTGCCGCGCATTGTAGCGAAAAAGCCCCGAAGTCGGCGGGGCAATTCGCTCAGGCCGTCTTGCTCTCCGTCAGACCGAGTTTTTCCTTCATCTGCTGGCGCATGACGAACTTCTGGATCTTGCCGGTGATGGTCATCGGGAAGCTGTCGACGAATTCGATATAGCGCGGAATCTTGTAGTGCGCGATCTGGCCCTGGCAGAAGGCGCGGATGTCGTCGGCACTGGCCGTCTCGCCGTCGCGCAGGCGGATCCAGGCGCACAGTTCTTCACCGAAGCGGTCGTCCGGCACGCCGATCACCTGCACGTCCTGGATCTTGGGGTGGCGGTAGAGGAATTCCTCGACCTCGCGCGGGTAGACGTTCTCGCCGCCGCGGATGACCATGTCCTTGGCGCGGCCGACGATGTTGCAGTATCCCTCATCGTCGATCACCGCCAGATCGCCGGAGTGCATCCAGCCGGCGACGTCGATCGCCTCGCGGGTTTTTTCCTCGTCGCCCCAGTAGCCGAGCATGACCGAATAGCCGCGCGTCAGCAGCTCGCCGGTTTCGCCACGCGGCACGATATGGCCATCGGCGTCGACGATCTTCACTTCCAGGTGCGGATGGATCAGGCCCACGGTGGACACCTTGCGCTCGACCGGGGTGTCGGTACCGCTCTGGAAGCTGACCGGGCTGGTCTCGGTCATGCCGTAGGCGATGGTGACCTCCCGCATGTGCATGGTGTCGACCACGCGCTTCATCACCTCGATCGGGCACGGGCTGCCGGCCATGATGCCGGTGCGCAGGCTGGACAGGTCGAACTCGCCGAAACACGGCTGGTCGAGCACCGCGATGAACATGGTCGGCACGCCGTGCAAGCCGGTGCACTTCTCCTCCGCCACCGTTTGCAGCACGGCCAGGGGCTCGAAGCTCTCTGCCGGGAAGACCATGGTTGCGCCGTGCGTCAGGCAGGCCAGGTTGCCGAGCACCATGCCAAAACAATGGTACAGCGGCACCGGGATGCACAGCCGGTCTCCCGGCACCAAGCGCATCGCCTCGCCGACGAAGAAGCCGTTGTTGAGGATGTTGTGGTGGCTGAGCGTGGCGCCCTTTGGGCTGCCGGTGGTTCCGGAGGTGAACTGGATGTTGATGGGGTCGTCGAATTGCAGGCTGGCGCCGGTGTCGGCCAGGTTGGCGCGCTCGTCGGCGACCGGTTCGGTGAGCAACTGATTGAAGCCCAGCATGCCAGGACTGGCCTCATCGCCCATACGGATCACCATCTGCAGCGTCGGCAGCTTGGCGGCGCGCAGCGCCCCTGGCGGGCAGCTCGCCAGCTCCGGTGCCAGATCGTTGATCATGTCCAGGTAGTTGCTGCTCTTGAAGCTCGGCGACAACACCAGCGCGCGGCAGCCGACCTTGTTCAGCGCGTATTCCAGCTCGGCGCGGCGGTATGCCGGATTGATGTTGACCAGCACCAGCCCGGCCTTGGCGCTGGCGAACTGCATCAGCACCCATTCCACGTTGTTCTGCGACCAGATGCCGATGCGCTCTCCCGGCGCGAGCCCCAGCCGCTGCAGGCTGCACGCCAGCCGTTCGACCTGCTCGTGGAGCTCGGCGTAGCTCCAGCGGATGGACTGCTGGCGCACCACCAGCGCCTCGCGTGCGGCGTGGCGGGTGCAGGCGGCGTCGAAGTACTGGCCGATGGTCTGCCCGATCAACGGGGTCTGGCTGGCGCCGTGGACATAGCTGGCTAGGGTCATGCTCTCTCCTCCTGGGATGCGGACACGGGGATGGTCTGCTTTTCTTCTGCCCGATAAGTTACTATTACGTAAACGTAATCACAAGACTCGCCAGCAGGCGTGGAGAAAACGCTACAATCGGCGCATAAGGACAGGAAACACCATGACCCAGCAAGAGCTATTCTCCATCTCCGACCTGGCGCGCGACTTCGGCGTCACCCTGCGCACCATCCGCTTCTACGAGGAACAGGGCCTGATCGAGCCGGAGCGCGCTGGCCGCCAGCGCGTGTTCACCCGCCGTGACCGCGCCCGGCTGAAGCTGATCCTGCGCGGCAAACGCATCGGACTGTCGCTACAGGAAATCCGCGAAATCCTCGATCTGTATGAACTGGCCAAGGACGAAGCCAGCCAGTCGCTCAAGCTGTTGCGGCTGTTGAGCGAACGGCGCCAGCAACTGGAAGAGCAGCGCGACGACATCGATGCGGTGCTGGCCGAGATCGATACACTGGAAGCGCACTGCCGCACCGTGATCGACGAGATGACCGCCAAGTCCGACGCCGCCAACGGCTGAACTCGACCCCGCTAGACGGGGTTTTCTTGCATTTTCATATTGACGTTTACGTAAACGTAATCCAACATAAAACGATGACATGGCCACTGCGCCGAGAATGACAGAGGAGAAACCGATCATGTTCACCAGCCTGCGTTTTGCCCACGGCGAGACCTACGACATGTTGCGCGACACGGTGAAAGCCTTCGCCGACGCCGAAATCGCCCCGCGCGCCACCGACATCGACCGCGACAACCTGTTTCCGGCCGACCTGTGGCGGAAATTCGGCGATCTGGGCCTTCTCGGTATCACCGTAGAAGAAGAATACGGCGGCAGCAACATGGGGTATCTCGCCCACATGATCGCGATGGAGGAAATCTCCCGCGCCAGCGCCTCGGTCGCCCTCTCCTACGGCGCCCACTCCAATCTGTGCGTCAACCAGATCCGCAAGAACGGCAGCGCGGCACAGAAGGCCAAGTACCTGCCCAAGCTGATTTCCGGCGAGCACGTCGGCGCGCTGGCGATGTCCGAACCCAACGCCGGTTCCGACGTGGTCAGCATGAAACTGCGCGCCGACAAGAAGGGCGACCGCTACGTGCTCAACGGCAGCAAGATGTGGATCACCAACGGCGGCGACGCCGACACCCTGGTGGTATACGCCAAGACCGACGTCAACGCCGGTCCGAAAGGCATCACTGCCTTCATCGTCGAAAAGGGCTTTGCCGGCTTCAGCCACGGCAGCAAGCTCGACAAGCTCGGCATGCGCGGCTCCAACACCTACCCGATCTTCTTCGACGATTGCGAAGTGCCGGCCGAGAACATCCTCGGCAAGGAAGGCGAAGGCTTGAAGGTGCTGATGAGCGGACTCGACTTCGAGCGCGCGGTGCTGGCTGCCGGCCCCCTGGGCATCATGCAGGCGTGCATGGACGTGGTGGTGCCGTATCTGAACGACCGCCAGCAGTTCGGCCAGGCCATCGGCGACTTCCAGCTGATGCAGGGCAAGCTCGCCGACATGTACGTCAAGCTATCGGCCAGCCGCGCCTACGTCTACGCCGGCGGCCAGGCGCTGGACCGCGGCGAATCCGGCCGCCAGACGCGCAAGGACGCGGCCGGCGCCATCCTGTACGCCGCCGAGAACGCCACCCAGATGGCGCTGGACGCCATCCAGTGCCTGGGCGGCAACGGCTACATCAACGAATACCCGACCGGCCGCCTGTTGCGCGATGCCAAACTGTACGAAATCGGCGCCGGCACCAGCGAGATCCGCCGCTGGCTGATCGGCAGGGAACTGATGGCAGAGACTCGCTGATTGCGCTGAGCCCTGGCGTGAGACGGCGTTGGCCAGGCGACGGTGCGGCTCGCCGTACATCAAGTACGGCCTGGCCGCACCCCACCGGCCACCTGACTCACCCCGCCCTGCTTGGCGAAAAACTCCAGACAACGATTAAAGCCGGGAAGCAACCATGCCCATCCTCGAATCCAAACTGTCGCCGCGCGCGGCGGAGTTCCAGACCAACGCCGACAAGATGCGCACGCTGGTGGCCGACCTGAAGGACAAAGTGGCCAAGGCCGCGCTGGGCGGCGGCGAGGCCGCGCGTGCCAAGCACGTGGCACGCGGCAAGCTGCTGCCGCGCGAGCGCATCGACCTCTTGCTCGACCCGGGTGCTCCGTTCCTCGAACTGTCGCAACTGGCCGCCTTCGGCATGTACCACGACGGCGCGCCCGGCGCCGGCGTGGTGGCCGGCATCGGCCGTGTGGCGGGAGTGGAGTGTATGATCGTGGCCAACGACGCCACGGTGAAGGGCGGTACCTATTATCCGGTCACGGTGAAGAAGCACCTGCGGGCGCAGGAGATCGCGCGCGAGAACCGCCTGCCCTGCCTCTACCTGGTGGATTCCGGCGGCGCCTTCCTGCCCTTGCAGGACGAGGTGTTTCCAGACAAGGAACACTTCGGCCGTATCTTCTATAACCAGGCCAACCTGTCGGCCGCCGGCATCCCACAGATCGCCGTGGTGATGGGCTCGTGTACCGCCGGCGGCGCCTACGTGCCGGCGATGAGCGACGAGACCATCATCGTCAAGGAACAAGGCACCATTTTCCTCGGCGGCCCGCCACTGGTGAAGGCGGCCACCGGCGAGGTGGTCGACGCCGAGGAACTGGGCGGCGGCGACGTGCATACCCGCATCTCCGGGGTAGCCGACCACCTGGCGCAGAACGATGCCCATGCGCTGTCCATCGCGCGGCGTATTGTTTCTGACCTCAACTGGCACAAACAAGGCCGGCTCGACCGCGCCGAACCGAAAGCGCCGCGCTACGCGTCGGAGGAAATCTACGGCGTGATCCCGGCCGATCCGAAGAAACCGTTCGACGTTCGCGAGATCATCGCGCGACTGGTGGACGATTCCGATTTCGACGAATTCAAGCAGAACTACGGCACCACGCTGGTGACCGGCTTTGCCCGGCTCAATGGCTACCGCGTCGGCATCATCGCCAACAACGGCATCCTGTTCTCCGAATCGGCGCTCAAGGGCGCGCACTTCGTCGAGCTGTGCTGCCAGCGCGGCATTCCGCTGATCTTCCTGCAGAACATCACCGGCTTCATGGTCGGCAAGAAGTACGAGAATGGCGGCATCGCCAAGGACGGCGCCAAGCTGGTGACCGCGGTGGCCTGCGCCACGGTACCCAAGTTCACCGTGCTGATCGGCGGCAGCTTCGGCGCCGGCAACTACGGCATGTGTGGCCGCGCCTACTCGCCACGCTTCCTGTGGATGTGGCCGAACAGCCGCATCTCGGTGATGGGCGGCGAACAGGCCGCCGGCGTGCTGGCCCAGGTGAAACGCGAGCAACTGGGCGAGGATTGGCCTAAAGAACAGGAGGAAGCGTTCAAGGCACCGATCCGCGAGCAGTACGAACATCAGGGCCACTCCTACTACGCCAGCGCCCGGCTGTGGGACGACGGCGTGATCGACCCGGCGCAGACGCGCGAGGTGCTGAGCCTGGCACTGGAAGCCACCCTGTCGGCACCGATCGAGAAGACGCGCTTCGGCGTGTTCCGCATGTGAGGGCACGGCCATGAGCTATACCACCTTGGAAATCGAACGCACCGGTCACGTCGCCACGGTGTGGATGAACCGCCCGGAGCTGCACAACGCCATGAACGAGGTGCTGATCGCCGAGCTGACACGTGCCTTCGTCGAATTGAACGAGGACGCCGGCGTGCGCGTGATCGTGCTGGCCGGACGCGGCAAGAGCTTCTCGGCCGGGGCCGACCTCGACTGGATGCGCCGCGCCGCGGGTTACAGCAAGGCGCAGAACCTGGACGACGCCAACAAGCTGGCCGCCATGCTCAAGGGCATCTACCGCAGCAAGAAACCCGTCATCGCGCGCATCCACGGCGCGGCCATGGCGGGCGGCACCGGCCTCACCGCCGTGTGCGAAGTGGCGATCGCCACCGACGCCGCCAAGTTCGCGCTCACCGAAGTGCGGCTGGGACTGATCCCGGCCACCATCGGCCCCTACGTCGCCGACGCCATCGGCTGGCGCCAGGCGCGGCGCTACTTCCTCAGCGCCGAGCGCATCGACGCCGCCACCGCGCTGAAGATCGGCCTGGTGCATGAAGTTGTCGCCGCCGAGGAGCTGGACGCCCGTGTCGCGGCCATCGCCGCCGAGTTCGCCAAGGGCGGGCCGCAGGCCCTGGCCGCCGCCAAGGACCTGCTGGGGCTGCTGCGCGACGGCTCGCCGCTCGACGACGTGCTGCTGGACGATACCGCCCAGCGCATCGCCGCCATCCGTGTCGGCGACGAGGCGCGCGAAGGGCTGGCCTCGTTCTTCGACAAGCGCCCGCCGGCCTGGGCGAAGGACTGAGATGCACGCCTACCCCATGCCCAGCGCCTTTGCCGCCACACCTGCGGCCAACCTTGCCGACAGCCGTCCGACCTTCAGCGCGGAGACGGCGATACCAGAAACAGGGAAGCGCCCCACCATGTTCAACAAGATTCTGATTGCCAACCGCGGAGAGATAGCCTGCCGCGTGATCAAGACCGCACGCGCCATGGGTATCCGCACCGTGGCGGTGTATTCCGACGCCGACGCTGGCGCCCGCTTCGTCAAGCTGGCCGACGAGGCCTACCGCCTCGGCCCGGCGCCGGCCGCCGAGTCCTACCTGAAAGCCGATCTGATCCTCGACATCGCCAGGCAGAGCGGCGCTCAGGGCATCCACCCCGGCTACGGCTTCCTGTCCGAGAACGAGGACTTCGCCGCCGCCTGCGAGGCCGCCGGCATCGCCTTCATCGGCCCGCCGGCTTCCGCCATCGCCGCCATGGGCAGCAAGTCCGCCGCCAAGGCGCTGATGGAAAAGGCCAAGGTGCCGCTGGTGCCGGGTTACCACGGCGACGAGCAGGAGCCACACTTCCTCAAGAACCAAGCCGACGCCATCGGCTACCCTGTGCTGATCAAGGCCAGCGCCGGCGGCGGTGGCAAGGGTATGCGCATCGTCGAGAAGAGCGAGGATTTCCACCCCGCCCTGGCCTCCTGCCAGCGCGAGGCACGCGCCAGCTTTGGCGACGACAAGGTGCTGGTGGAGAAATACCTGACCCGCCCGCGCCACGTCGAAATCCAGGTGTTCGCCGATAGCCTGGGCGACTGTGTCTACCTGTTCGAGCGCGACTGCTCGGTACAGCGCCGCCACCAGAAAGTACTGGAGGAGGCCCCGGCCCCGCACCTGCCGGCGGAAACACGCCAGGCCATGGGCGAGGCAGCCGTCGCCGCCGCGCGCGCCGTGGGTTACGTCGGTGCCGGCACAGTGGAATTCATCATGGACGTGGACAGCGGGCACTTCTACTTCATGGAAATGAATACCCGTCTGCAGGTGGAGCACCCGGTCACCGAGATGATCACCGGTCAGGACCTGGTGGCGTGGCAGCTGAAGGTGGCGTGCGGCCAGCCCTTGCCGCTGAGCCAGGACAAGCTGGCGATCCGCGGCCACAGCATCGAGGCGCGCATCTACGCCGAGGACCCGGACAAGGGCTTCCTGCCGGCCACCGGCACCCTTGTGCACCTGCAGCCGCCGGCGGAAAACACCCATGTGCGCGTCGATACCGGGGTGCTGGAAGGCGACACCATCAGCCCGTTCTACGACCCGATGATCGCCAAGCTGATCGTGTGGGGCGAGACGCGCGAGGCCGCGCTGCAACAGCTCGACGCCGCGCTGGCGGCTTATCAGGTGGTGGGCGTCACTACCAATATCCGCTTCCTGCGCCGCATCGTCGCCCACCCGGCATTTGCCAGCGGCGACGTCGATACCGGCCTGATCGCCCGCTACCGCGACAGCCTGCTGCCGCCCTCGGTGGCGCCGAGCAGCGAACAGCTGGCGTTGCTGGCGCTGGGCGAAGTGCTGGCCACGCAGGCCGACGACAGCCACGCCTTCGGCGCGCTGCACGGCTGGCGGCTGAACGGCACGCTGAAGAGCCGCGTTGCCTTCCTGCACGGAGAGACCCGTCACGAGCTCATGGTGAGCTACCAGGGCGACGGCTTCGTATTGGAGATCAACGGCGAAACGATTCAGGCCGGCGCCCGCCTCGACCACAACCACCTAGCAGCCACCCTGGGCGGCAAACAGCTCGCCGCCACGCTGGTACGACACGGCCTGCAACGCGTGTTGTTTGCCGGCGGCGAGCGCCTCGCCCTCGACTACGTCGACCCCTACGCCTATCAGGAAGCCGGCGTGCACGGCGAAACCCACCTCAAGGCGCCGATGCCGGGCCGCGTGGTGGCGCTGCTGGCCGAAGCCGGAAAAGCGATCGCCAAGGGCGAGCCCTTGCTGATCCTGGAAGCGATGAAGATGGAGCACACCATCACCGCACCGGCGGACGGCAAGGTGCTGGCGTTCTACTTTGCCGCCGGCGAGCAGGTGAAGGACGGCGACGAGCTGGTGGATTTCGAGGCGGATTAAGTCATGGCACACATCAAGATCGTCGAAGTCGGCCCGCGCGACGGGCTTCAGAACGAAAAGCAGCTCGTCCCGCTGTCCACCAAGCTGGAGCTGATCAGAAGGCTGCGTGACGCCGGCCTGACCACCATCGAGGCCGGTGCCTTCGTGTCGCCCAAGTGGGTGCCGCAGATGGCCGACTCGGCCGAGGTGCTGAAGGCGCTCGATCTGTCCGGCCCGGTCAGCTACCCGGTGCTGGTGCCCAATGACCAGGGACTGGAGGCGGCGCTGGCCTGCGGAGTAAAGGAAATTGCCGTGTTCGGCGCCGCCAGCGAAACCTTCAGCCAGAAGAACATCAACGCCAGCATCGCCGACAGCCTCAAGCGCTTCGAGAGCGTGATGGCACGCGCCGCGTCGGCCAACGTCCGGGTGCGCGGCTACGTCTCTTGCGTGGTCGGCTGCCCGTACGAGGGCAAGATCGCGCCGCAACAGGTCGCCACGGTAGCCAAGGCCTTGTACGACATGGGCTGCTACGAAATTTCACTGGGCGACACCATCGGCGTGGGCACCCCCAACACGGTATTGGCCATGCTGGAAGCCGTCAGCCACGTTGTGCCAACAGAACGGCTTGCTGGGCATTTTCACGACACCTACGGCATGGCCATCGCCAATATTCATGCTGCCATCGGTGCCGGCATCGGCACTTTCGACTCCTCGGTTGCAGGTTTGGGTGGCTGCCCGTATGCTCGGGGAGCATCGGGCAACGTGGCGACCGAAGACGTGGTCTACCTGCTGCATGGCCTCGGGCACGAGACCGGCATCGACCTCGCCCGGCTGGTCGACACCGCGCGCTTCATTTCCGCCGCACTCGGGCGCGAAGTCGGCTCGCGGGTGGGACGCGCCCTTGCCCCTACTGAATAAAATACAATCCACGGCCGCCGGCTCCGCCGGCGCGTCGGGCTAGGAGGAGAAACCATGCAGGAAGACTGGAGCCCGATCTGGCAACCCTCGCCGAGCCGTCTGGCCGGCAGCCATCTGACCGCCTTCACCCGTCTGGCCGAAACCGCTTTCGGCCAAGCTTTCGACGACTACCACGCCTTGTGGCAAGCCAGCGTGGACGACCCGGCTCGCTTCTGGTCGCTGGTATGGGACTACACCGGCGTGATCGGCAGCAAGGGCGACGTAGCGCTGGCCCACGGCGACGACATGCTGGCCGCGCACTTCTTCCCCGAGGCCCGGCTCAACTATGCCGAGAACCTGCTGCGCCGCCGCGACGACGCGCTGGCCCTGGTGTTCTGGGGCGAGGATCAAGTCAAGCGCGAGCTGACCTGGTGGGAACTGCACGATCTGGTCTCGCGCCTGCAGCAGGCCATGTCCGCCATGGGCGTACGCGTCGGCGACCGCGTGGCCGGTTTCGTGCCGAACATGCCGGAAACCGTGGCGGCGATGCTGGCCGCCACCAGTCTGGGCGCAATCTGGACCTCCTGCTCGCCCGATTTCGGCACCGACGGCGCGCTCGACCGCTTCGGCCAGACCGAACACAAGCTGCTGTTCTGCCCGGACGGCTACTGGTACGGCGGCAAGGCCATCGACATCCGTACCAAGATGCCGGTCAT
>JACPUY010000188.1 GCA_016192025.1 Pseudogulbenkiania sp. | reverse complement strand
CGGTGGCCACCAGGTCATAGACCGAGACCGGCAAGGTGCGGTCGATTTCTGATTGCTGCGGCAGATAGGCGATATCCTTGCGCGAGAAACCATCCAGATGAACGTGGCCGGAGTCGGGCTTCAGCGCGCCGATCATGGCTTTCAGCAAGGTGCTCTTGCCGGCCCCGTTGGGACCGAAGATGGCAGTGGCCTCCCCTTCGGCAAACGCGCCACTAGCATGGTGCACCGCGGGGTGACGCAAGTAGGAGACCGTCAGATTCTCCACGCGAACGCTCATTCGCCGCTCCCCATCGCCCAGCCGACGATAGTCCACAGCACTCCCAGCAGGATCAGCACGCCGCCGAGCCGTTCCGCCACCGACATTCCCATCAGGCTGATGCCGAGATGAGGAGAGGGTTCTTGGTGATGATGATCACTCTTCATGATTTCGATATTCACACTTGTTCGATACAGGCCCGCAACGCGGCCTCGATCTGTTCTGAATCCAGTTCCGGGGCGATCAGCTCGAAACGGCTGTCACGGCGCCAGGCGACCTGGCTCGCTCCCCACTGCCCTTCCGCCCAGTTGAGCCAGACCCACGACCCCAGCACCTGGAACACCCCTTTGGCGCGGACCAGACCCGGGACACGCTGCGGCAGGGTGTCGAAAAAATCCGTTAGGGCCTCGCCGTTGAAGGCGGTGTCGGCAGCGAAGGTCCAGCCCTGCGAACACCAGCCCGCTGCAGCCTGCGGCGGCACCGCCGGCCGGTAACGCGACTTGGGCGTGACCGCCAGGTCGAGCCAGGCCGGGTCCAGCGCGCCTTGCTGCACTTCCGACACCAGAGATTTCGGCGGAAACAGGCTCGCCGCCTGGCGACGGAAGGCGTCGAGCATGTCGACGTCGGCCAGATCGACCTTGTTGGCAACCAGCACGTCCGCCAGCGACACCTGGTCGCGGTAGAGCGGCTGGCGGAAGTAATCGGGATTGACGAACTGGCGCGGATCCACCACCGTGAGCACGGCGCCCACCGTCAGCGCGTTGCCGAGCGGCGGTTCGCGCAACTCGTCGATCACGCCGGCCGCGTGAGCCAGGCCGCTGGCCTCGATCAGCAAGCGGTCGGGGCGCTCACGGCGCAGCAGGTTGGCCACGGTCACCGTCATCTGCGGTCCGGCCACGCAACACATACACCCCCCCGCGATTTCCGCCACCGGCAACTCGTCGTTGCTCAGCGCGGCCCCGTCGATACCCACCTCGCCGAATTCGTTGACGATGACCGCCCAGCGCTCATGCGATGGCCTGTTGGCGATCAGATGGTGCAGGGCAGTCGTTTTGCCCACCCCCAGAAACCCGGTAAACAGATTGACGACGGTCTTCTTCATGCGTGACAAGCCTTGCATACCCCGGTGAGTAACAGGTTCTGCTCGCGGCTCTCGAAGCCCACCGCTTCGGTCACCTCCTGCAGCGCCCCCAAGAAGTGGCTGGCATCGATCTCTTCGACCCGCCCGCACATTTCGCACACCAGGATCAGACCATGGTGATTGCATTCGAAGTGGCTGCACACGACAAAGCCGTTCAGGGCGTCCACCTTGTGCAGCAGGCCCTGCTCGACCAGAAAATCGAGCGCACGATAGACCGTAGGGGGTGCCGCCACACCGCGTTCGCGCTGCAGGTCGGCCAGCACCTGATATGCCTTGACGACGCCATCGTGCTCGAGCACCAGTTCGAGGATGTGCCGGCGCAAAGTAGTGAGCTTGCAGCCACGGAGCAGGCAGTGCCGCTCGGCGGCAGCTAGATAGCTTTGCTTGTTCATCACGGGAGGGGGCGATCTTGAAATGAAGTCATTATGTTATTATATAACAGTCGCCTTCACAACTATTAACACTCTTGGAATTTATGGCGAATTTCTTATGGTGTTAGACTAAGTTCAACGCCAATCAACGACCGGAGAAGAACACATGAAGCAGTTACTGTCGTTTCTGGCTGGCTGCCTCCTGGCAACCAGCGCTCTTGCCGCGGGCCTGATCACCCCACATTCCGACACCTTCAAGCAATGCCAACAAGCATTGCCGCATGCAGAGCAAACCCTGCCAGGCAAGAACACCCTAACGCGCGACGAGCAGGCCAAGCTGGCCGCCCACCTGGATATGCTGGCCGAGCAGGCCGTTCCAGGCATCGCCACCCCCGGCAACAGCGCACTTGGCAGCAGGCAGGGCAACTACGCGACATCCAAAGCACGGCAGACCGACGAACTGGGCTGAGTCACGCCGATCCGAAACGATCGACATTCCCCAAGTGAAAAACGGGAATGTCGGATCACTCCCTCTCGCTGAAAGAAAAAACCGGCCAGTGCACTCTTCTGCACCGCCGGTTTTTATTCACCCTGCCACAGCAGCCTTTAGCAAGGCGGGGGCGCTGTTAACGTTGTGCGGCCATCAGACACCGGCACCATGCGCCTGCTGGTCCGCGTGATAGCTGGAACGCACCATGGCGCCGACCGCCGCATGCTTGAAGCCCACTTCGTAGGCCTTGTCCTCGAACTGCTTGAACACGGTCGGATGCACGTAGCGCAACACCGGCAGATGGCCGTCGGTCGGCTGCAGGTACTGACCGATGGTGATCATGTCGATATCGTGGGCGCGCATGTCGGCCATCACTTCGTACACTTCTTCGTCGGTCTCACCGAGGCCGACCATGATGCCCGACTT
>JACPUY010000166.1 GCA_016192025.1 Pseudogulbenkiania sp. | reverse complement strand
CGCCGTGGCGTGGAAATCCTCATCGCCACGCCGGGGCGCCTGCTCGATCATGTCGGCCAGAAGACCGTGCAGCTCAACAAGGTCGACGTGCTGGTGCTGGACGAAGCCGACCGTATGCTGGACATGGGCTTCATCAACGATATCCGCAAGATTCTCGGCATGCTGCCGCGCACGCGCCAGACCCTCTTGTTCTCCGCCACCTTCGCGCCGGAGATCAAGCGCTTGGCCGAAGAGTTCATGCACGACCCGCAGACGGTGGAAGTGGCGCGGCAGAACTCGAACAGTGCCCAGGGCGAGCAGCTGGTGTTCGCGGTGGATAGCCAACGCAAGCGCTACCTGCTGTCGCACCTGATCAAGCAGCGCCAGATGAGCCAGGTCATCGTATTCTGCAAGACCAAGCTTTCCGCCGACCAGCTGGCGCGCGACCTGAAGCGCGACGGCCACGCCGCCGAGGCGATCCACGGCGACAAGGCACAGGGCGCGCGGCTGGAAACCCTGACCGCCTTCAAGAACGGTGAGGTCAAGGTGCTGGTGGCGACCGACGTGGCGGCACGCGGCCTGGATATCACCGAGCTGCCCTACGTGGTCAACTTCGAAATGCCCAACGCGCCGGAAGACTACGTGCACCGCATCGGTCGTACCGGCCGGGCCGGGGCGTCCGGCGTGGCCATCTCGCTGATGGGGCAGGATGAAGGCAAGCAGCACGAAGCGATCGAGAAGCTGACGCGCCAGACGCTGCCGCCGCAGCCGGTGGAGGGCTTCTGGCCGTCGTGGATGGCGCGCCCGGCCGAAGAGGCCGCTAGCCCGGCGCGTCGTCCGGCGGAGGAGATCGCCAGCCCGGCGCGCCGGCCGTTAGAGAGCCCGCGCGGCAACAGCCGCAATGGTTCGCGTGGCCAAGCGCCGGCCGAAGCCATGCGCAAGCCACTCAGCCTGCCTTCCGACGCCGGCGAGGCCTGCAAGCCGATGAAGGCGCGCGTGGGCAAGCGTCCGCGCGAGATTCCGGCGCTGCTGCTGCCGCCGCGCTACAAGTAAACCAGGCAAACAGAACCCAGCCCCGCCCACATCGGCGGGGTTTTTTGCGCCCGGACACAAAAAGAGACCCCGCAAGCGGGGTCTATCACAGAGCAACACACCAACAGGGTAAAACGTGGGGGGAGTCGATCAGCAGAAAATCACCAGCGCCGCCATGGCGCCGTGCGCGCCCATCACCAGGCTCTGCTCGATGTCGGCGGTGCGCGACGAGCCGGAGATGAAGGCGCCGAAGCCGTGCTCGCGAATGGCGATCTGGCCATAGGCGTCGCGCATGGTGTCGACCAGCCGCTCCTTGGGCACCACCATCACCAGCTTGTCGGTCAGGAAATAGAGCGAGCGGAAGGTATTGTCCGGGTGGCTGACCCACACTGCGGCGTTTTCGGCCACGGCCAGCTCGCCCGGCACGATGGCCACGTCGACGTCGTGCCAGTCGTGCGGCGTGAAGGCTTCCTCGTGCTGCAGCAGGGTCAGGTCGACCACACGGCCGCGTTGCGGCCAACGCTGTGCCACCGCCTCGGCCACCGTCTGGTCTTCGGCCAGCCAGATGGCCTCGCCGCCGAGGTTGCGGATCAGACCGGCGAAGGCAGCGAACTTGTCGTCGAAGGTCAAGAACGGCACGGTGTGGATGTCCGGCAGCGCCGGTCCGGCCGGGCGGTGGCGGCGAATCTTGGCCAAGATGGCGTCGCGGCTGGTGCTCATTGCTTGTTCTCCTGACTGCGGCGGTAGAGTTCCTTGAAGCTGTGTTCCGGCATCTCCGGCAGCTCGCGCCCTGGGCGGCTCCACGCCGTGCTGTCCTTGATCACCTCGGGGAGGATCGGCACCACCTTGCGCATAGCCTTGCCGGCGCCGTCGAGCAGGGCCGGGTGCCGGGTCAGGAAGCGCATTGCCAACAGCCCCATCTTCTTGGCCGGTTTCAGCGCGCCGGCGTCGAACACGCGTTTGCGCTGCAAGATCAGCTGCTCGTGCAGATTGATGCGCACCGGGCAGACGTTGGAGCAGGAGCCGCAGGTAGTGCAGGCGAACGCCATGCTGCCGTGCTTCTTGATATCGCGGCTGGGGCCCAGCGTGGAGCCGATCGGTCCCGGGATGACGTAGCTGTAGCTGTGGCCGGAGCTGCGCCGGTACACCGGGCAGGTATTCATGCAGGCGCCGCAGCGGATGCAGCGCAGCGAGGCGTAGAAATCCGGATTGCCGAGGATGTCGCTACGGCCGTTGTCGACGATGACGATGTGCATCTCGCCGCCCGGCCGCGCGCGGTGGAAATGCGAGGTGTAGGTGGTCACCGGCGAGCCGATCGCCGAGCGCGCCAACAGCCGGGTAAATACCCCCAGATGCTCGAGCTTGGGGATGATCTTCTCGATGCCCATCGAAGCGATGTGCAGCCGCGGCAAGGCGGTGCCGAGGTCGGCGTTGCCCTCGTTGGTGCACACCACCACGCCGCCGGTTTCGGCGACGGCGAAGTTGACCCCGGTCAGCCCGGCATCTGCCGTCAGAAAGTGCTGGCGCAGGTTAGCGCGCGCGGCGTGGGTCAGGTAGGTCGGGTCGTTGTTGCCGGCTTCGGTACCGAGTTCCTCATGGAACAGTTCGGAAATCTGCTCCTTCTTCAGGTGGATCGCCGGCATCACGATGTGGCTCGGCGCCTCGTGCCGCAGCTGCACGATACGCTCGCCCAGGTCGGTGTCGATCACCTCGATGCCGCGCGCCTCCAGGTAGGGGTTGAGCCCGCACTCCTCGGTCAGCATCGACTTCGACTTCACCAGTTTCTTGACCTGCCTGGCGGCCAAGAGCTGATGCACGATGCGGTTGTGCTCGGCGGCGTCGGCGGCGAAGTGCACGGTGACGCCGTTGTGGCGCGCGTTCTCCTCGAACTGGAGCAGGTACTCGTCGAGCCGCGACAGCGTGTGCGCCTTGATCTGTTCGGCCAGCTTGCGCAGCTCTTCCCACTCTGGCAATTGCCTGGCCTGGGTATCGCGCTTCTGGCGCACGAACCAGATCGCCTGGTCGTGCCAGCTGGCGCGCGCGCCGTCGGCCAGGAAGGCGCGCGCGGCGTCCGGGTGATAGAGGTTGTCGGCCTTCATGCGGCACCTCCGCGTCCGGTGAGCAGTTCCACCACGTGCAGCGGACGGATGGTGCGGCCGTTGTGGCGGATGATGCCGCCCATGTGCATCAGGCAGGACGAGTCGGCGCCGACGATATACTCGGCGCCGGTGGCCTCGTGCTGGGCCACGCGGTCGCGCCCCATCGCCACCGAGACCTCGGGCTCGTCCACGCAGAAGGTACCGCCGAAGCCGCAGCACTCGTCGCGCCGCTCCGGCAGGCCGATCTCGATGCCGTCCACCAGCTGCAGGATGCGCTCCAGTCGCGACTGGTAGGGGATCATCAGCTCGCTCGGGCTGGCATGCTGCAGCTCCCTCAGGCCGTGGCAGCTCTGGTGGATCGACACCTTGTGCGGGAAGTACACCGGCTTGGGCAGCTTGTCCACCCTCAGTACGTCCTGCAGGAATTCGACGATCTCGTAGACGCGCGGCTGCAGACGCTGGAAATCGGCGTTGTCGGCGATGTACCAGGGGAAGTGGTGCTTGACGTGCGACACGCAACTGCCGGACGGCGCGACCACGTAGTCGAAATCCTTGAACAGGCCGGTGAAGCGCTCGGCGGCGGCGCAGGCGCCGACACTGTCGCCATTGTTGGCCAGTGGCTGGCCGCAACAGGACTGTTCCAGCGGGTAGACGGCCTCCACGCCGTAGCCTTCCAGCAGTTCCAGCGTGGCCATGGCGACGTGCGGATACAACTCATTGACGAAGCAGGGGATGAACAAGCCGACTTTCATGGGGACCTTCCGATTCGTTTTCCACGGCGGGCATGGATGTCATGCTGAATTAAAGCCTTGCGCCGGGGGCTTTGCCAATGCGGAGTAACCCTCGTTAGACCACAGGCAAAGGGAAAATGCACTCGCCGTACCATTGCGCCCACACCCCCGGGGTGCCGGGCAGTTTGTTGCCGTGAAAGTCGCCAGGTGGCTGTTTTTTCAGGGAAAATGGATGGCGCGTGCCGGCCTGTTCCAAGCAGGCTTGCTGCGACGCTGCAAGGGGCTGGGGCATTGTCCCACAACGTCCTTGCCATTTGGTCCAAGATATGGTCAGAATCGAGGTTCGGATTTTTTCATCTCCTCTATAAGAGCAAGCATGGCACTCATCGTACAGAAGTACGGCGGCACCTCGGTGGGCACCACCGAGCGTATCAAGAATGTCGCCCGGCGCATCGCCAAATGGAAGGCCCAGGGACACGATCTGGTGATTGTGGTCTCCGCCATGAGCGGTGAAACCAACCGCCTGATCGGCCTGGCCAAGGATATCCAGGAATACCCTGACGCCCGTGAGCTCGACGTGCTCGTCTCCACCGGCGAACAGGTCACCATCGGCCTGCTGGCAATGGCGCTGAAGGAAATCGGCGTGCCGGCCAAGAGCTACTGTGGCTGGCAGGTGCCGGTCGTCACCGACAGCTCGCACAGCAAGGCTCGCATCCAGTCGATCGACGACGCCGCCATGCGTGCCGATCTCGACGCCGGGCAAGTGGTCATCGTGGCCGGTTTCCAGGGCATCGACGAGGTCGGCAGCATCACCACGCTGGGCCGCGGCGGTTCCGACACCTCGGCCGTGGCACTGGCTGCGGCGCTCAAGGCCGACGAGTGCCAGATCTACACCGATGTCGACGGCGTCTACACCACCGATCCGCGCGTGGTGCCGGAAGCGCGCCGCCTCAAGACCATTACCTTCGAGGAAATGATCGAGATGGCGAGCCTCGGCTCCAAGGTGTTGCAGATCCGCTCGGTAGAATTCGCCGGCAAGTACAAGGTTCGGCTGCGTGTACTCTCCAGTTTCGAAGAGGAGGGAGAGGGCACTCTGATTACGTTCGAGGAAGACCAAAACATGGAAAAGGCCGTAGTAGCAGGCATCGCATTTGACCGTAACGAAGCGCGCATCAACGTGAAGGGCGTGCCGGACAAGCCGGGCATCGCCTACCAGATTCTCGGCCCGATCGCCGACGCCAACATCGAAGTGGACATGATCATCCAGAACGTCGGCGAGCACGGCACCACCGACTTCTCCTTCACCGTGCCGCGCGGCGAGTTCCAGCGCACCTTGGGCATCCTGCGCGACGTGCAGACCCACATCGGCGCCACCAAGATCGACGCCGACGACAAGGTCGCCAAGATCTCCATCGTCGGTGTCGGCATGCGCTCGCATTGCGGCATCGCCTCGACCATGTTCCGTACCCTGGCCGAAGAAGGCATCAACATCCAGCTGATCTCCACTTCCGAGATCAAGGTGTCGGTGCTGGTGGACGAGAAGTACCTCGAGCTCGGTGTGCGCGTGCTGCACAAGGCCTTCGGCTTGGACCAGGCGGTCGAAGCCTGATCGCAGGGGGTTGACAGGGTGGGGCGTCATCTTTAATATGGCATCTCTCTCACGGAGAAATGGCCGAGTGGTCGAAGGCACTTCCCTGCTAAGGAAGCATACGGGCTTAAACCTGTATCGAGGGTTCGAATCCCTCTTTCTCCGCCAGACAGCGCATCCGTAGCTCAGTTGGATAGAGTATCTGGCTACGAACCAGAGGGTCGGGCGTTCGAATCGCTCCGGATGCGCCAGCTGTCCCCATCGTCTAGAGGCCTAGGACACTGCCCTTTCACGGCGGCGACCGGGGTTCGAATCCCCGTGGGGACGCCAGTTTCAACAGAAAAGCCAGCCTTCGGGCTGGCTTTTCTGTTTTCCGTCGTCCGCTTGGTGCCGATGGCTGATGAACCAGCAAGGGCGTTTAGACACCCTTGCTGGTCTGAGGCTCAACCCGCCGCGCGTTGCAGGCAGGCCTGATAGCGCCAGTCCACGCGTTTGGCAAACCATTCGGTGGTCAGTTTGCGGCTGATCTTCGGGCTTTTCAGGTCGATCTGCGGCAACTGCTCGCGCGGAGCCTGGCCGCCGTAGAGAGGATCGGCCAGCGCGTAGACGCGGCGGTACAACTCGCTT
>JACPUY010000165.1 GCA_016192025.1 Pseudogulbenkiania sp. | reverse complement strand
GGCAAGCTGAAGGTGTTCAAGCTGATGAAGGTGGCCGGCGCCTACTGGCGCGGCGACAGCAAGAACGAGATGCTGCAGCGTGTCTACGGTACCGCCTGGGCCAAGAAGGAAGATCTCGCGCAATACCTCTACATGCTGGAAGAGGCGGAAAAGCGCGACCATCGCAAGCTCGGCAAGCAGCTGGACCTGTTCCATCTGCAGGACGAGGCGCCGGGCATGGTGTTCTGGCACCCCAAGGGCTGGCAGCTGTGGCAGTCGGTGGAGCAGTACATGCGCGCCACCTTGACCGAAGCCGGTTATCAGGAAATCCGCACGCCGATGGTGATGGACCGTATCCTGTGGGAAAAGTCCGGTCACTGGGAAAACTACCGCGAGAACATGTTCACCACCGAGTCGGAGAAGCGCGACTACGCGGTCAAGCCGATGAACTGCCCGGGGCATGTGCAGGTGTTCAACCAGGGCTTGCGCTCCTACCGCGACCTGCCGCTGCGCTACGCCGAATTCGGCGCCTGCCATCGCAACGAGCCGTCCGGTGCGCTGCACGGCATCATGCGCGTGCGCGGTTTCGTGCAGGATGACGCCCACATCTTCTGTGCCGAAGAGCAGATCATCGAAGAGGCGCGCGCCTTCAACGAGCTGACCATGCGTGTCTACCGCCAGTTCGGCTTCGACAACGTCTCGGTCAAGCTGTCGCTGCGCCCGGAAAAGTATGCCGGCACGCTGGAAGCGTGGGATCGCGCCGAGAACGGCCTGCGTGAAGCGCTGCGCGCCTGCGGCATCGAATGGGAAGAGTTGCCGGGCGAAGGGGCATTCTACGGCCCGAAGATCGAATACCACATCAAGGATGCGCTCGGCCGTTCCTGGCAGTGCGGCACGCTGCAGCTTGACTACGTGCTGCCGGAGCGTTTGGGGGCCGAGTACGTGGCCGAAGACAACAGCCGCAAGCGCCCGGTAATGCTGCATCGGGCCATCCTCGGTTCGCTGGAGCGTTTCCTCGGCATCCTGATCGAAAACCACGCCGGTGCCTTCCCGCTGTGGCTGGCTCCGGTGCAGATGGTGGTGATGAATATCACCGAGGCGCAGGCCGAATATGCCGCCGCTGTGGCGCAAACGCTGAAAAAACAAGGGTTCCGCGTCGATCTCGACTTGAGGAATGAAAAGATCAGCTATAAAATCCGCGAACACAGTCTGCAGAAACTGCCGTACCAGATCATTGTGGGCGACAAGGAAAAAGCAGGCGGTCTGATTGCCGTTCGTGCCCGCGGAGAAGATCTCGGCCAGCTGACGCTGGATGACTTCGTGGCACGCCTGAAAGCTGAAATGCCTCAGTGACGCGGCGTCAGGCTTATTGAACAGATAATAGGAGATTTGGCTATAGCTCAGGAACGTGAAGCACGGATCAACGGCGAAATTACCGCCCGAGAGATCCGTCTGGTGGGTAAGGAAGGCGAGCAGCTCGGCATCGTGAGTCTGCGTGAGGCAATGGTAATGGCCGAGGAATTGGATATTGATCTGGTAGAGATCTCTCCGACCGCTCAGCCACCAGTCTGCAAGCTGATGGACTACGGCAAGTTCAAGTACGAAACGTCCAAAAAGCGTCACGAGGCCAAGCTTAAGCAAAAGCAAGTGCAGATCAAGGAAGTCAAATTCCGACCGGGTACCGACGATGGCGACTACGGCGTCAAGCTGCGCAACCTGATTCGCTTCCTGTCTGACGGCGACAAGGCCAAGGTGACTCTGCGTTTCCGTGGGCGTGAGATGGCCCACCAGGACATCGGCCTGGCCCTGCTCAAGCGGGTCGAGGCCGATCTGGTCGAAGTGGGCACGGTCGAGCAGTTTCCGCGCCTGGAAGGTCGCCAGATGGTAATGATGATTGCCCCGAAAAAGAAATAATCGGGTATAATCAGCGGTTTGGCACGGCAGGTTCGCCTGCCGTGTTGATTTTGTGGCGCTCCGGCGCCGCAACAAAAGCGGGACGTCACGGTTTGCAAGTATCGAAAGATCACCGTGCGTCGGATCTAAAGAAATTCAGCAGGAGTTTTCCATGCCGAAGATGAAGACCAAGTCGAGCGCGAAAAAGCGCCTCAACGTATTGGGTGGTGGTGGTGTAAAGCGCTCTATGGCGTTCAAGCGTCACATTCTGACCAAGAAAACCACCAAGAACAAACGCCAGCTGCGTGGCACCACCATGGTGGACGCGAGCAACATGGCGTCCGTTCGTGCAATGATGCCCTACGCTTAAGGAGTTTGATCAATGCCTCGTGTTAAACGCGGTGTAACCGCTCGCGCTCGTCACAAGAAAATCCTTGCTCTGGCGAAAGGCTATCGCGGCCGTCGCAAGAACGTCTATCGCATCGCCAAACAGGCGGTGATGAAAGCCGGTCAATACGCTTACCGCGACCGTCGCCAGAAAAAACGTCAGTTCCGCCAACTGTGGATCGCCCGTATCAACGCCGCTGCGCGTGAATGCGGTCTGTCCTACAGCAAGTTCATGAACGGTCTGAAGAAGGCTGCTATCGAAATCGACCGCAAGGTCCTGGCCGACCTGGCCGTGTTCGACAAGCCGGCTTTTGCTCAGATCGTTGAAAAAGCGAAAGCAAGCCTCGCTTAATCGCTGGACGGTCAAAAGGGAGGCAGTGATGCCTCCCTTTTTTTTACACGCTTTTCAAGATGGCTGACCAGACCGCCTGATGACCATCCGGTCCGGCCAGCTTTCTTACGCATACGGTGTGAGTGTCATGAACAATGTCGACACGATTCTCGAGTCGGGGCTGTCCGCGCTGAACGCGGTACAGGATCTGGTGGAACTGGAGCAGGTCAAGGCGCGCTATCTCGGCAAGAGCGGCGAGCTGACCGAATTGCTCAAGCAATTGGGCAAATTGCCGGCCGAAGAGCGCAAGGCGGCCGGGGCCGCCATCAATGCCGCCAAGCAGGCTTTCGAAGCGCGCCACAACGAGCGCCGCGATCTCATTAACGCCGACAAGCTGGCGCGCCAGCTGGCAGCCGAGTCGCTGGACGTGACCCTGCCGGGGCGTGGCAGCGCCGTTGGTGGCTTGCACCCGGTGACGCTGACGCTCGAGCGTATCGCCACGCTGTTCCACAGCATGGGTTTCGAGGTGGCGGACGGCCCGGAAATCGAAACCGACTTCCACAACTTCCAGGCGTTGAACATTCCGGAAAACCACCCCGCGCGCGCCATGCAGGACACCTTCTACGTGGAGGGCGGTGACGTGCTGCGCACCCACACCTCGCCGATCCAGGTGCGCTACATGCTGAACAACGAGCCGCCGATCAAGATCGTGGCGCCGGGCCGTGTGTACCGTGTCGACTCCGACGCCACGCATTCGCCGATGTTCCACCAGATGGAAGGCCTGTGGGTGGACCAGGACGTCAGCTTCGCCGACCTCAAGGCCACCGTGACCGACTTCCTGCGCCGCTTCTTCGAACGCGACGATCTGCAGGTACGCTTCCGCCCCTCGTTCTTCCCGTTCACCGAACCGTCGGCGGAAATCGACGTGCTGGGCGAGCGCGGCTGGCTCGAAGTCGGGGGCTGCGGCATGGTGCACCCGAATGTGCTGAAGAACGTCAACATCGACCCGGAAAAATACACCGGCTTCGCCTTCGGCATTGGTCTGGACCGTTTCGCCATGCTGCGCTACGGCGTCAATGACCTGCGGCTGTTCTTCGAGAACGATCTCAATTTCCTCAAACAGTTCAACTGACAGCGGGCAGGGGAATCCTTACGATGCAATTTTCCGAACAGTGGCTGCGTAGCTGGGTCAATCCGTCCCTGAGTACCGACGAGCTTTCCTATCTGTTGACCATGGCCGGCCTTGAGGTCGAAGAGGTCGATGCCGCCGCACCGGCGTTCAGCGGTGTGGTGGTGGCTGAAGTGAAGGAAGTCGCCAAACACGAGAATGCCGACCGCCTGCGCGTCACCAAGGTCGATGTCGGCAACGGCGAACTGGTGCAGATCGTCTGCGGTGCGCCGAATGTCGCGGTCGGACTGAAAGTGCCGTGCGCCTTGCCGGGTGCCGTGCTGCCGGGCGACTTCAAGATCAAGCCGACCAAGATGCGTGGCGTCGAATCCGGGGGCATGCTGTGCTCCGGCAAGGAACTGGGTGTGCCGGACGACGCCGATGGCTTGCTGGTGCTGCCGGCCGATGCTCCGGTCGGCACGAGCATCCGCGACTACCTGTCGCTGGACGACAGCCTGTTTACCCTCAAGATCACCCCGAACCGTGCCGATTGCCTGTCGATCAAGGGGCTGGCCCGCGAAGTGGCGGCGCTGACCGATAGCGATCTGCAGCCGGTGGCGATCGCGCCGGTGGTGCCCGCGCACGACCAGACCGTGCCGGTTCGCATAGAGGCGCCGCACGGGTGCGGCCGCTACATCGGTCGTGTGGTGATGGGAGTCAACGCTGCCGCGCCGACGCCGGACTGGATGAAGCGCCGCCTGGAGCGTTCCGGTCTGCGCTCGATCTCAGCCATTGTCGACGTCACCCATTACATCCTGCTGGAACTCGGCCAGCCGATGCACGCCTTCGACCTGGCCAAGCTGGATGGTGGGATCACCGTGCGCATGGCGCGTGCCGACGAGAAGCTGGTCTGCCTGAACGAGCAGGAGCTGGCGCTGACGGAAAATCTGCTGGTGATCGCCGACGACGCCAAGCCGCTGGCCATTGCTGGCATCATGGGCGGGTTGGAGAGTGGTGTCACCGCAGCGTCGCAGGATGTGTTCCTGGAAAGCGCCTTCTTTGCGCCGGCCATGATCGCCGGCAAGGCACGCGAACTGGGCTTCGGTTCCGATTCGTCCTACCGCTTCGAGCGCGGGGTGGATTTCCAGCAGCAGCGGGATGCCATCGAGCGCGCCACCCAGCTGATCGTCGAGATCTGCGGTGGCGAGGCGGGGCCGCTGACCGAAGCGCTGGGCGACTTGCCGCGCCGTGCGGCGGTGCCGGTACGCAGCGCGCGCGTCAACAAGGTGCTCGGCCTGGATCTGGCGCCCGATGCTATCGCGGCTATTTTCGCCCGCTTGGGCCTGGGCTTCGACACGCTGGCCGAAAGCTTCGCCGTTGCCCCGCCGGCGTTCCGCTTCGATATCGAGATCGAGGAAGATCTGATCGAAGAAGTGGCCGGCGTCTACGGCTATGATGCGATCCCGTCGGACGCTCCGCGCTCGCGCATGAAGATGCTGCCGCTGCCGGAAACACGCCGGCCGCGAGAACAGATCCGCCATCAATTGGCGGCGCGCGATTACCAGGAAGTCGTCACTTATGCCTTCGTCGACGAGCAGTGGGAGCGCGACTTTGCCGGGAATTCCGACCCGGTCAGGCTGATCAACCCGATCGCGGCCCAGATGGGCGTGATGCGCTCGACGCTGCTGGGCGGGCTGGTCGACGTGCTGGTCGGCAACGTCAACCGCAAGCAGCCGCGCGTGCGGGTGTTCGAAGTGGCTCGGACCTTCCGCAAGTCGGCAGAAGGCTTCGATCAGCCGGAAAAAATTGCCGGCCTCGCCTGGGGT
The DNA here is from genome assembly GCA_016192025.1 of Pseudogulbenkiania sp. GTDB lineage: Bacteria > Pseudomonadota > Gammaproteobacteria > Burkholderiales > Chromobacteriaceae > Pseudogulbenkiania. The sequence continues at coordinate 18,229 of JACPUY010000165.1, read as the reverse complement.
TCGCGCCTGCCCGAGCAATGGGGGGGCAAGACCGAGCGCGTGGACTTCTTCGACGTCAAGGCCGATGTGGAAGCGCTGCTTCACCCGCATCCTGTCGAATTCCGCAAGGCGGCTCACCCGGCCTGCCACCCGGGTCGTTGTGCTGAAATCGTGCTCGCCGGTCAACTGGTGGGGGTGATCGGCGAGCTGCATCCACAGTGGGTGCAACAGTATGATTTGCCTTCCGCTCCTGTTGTCTTCGAGCTGGAATATGCCGTCGTAGAAACCAGTCGTCGAGTCAAGGCGCACACGGTCAGCAAGTTCCAGCCAGTTCGCCGCGACCTGGCGCTGGTGGTGGATGAGCAGGTGGAAGTCGGTGCCATGCTGGCCAGCTTCCGCCAGGCGGCAGCCGAGATTGTCAGCGAGATCGCGCTGTTCGACGTCTACCGCGGCAAGGGGGTACCCGAAGGCAAGAAGAGTCTTGCTTTCCGCATCCTGTTGCAGGATCAGGCCAAGACGCTGACCGATGCCGAGGTCGAAGCGGTCGTGAGCGGCCTCTTGGAGGCGGTTTCGGCCAATCACGGCGCTACCTTGCGCCTCTGAGCAGGGCTGTCGGTGGCGTAGCGGACTTCCGGGCATGCTTGCAGTGGAAGCCGCTTTGTTTTATTTTTGATCGGTATGTTAAGGGGTAATCATGACTTTGACGAAAGCGGAGTTGGCCGACCTGCTGTTTGACAAGGTAGGGCTGAACAAGCGTGAAGCCAAGGACATGGTCGAATCTTTTTTCGAAGAGATCCGCCAGGCGCTGGAATCCGGTGACAGTGTCAAGCTGTCCGGCTTCGGCAATTTCCAGCTGCGTGACAAGCCTCAGCGGCCGGGGCGCAACCCGAAAACCGGTGAGGAAATTCCCATTACCGCCCGCCGTGTGGTGACTTTCCATGCCAGTCAGAAACTCAAGGGAATGGTCGAGCAACATCATGCCAATAACTGAGGCTGAACTGCCGCCGATTCCGCCAAAGCGTTATTTCACGATTGGCGAGGTCAGCGAGCTGACTGGTGTCAAGCCGCATGTGCTGCGTTACTGGGAGCAGGAGTTCTCCGAGTTGCGACAGGTCAAGCGGCGCGGCAACCGCCGCTACTACCAGCATCACGAAGTCTTGCTGGTGCGTCGCATCCGCGGCCTGCTCTATGACGACGGTTTCACCATCCACGGTGCACGGCTGCGTTTGGGTCAGGAAGGGGCCGGGCCGGTGCCGTTGACCGCTCAGGCTGTCCGGGCCGAGTTGCAGTCCATTCTGGAATGGTTGAACGGCGGGATTGGCAAGCCGTAAGAATCCATTTATAATGCATTCCTCTTGCTTGAGTCGGGGTGTGGCGCAGCCTGGTAGCGCATCTGCATGGGGTGCAGAGGGTCGGAGGTTCGAATCCTCTCACCCCGACCAACAAACAAAGACTTCACGTTCCGTACGTAAGTCTTTTTTTATTTCCTCCCCGACCCTTCTGATTTCTGCCTTTATTTCCCGTAGTACTATTTGCAGTGTCTCATACGCTGGTCGCATAGACGGTCGCGGCTGAGTCCTTTAATCTATCCAATCTTGTCTTGTGGCTGTCATGTATGTCTGAACCCGCCGACTCGCCCTGCATAGCCCATTGCTCTACCGCTCTTGGCGATAACGTTTGCCGTGGCTGTTTCCGCACCTTCATGGAGGTGGCGCAATGGGGCTCCCTGGCGCCAGCGGATAAGCGGCAGATATGGGAGCGTCTGCCGCCGCGCCGTCGCCTGGGGGAGTGGGCCGGTCTTTTGGGCGGCGCATTGGACCTGGTCACGCTTGACGATCAAGAGTGGGCCACGATCTGGTTCGATGGCTTTGCCAGGTTGCTTTTCCGCTTCGAGGCCGATGGTTCCCTGCGCTTGAGTCTGCCGGATAACGGACTGGTGACTGTGCTGGGCTTGGATGACGAGACTCGTCTCCTGAGCCAGGCCAAGCGGTGGTTGACCGATTCCCAGCCGGTAATCGGCAAATACTTGCCGCCGCATGTCGAGTAACGATGGCTTCGATAGAGCAAGGAGGTCGTAATGCAGCAGGACTGCGCTGATCCTGATTTCTGGGATGTTCGCTACGCCAGTGGCGTTATGCCTTGGGACTCCGCGGATGTCCCGGAGGACTTCCAGCGCTTTGCCAGGACAAAGGGTGCCGCCTGCCGGGTGCTGGTCCCGGGGTGCGGTAGCGCTCATGAGGTCAAGCAGTTGCTTGACCAGGGGTGCCAGGTTGACGCGATCGATTTCAGCATCGAAGCCGTCACCCGAGCGAAAGCTAGCCTTGGCCAGCATGCTGGCTGTGTGCAGCAGGCCGATTTCTTCTTGCTGCCAGAACGGCAGGACTACGACTGGATTTACGAGCGCGCCTTTTTCTGTGCCTTGCCCATGGGGCGCCGTGCCGCTTATGCGCACAAGATGGCCTCGCTCATTCGCCAGGGGGGCGTTCTCGCTGGTTTTTTCTTTCTGGCCGAAAGCCCTAAGGGGCCGCCCTTTGGCGTGACCATGGAGGTCTTGCAGCAATTGCTTTCACCATGGTTTGAGCTGCTTGCCATGAGCAAGGTAGAGCAGGCTTTGCCGGTGTTCGCGGGAGGCGAGCATTGGCTGACTTGGCAGCGGCTATGAAACATGCTTCTTGCCTCGTTTGACAGAAATCAAGGGTGGCCACTTCATGATCTGGTCATTTTTGTCATTTCAGGCGAGAATGAAGCTCTGCTTTTAAAGAAATTATAATGGCCAGTGGCGTACAACATGGGAGATAGCGGATGGAGTGGTTCTGGGGTATGTACTCTTGGACGGAAAAAACGTTCTGGAGCAGTCTGACCAAGAAGTTGTGCAGCTTCTTCTTTGTCAGCTTTTTTCAGTTGGGGATGGTCGGCTATATCTATTTTGTGCTGGAGGACATCCGCACCATTCACAAGACCCACACCGTTTCTGCCGACATACTGGCCCTGGTGGAAGCGCGCATCGATAGCGCCATCCTGTGGACCCTGATTCTTTGGGGGGTCTGTCTGCTCTTCATCGCCTTAATGGTCTGGTATCTCCGTCACCTGATTGTCCGTCCACTGAAAATGACCATTTCCATCTTCAATGAAATCGGTGCTGGCGAGGGGGATTTGTCCAAGGAAATTCCAACCATCACCTACGATGAGATACGTGAACTTTCCCTCTCTTACAACCGCTTTGTGACCAAGATGCGCGAGATCATCAGCAATGTCAGGTTGATGACGGTGCGTATCGCTATGGACTCGGCGCGGACCCGTCGAAATATTCATGAGTCGTTAGAGAGCGCCCGTCAGCAGGGTGATTTCGCGACCAAGGTGTGTGATGCCAGTAATCAAACCACCACCGGCATCAATCAGGTCACCGAGCAGACCCAGGTTATTTCTGTCACCACTCTCAGTAATCTTGACGTCGCCAGAGTATCCTTCGATGAACTCAAGTTGGTAGCCGATCGTATCTACGACATCAGCACGAAAGTCGGGCATTTCAACCAGACGGTTGATTACCTGAGCCAGCGTTCTGCCAGCATCAAGACCATCGTTGAGCTGATCAAGGAAATTTCTGATCAGACCAATTTGCTGGCGCTCAATGCGGCCATCGAGGCGGCAAGGGCCGGAGAGTCGGGACGAGGCTTTGCCGTAGTCGCCGATGAGGTGCGCAAGCTGGCCGAAAGGGTTAAAACGGCGACCGACGAGATTTCCAGCAACATTGACGGCATGCTCAATCTGGTGGCGGAAACTCAGGCAGAAACCAATGAAATCAGCGTGGATACCCAATTGGCCAGGGAGGTGGTGTCCAAGGCCTCGCAACAATTCGGCAGAATGATGGGGGATTTCGAGGAAACGGCGGGCAGTCTGCGCGGAATTGCCGACACAATGGAGACGTTCGCCAAGACCAACCGTGATGTGAATCAGCATGTGGCGCAGATTCATGAACTGAGCCAGAACGTATCCGATCGTCTGCGGCACACCGAAGAAGTTGCCGAAGTGCTGTCCGGTGCTGCCGAACAAGTGCAGGACATGGTGTCACGCTTCATTGTTGGAGAAGGGGTCTTTGACAAGGCCTTGAATAATGCTCGCCAAACCAGGGATGAGTTGCAGGCCGTGCTGAGCAGGGCGGCGAGCGAAGGCGTAAACCTGTTTGATCAGCAGTACCGTCCCATTCCCGGGGTCAATCCGCCCAAGTACCACACCTGTTACGACAACAAATTGGAGTCTGTTCTGCAGCCGATCTATGACCGGGCCGTCCAGGGGTGCAGGGGTGGCCGGTTCTGCGTGATGGTCGATAGCAATGGCTATGCCCCGACACACAATAGTTTCTATTCCCGGCCGCTGACCGGCGACCTTAAAAAAGACCTCGTTTCAAGTCGTGACAAGCGTATTTTCAATGATAAGGCAGGACTACGCTCGGCCAGGAACACGCAGCCCATGCTGTTGCAAACGTATGCGCGCGATACCGGTGAAATACTGTCTGAAATTGCCTTGCCGGTAATGGTGCAGGGGCGCCATTGGGGAGCGCTACGGCTGGGGTTTGACCCGAGCGACATGTTGGCGACGACATAGAGTCGAGGTAAGGAAACAAGGGAGGCCAAGCCTCCCTTCTGATTTTCAAGGGCTTAGCGGCATCAGCAGGGTCACAACCCCAAGACCGGCAAACAGGGTGGCCGCAGCGGTATGAACGGTACGAGTGGGGATCCTGCTCGCTACCATGTCCCCGAATAGCACTGCCGGAACGTTGGCAAGCAGCATGCCAATGGTGGTACCTGCGACGACGCTGATAAGTGAGTCGAAGCGGGCGGCCAGTGCGACGGTGGCGATTTGAGTTTTGTCACCCATTTCGGCCAGAAAGAAGGCAATGAAAGTCGCTCCAAAAATGCCCAGACGTTCAAAGAGCCGGGTATCGCTATCTAGCTTGTCGGGGATCATGATCCAGATGGCCATTCCGAGGAATGAGGCACCAAGGAGCCAGCGCATTGTTTCCGCCCCGAGATGGCTGGTGACCCACTGCCCAACCCCCGCGGCGGCGGCATGGTTGAAGAGCGTTGCAATTAAGATGCCCACAATGATGGGGGTGGGTTTGCGGTAACGAGCGGCAAGCAGCAGGGCAAGCAACTGGGTTTTATCGCCGATTTCAGCGAGGGCGACCACGCCAGAAGAGAAAAGCAGGGCTTCCATGAGGGTTCCAAGGGGCTGCGAAGTACGCCATGACGGGTTCGCACGCAGCCCCTGCAAGAGTGCAAACCGGTCATGGGTCTTGCCAAACCTTCGGTCGCGCGTGCCATGGTGTTGAAACCAAGTATGTTGACACGCGCCAATGCGATGCCGCATTGAGGCTACTCCCCCAGAACGGCTGCAATTGTATAGGAATGGGGTTCGGTCGGCAAATGGCTGAGACACTGCCCGGTGATGTGCTTATTCAGTCCGGCAAGCCCTCCCGATAAGCCTGCTGGCGCCTCGCTACGGCTTCAGTTGAGATGTGCAGTGGGGGCAGCGTGAGGCCTTGCCTGGGATGCTGGAGAGGCAATGGGGGCATTCTTTGACTGTGACAGGGGGAGGGGAGGCCGGAGCCTCCTCTTTTTTGAGGCGATTGATGGATTTGACCAGCATGAAGATGGCGCTGGCAACGATGCCGAAGCTGACCAATGCATTGACAAACAAGCCGATATTGAGCGTGACGGCTCCTGCCGCTTTGGCCGCGGCAAGCGAGACATAAGGCCCCGTCTGCTTGCTGCCTTCTTTTAGAACGATAAAAAAATTGGAAAAATCAACATTGCCTAGAATCAGGCCAATAGGGGGCATGATGATGTCGTCGACAAGCGATTTTACAATGGTGCCGAACGCGCCGCCAATAACCACGCCAATAGCAAGGTCAATGACGTTGCCCTTCATCGCAAATTCCCTGAGCTCTTTGATAAGACGCATTCTGGGCTCCTGTATGGTGGCTTATGGCTGGTATTGTTAAGTGCCAAAGGGTTGACATGATCAACAACTATAGTGATATCTCTTGGTGCGGGCTAGCGTAGCCGGCGGGTGCGGTGGTGGGGGTTGGTGAAATCCAGCGACAGTCTTTCCTCCCATGGGAAAAGCCAATGCCAAAGGCTTCATCGGGAAACGGGGTTAATGCCGGTTTCTAGGAAAAACAAAAAGCCGCACCCGATTGAGTGCGGCTTTTTTGAATTGGCTCCCCGAGCAGGGCTCGAACCTGCGACCTGCGGATTAACAGTCCGTCGCTCTACCAACTGAGCTATCAGGGAATTGATGGAGGCGTATAATATAGAGGCTGGCCAGGCCTGTCAAGCCCGGGGCAGAGGGACGCAGTGGGTGGGTCGGCTTGATAAGTTGGACGGCAACCCAATCTACTACCCCTGAACATTCATGAAGTTGAACTGCTTACAATGGGTGGGCCGGCATGCTGCAGGCGCAATCAAAAACAGAAGAGGACATAATGAGCGGATTAAGCCCTGACGTATCTGATCAATACATGCAGCAACTTGAGGCCCTTCGCAAGGGTGATGTCCTGTGCATGATGAACCATTTTGCTGTGATTCGGGTGAGCGGCAGCGACGCGCAAAGCTTTCTGCAGGGGCAGTTATCAAGCGATCTGAGAGAGGTCTCGGAGTCGCATAGCCAGTACAGTAGTTATTCCAATGCCAAAGGTAGGGTATTGGGGAACTTCCTGATTTGGCAGTTCCGTGCTGATTACTTTTTGCTGGTCTCTGCCGATATCGCCGATGCCCTGTGCAAACGGCTGGGCATGTTTGTGTTGCGAGCTCAGGTCAAGCTTCAGGTTGCTACTGAGCAGTGGTTGCTGGCCGGGGTGAAAGGGGGGCGTGCTGAAGAGGCGCTGCGAGCGGTTTTCAGCGGGCTGCCCGAGCAATCTCATGATGTGATTGCCAGCGATTCCGGCGGGCTGATCCGGCTTCCAGCGGGCTCTTTATTGCTGTTCTATGATAAGCCGGCCGCTGCGGCTGTCGGGAATCAGCTTGAGCAGTCTTGCTGCCGGGTTGGTGCCGAAGCATGGTCGCTGCTGGATATTTCTGCCGGCATCCCCTGGATCACTCGGCCAACTCAGGAGCAGTTCGTACCCCAAATGGTCAATATGGATGTTTTGGGTGGGATAAGCTTCAAGAAGGGGTGTTACCCGGGGCAGGAAATTGTCGCCAGAACCCAATATCTGGGAAAAGTGAAGCGACGTCTTTTCCGGGTGGAATTGCCGGTTGAGGCGAGTCCGGGGGACGCCTTGTATAGTCCGGCAACGGGGGAGCAGGCAATTGGTATGGTGGTGAATGTCGGGCGAGAAGAAAATGCCCGATTGGTTGCTCTTGCCGTCGCCCAGGTTGCTGGTTGGGAGACCGGTCTCTTTCTTGAGAAGGAACATAAAAATGCGCTCAAGAACTTGGGGCTTCCTTATGTCGTCGACTGACCCAGAATGGCCTTGTGTTCATGATTTTCCAAAATAGACTTGACCGTTTCCCTGGCCTGTGACTAAATTGAAAATATAATTCTTAACCTGCGAGATGACTAAATGGAACTTTCCAATCTGAGCTTTGCCGATCTGCTTTCCCTGAAAAATGATCTTGATAATGAAATTAAACGGAGAGAACACGAAGAAAAGGCGAAGGCTAAAAAGCAGATTGTAGAGCTTGCTCGTGCCTATGGGTTAAGTGTCGAAGAGGTGCTGGGGAAGGTGGGGCCTGCTCGTAAGCCGGTTGAAGCCAAGTATTGCCACCCGCAAAATCCAGAACTTACCTGGACTGGGCGTGGGCGCAAACCTTTGTGGGTTCAGGAGTTGCTGGCAACCGGCAAGGCGCTTGAGGATCTGGCGATTTGACGATTTGACAATCAGAGCCGACTGGCTGGATACGGAAAGAAGCATCCCGAGTGGGTGCTTTTTTCGTTTTACTTGCCTTTGCATCTTGCATGTTACAGGGAACCTGCAAATACTGTAGGCATGCAGAATAGTGCGGCCATCTGTATGAAGTTGTTGCGTTATTAATAAGCATTCATGAAAACAGGCGGAGCCATGTTGGATTTTTTCTTGCGAGGCTCGAAAAGGAAAGCAGATCCACTGGGCAATGCGGCTTCCGCTAAAGAGTGGATCGAGTCTCTGAGACAGGAGTACGGCTCAGCCTCACACGACAAGGTGTCAGAGGTGGTCGCTGAGCTTAATCGTAGCGGTAGCGTCCTGACGGCAGACAGGCTGGAAGCGATCCTGACGATTAATCGTGAAACGGCCCAGTTCCATTACCAGCTGGGTGTGCAGTATCTGATGAATTCCAGGATGCCCAAGGTTCTGGAGGAGCAACTACGTGCCCAGATTCTAGGGTATGGCAAAGAGTTTCTCGAGGCTTATCAGCATGCATTGAGTCCGGCCTTCTCTGGTGAGGATGGTCGCCGCATCTACGCCATGCTGCCATTGGTGCTGGCACGCATGATGCATTATTTCTGCGAGTGTGCCAGATGGTCATTCTTTCAGGGCGGCTCTCCTGGCGAGGTTTTCTGGCTGAATGTCAACCATGTATACCGCTTCGCGGAAGAGTACGGTCTGGAGTCGGCTCCGGTATTTCTTTTTGGTGAGCACGACGAGGGAACGACGGTTCAGGATCAGTACCTCATCCTGCAGATGCTGGCTTTGCTTTCCGGTGGGAACCTGACGCCACGGCAACTCAATTTTTCCTACGAGCTACTCCGCCTGGTGTCCAATCGGATGGTCTTGGTGCGTGAGTTTTCTCAAGAGCTCAGTTTTGTGGTGGTTCTGGATGAGGGGCGTCCGGCTTCCCGCTGCCAAGGAACGTTCGGCTCGGGTTTCTACCGTTATTGGAGTACCGCCGAGGTTAGTGAGATCCTGCATGGCTGGTTGGCGGTGTTGGAAACAGGGCATATGCCAACCGAACTGGCGCGCCTTGCCGAGCCGGGAGTGGATGCGGGGCTCTTTCGGGTGCTGTGCCGCGAGTGGGCCGCAAAGCCGATTCGTATCCAGCGTGCCGAGCGGATTCCAGTGAATGATCGCAACATCGAGGTGGTGCATCGCCTTGCCACGTTACACCGTCTTGTTCGGCATCCTGACGAGCAGAGGCTGCACACGGCCGCCGCGCTGCCTCAAGACAGTTTCAGTTCGGCTTCTGACCTGCGGATCTATGGTTTTGTGACCAGTAGGCGCATGGACAAGGTTGCCCCGGGCGTTTCTGGAAGAGCAGGTGAGACCCCCTTGGCGAAGGAGGTCTTCAACAAATGGGAAATTGAAAACATCAGCCAAACCGGACTGGGGGTGTCCCTGGATGCCGGCGGGAATGAATGGGTCGGCCTGGGGGAACTGCTTGGCTACAAAGAGGCCGAGAGTTCAAGCTGGAGTTTGGGCATCGTGCGGCGCATCCGGCGTTTGCAGCGCGAGAAGATCTTCCTGGGAATCGAAACCCTGACCGATCGCCCCGTGGCGGCGGCACTCAGGGGGATGGATGGGAAAGCGGTAGATCCGCGGGTCATGCATGAACACGTATGGCAGGGAGGGGTGATTGCCTTGTTTGTGCCCTTGACCAGGGGAGATCGGAGCATCAATGCCATTATCCTGCCGGTGGCGTCGTATATGCTGGGCAAGCAGTTTTGTATGAGCGCCAGGGGCAAGTTGTTTCAGATTGCCTTGAGCAAGGTGCTTGAAAAGGGACGGGATTGGTATCTGGTTGAAATCGAGCTGGTCAAGGCGCTGGAGGGGCTGCCGTCCGCCACGCCTTGACTGGCTCGATAGATAAAGCAAAACGGCCGTTGTCAGGCCGTTTTGCTTTGGCGGTCCGGCTCGCGGTGCTCAGGCGCGCAGTTTGCTGATGACCGCGTAAATGGGAGTGAGCATCGCCTCGCCCAGTCGTTGGCTACGCTGCCCATTCCAGCCGTAATCGTCATCCGGCAAATTGGCGTTGTCCTTGAAGGGCATCTCGAGGGTGTAGGCCAGGCACTGGAACTGGTTTCCCACCCAGTTGGTGGCAAGGGAAAGGTTGGCCGATCCCGGCGCATCCTTCTCGTAACCATGCTCATCCTGAAAGTCTGGTGAAGCCAGCTTGAGGTGATGCTTGAACGTCTCTTCCAGTGCACGAATCCTGTCATTGTAGTTAGGCACGCCTTCGGTTCCGGCGACAAAGACAAAGGGAATGTTTTCGTCGCCATGGATGTCCAGGAACAAGTCGACTCCCGTTTCCAGCATCTTCTGGCGAACGACGAGTACTTCCGGGCTAGCTTCAGCCGAGGGACTCAGCCATTCGCGATTCAGGTTGGCTCCAGCGGCGTTGGTGCGCAAATTACCCAGTACCGAGCCGTCAGGGTTCATGTTGGGCACCACATAGAAGGTGGCGTGATCGAGTAGCATGCGGGAAGTCGGGTCGATCGGGTCGAGCAAGCGGTTCAGGAAGCCTTCGACAAACCATTCCGCCATGGTTTCGCCGGGATGCTGGCGAGCCGTGATCCAGATCTTGAGGTCGGACTCAACTTCATGGCCGATCGTCAGCAGGTTGATATCCCGTCCCTGCAGGGTCGAGCCCAAGTCAGAGACCTGGCAGAGGCCCGAGCCTTGCGCTTGGCCGATCAGGTTGAGGTGCTGGTCGTAGGAGTAGGGCTCGAAGTAGGCGTAATACACGCTGTTGGCCAGGGGGACATGTTCGACGGTCAGTTCGGTGCCATCGTAGCGGGTCTGGACCCTGAACCAGTTGATACGGTCGTACGATGCCATCGCCTGATAGTCGACCCATCCTTCAGGATAGGCGCATTCGGAGGCGTTCAGGAATTTGAGGGTACATGGCTGGTAAGCCGCACCCTGCAAACGGAAATAGAACCACTGGGCAAAGTGCGAGGCATTGTCATTGGGGATGCGAAGCTGGATGTCCTCGAAGCTGTTCATCGAGACAACGTCGATACTCCCGGCGTCAAAATTGCTGCTGATCTTCATGCGCTACCCTGTTTCCATGTGGGCTCGTAAAGCCTGAATTGTAAACCCCCGAAGAAAAATGGGCACCTCATGCTTGGCGTACCCGGAAAGGTGATGGGGGCTTTCCCAGAAACGAAAAAGGCCATGCCCGCTTACGAGGATGGCCCTGAGTTTTACTGCGGCAAAGATCAGGAGGCGCTGCCGCCGCCGGTGCGCTTGGTGGTTGCCTTGACGGCGTCAGCGGTGGCGCTGCTGGCCGCCTTCACGCTGGTTTCGGCAAACTCGTTCACCTGCTGCGCGGCTTTGGTGAAGCTGTTGATTGCTGCGGCCGCGGCCGCGACCGAGGTCTTGACGGCATTAACAGCCACGTCGGAACCGGCCGGCGCGTTCTTGGAGATGTCTTCGATCGCGCTGATGAGGGATTTGTTGAGCGTGCCGATGTTTTCTTCGGCCAGTTTGGCCAGTTCGCCCTGGGTCTGGGTCATGATCTCGTAGACGTTGCGGGAGTTGGTGACCGCATGCTCGACGGATTCCGTCGTCAGTTTGTTGATGCGAGCAACGGCTTCCTGCGGATCCTTGGCTTTGGCCAGGTCTTTGGCAACCTTGATATTGTCTTCGAGAGACTGCTTGGAAACTTCGAGGTTGAATTTCACCAGTCTTTCAGCGCTATCCAGGGAAATCTGGGCGAAACGCAGCACTGTTTCGACGCCACCCAAGGAAATCTTGCTGAACTGCTCGTTAGTAGTGAACATAATTTGGGACCCTCTCCGTGTTGTTGTGCCGTACTGAGATGAATTGTGCAATGCACAATATACCAACAAAATTTAGCATGCTCGTCTCGCCGGTGGCTAGAAGATTTACTCTAGGTTGTTGCATTTATGATAAATTGAGCCCACACAACACCACGACAATGAACTGGGAGTGTTACATGAGTGTTGAGAAGCGGGTCATTAAGAAGTATCCAAATCGCCGGTTGTACGACACGGCAACGAGTTCCTACATCACATTAGGGGACGTTAAGCAGCTGGTACATGACAGCATAGACATCCAGGTGGTCGATGCCAAGACCCAAGATGACATTACCCGCAGCGTACTGCTTCAGATCATTTTTGAAGAGGAAAACGGTGGGGCACCGATGTTCAGCTATGAGGTATTGACGCAGTTCATCCGTTTCTATGGTCAGGCCATGCAGGGGATGATGGGGCCGTTCCTGGAGAAAAACCTCCAGCTCTTCACCCAGCTTCAGGACAAGATGCAGGAGCAGACGCGGGCAATGTACGGTGATAACGCCATGTTCAATGCCAATTTGTGGGGCGAATTCATGAAAATCCAGGGGCCCGCCATGCAGAACATGATGTCGAGCTACCTGGAGCAGAGCACCGGCGTGTACCTTGAGATGCAGAACCGCATGCAGGAACAGACCAAGCAACTGTTCACCGGGTTCGGCTTCCCTGCCTATCCCCCAGCCGACAAGGACAAAGACGGCAAGTCCTGATTCGGTCGTCGGTATCTCTAGTTTTTCTTGTGCCATCAGCATGTTGTCAGCCGGGTGTCGTTCGCATGACCCCGGCTTTCTCTATTCCTTTTGAGATTCAGGATTGCTAACGTATGGCCCACGCCATCCCCAAAGTCGGCTTCGTCTCGCTCGACTGTCCCAAGGCCTTGGTCGATTCCGAATAGATTCTTACCCGCCTTCGAGCCGAAGGTTACGATATTTCCCCTCCTACGAGGTGCCGACCTGGTGGTGGTCAACCCCTGTGGTTTCATCGATTCGGCTGTTGCCGAGTCGCTGGATGCCATCGGTGAGGCGTTGGCACGGGAGTGTTTTTCATCGGTACCTGATTTATATCAGAAAATGCGAAGAAATCATTTGGCATGGCGTGGAGGCTGTGTGGAATGCCTGTATATTAGACGTGTTATTGATCAGCAATTGTTTAGGATGAGGTAGTCATGTCGCCGCTGTTGCAACCCGTCGATCACATTTTGCTGCCGGAGATACTGAGCTGCCCGCCCTGGACTCCAGTACATGAGGCGGCCAGCAAGATGATGGCTTCTCACTGCGGCTCCATTGTCGTGATGGACGAGAAGGGGAAGGCACTCGGCATCTGGACCGAAACCGATGCGTTGAATCTCGATTTTTCGGCGGCAGCCGCGGCGGAGGAGATTCCGGTGGAGCGGGTCATGAGCTCGCCGGTGCGCACCATCCAGAGCGGGACGTCCATCCATGATGCGACGGGGTTTTTCCGTCGACATGGCATTCGCCATGCTCTGGTGGAGCGGGACGGGGTCTATCTCGGCCTGCTGTCCTTGACCGATATCGTGCTCAACCAGGGGATGGAAGCCTTTCTGGGCCTGAAGCGGCTGGAGGAACTGGATTGCCCTCCCGCTAATGTGCTGAGCGCCGAACTGGGCCTGCAAGACGCCGTCAGGGTGATGCGGCAGAGCGTGGTGGATGCGGTCGGGGTGTGCTGTGCCGACGGTGAGCTGGGCATCCTGACCCGGCACGACGTAGTGCGGCTATTGGCCTTGGGGGATGTGGATCAGGCGCTGGGTGCAGTGTGTTCGCATCCGATGCTGGCTGTGGCCGATAGCGTCAGTCTGTTGCACGCCCGCCGGCTGATGATGCAGCACAAGATCCGCCATCTGGGCGTGCTCGCTACGGATGGTGCGCTCAAGTTCATCCTGGATTTCTGCGATATTCTCCACAATATCGAACACGAGTGTCTGCTGGAACTGCAGGGGGCACTCAACGAACGCGACCAGGCCTTGCTGTTGTCCCGGCGGAGCCTGCTGCTGTCGGACAAGGTGTTCGAGTCCACGCTGGAAGGGATCGCCATTACCGATGGGGCCGGCATCATCCAGTCGGTCAATCCGGCATTTGTCCGTATCACCGGCTACTCCGCCGAAGAAAGCATAGGCAAGACTCCTGCCATCCTGAAGTCCGGCAAACAGCCGCCGGAATTTTACGATCACCTGTGGCACAGCCTGCAGCGCGATGGCTTCTGGCAGGGCGAGGTGGTCAACCGGCGCAAGAATGGCCTGTTGTATACCGAGCATCTGAGCATTACCGGCATTCGCGGCGATGGTGGCGAATATGCCCATTATGTTGCGGTGTTTTCCGACATCACCCAGCGCAAGCAGGCCGAGGAGCGGCTGCACTTCCTCGCCAATCATGACGCGCTCACCGGCCTGCCTAACCGTACCTTGTTCCTGGAGCGGCTGGAAACATCGGTGGAGCAGGCGCGGGAATTCGGGCAGCGTCTGGCCTTGCTGTTCATCGATCTGGATCGCTTCAAGCTGGTCAACGACACCTTGGGGCATCATGCCGGCGATGAGCTGCTGGTGTGGATTGCGGAGGAGATGAAAAAGGTGGCGCCGCCGCTGTCGATGGTGGCACGCTTGTCCGGCGACGAGTTTACGCTTTTGATGCCGGCGGTGGACAGCGTGCAACAAGTGGCGAGCCGTGCCCAGTGCGTGCTCGATGCGATTGCCGGGGAAACGGTGGTGGCCGGGCAGGAGGTGTTCGTGTCGGCCAGCATCGGGGTCAGCTTGTATCCCGAAGATGGCGTGACGGGGGAAGCTCTGCTGGTTAACGCGGACACCGCCATGTACCGTGCCAAGGAGCGCGGCAAGAGCAATTTCCAGTTTTATACATCAGACATGAATGCCAGCGCGCTGGAGCGCTTGCGGCTGGAGTACAGCCTGCACAAGGCTCTGTCCCAGGGCGAACTGGAAGTCTGGTATCAGCCCAAAGTAGAGTTGGCCTCGGGGTGTATCAATGGTGCGGAGGCGCTGATCCGCTGGCGCCATCCCGAACTGGGTCTGGTTTCCCCTGCACGCTTCATCCCGATTGCCGAGGATAGTTCGCTGATTGTGTCGATCGGTGAATGGGTGCTGAAAACCGCCTGCCGGGAAGTGTGCCGCTGGCGCGAGCGCGGGCTGTTTGCCGGGCGGGTGGCGGTCAACGTCTCCGGCCGCCAGCTCAAGTATGCCGGCATGGTCGAGGTGGCCGAGCGTACCCTCGAGGAGTGCGGTCTGCCCAGCGATGCGCTGGAGCTGGAGATCACCGAGAGCGTGGCGATGGACGAGGATAGTGGCATGGTGGAGGTGTTGCACCGCCTGCATGAGCTGGGCGTTTATCTTTCTATCGGCGACTTCGGCACCGGCTATTCTTCGCTGTCCTATCTCAAGCGCCTACCGGTGCATGGGCTGAAGATCGACCAGTCGTTCGTCGCCGATCTGCATCAGAATCGGGACGATGCGGCGATTACCCAGGCGATCATTTCCATCGCCCGCAGCCTCGGGCTGGGGCTGGTGGCCGAGGGGGTGGAGCTGGACGAACAGCGGCGTTATCTGGTCGAGCAGGGCTGCGGCACGGGGCAGGGTTACCTGTTCAGCCGGCCGCTGCCGGCGGCCGAGTTCGAAGAGCTGCTGCTCCGGAATGAGCCCCTGCCGCTGCGGTAGGCGTTTGCCGGCCTACGGCTGCGGGTAGGCCTCGAGCAACAAAAATGCCGGGGCAAGCGCTCCGGCATTTTGGTGGAAGGTGGCGATACAAGCTCAGCCGCCGATCTTATCCTTGCCGCCCATGTACGGGCGCAGTGCTGTCGGGATGGTCACCGAACCGTCGGCATTCTGGTAGTTCTCCAGTACCGCCACCAGCGTACGGCCGACGGCCAGGCCGGAACCGTTCAGCGTGTGCAGCAGTTCCGGCTTGCCCTGCCCGCTGCGGAAACGCGCTTGCATGCGGCGCGCCTGGAAGGCCTCGAAATTGGAGCACGAGGAAATCTCGCGGTAGGTGTTCTGCGCCGGCAGCCACACTTCCAGATCGTAGGTCTTGGCGGCGCCGAAGCCCATGTCACCGGTGCACAGCGTGATCACGCGGTAGGGCAGTTCCAGCGCCTTGAGGATGGCCTCGGCATGGCCGACCATTTCTTCCAACGCCTCGTACGATTTCTCCGGGTGCACCACCTGCACCATTTCCACCTTGTCGAACTGGTGCTGACGGATCATGCCGCGGGTATCGCGGCCGTAGGAGCCGGCCTCGGAGCGGAAGCAGGGCGAGTGCGCCGTCATCTTGACCGGCAGCTCGTCGAGCTTGAGGATGCTCTCGCGCACGGTGTTGGTCAGGGTGATTTCCGAGGTGGAGATCAGGTACTGGTCGACGTTGCCGTCATCGCCGCCGCGGGTAACCTTGAACATGTCCTCGGCGAACTTGGGCAGCTGGCCGGTACCGAACAACACGCTGTCGTTGACGATGTACGGGGTGTACATCTCGGTATAGCCGTGCTGGTTGGTGTGGGTGTTGAGCATGAACTGCGCCAGGGCGCGGTGCAGCTGGGCGATCTCGCCGCGCAGCACGGTGAAGCGGGCGCCGGAGAGCCTGGCGCCGGTTTCGAAGTCCAGTCCCAGCGGGGTGCCGACGTCGACGTGGTCCTTGACCGTGAACTCGAACGAACGCGGTACGCCGACCCGGCGCACTTCGACGTTGGCGGTTTCGTCCTGGCCCACCGGCACCGACTCGTGCGGCAGGTTGGGGATGGTCATCAGCCAGTGTTCGAGCTTCTGCTGCACGCTTTCGAAGGCGGCTTCGGCGTCCTTCAGTTCGTCACCCAGCGTGGCTACCTCGGCCATGATGGCGGAAACGTCCTCTCCCTTGCGCTTGGCTTCGCCGATCTGCTTGGAGCTGGCGTTGCGGCGCGCCTGCAGTTCCTGCATGCGGGTCTGCAGCGCCTTGCGCTCGTTCTCGAGTTGGCCGAAAGCCTCGGTGTCCAGCTGGTAGCCGCGGGCGGCCAGGCGTCCGGCGACGGCTTCAGGCTGGCTGCGAAGGAGTTGAATGTCTAGCATGGTGTTGGTCTATTTGATGTTGATGATCTGAAGCTGGCGGTCGGTGATGAGCCAGATTTTTTCAAAAGGACTGTCTTTAAAGTCCTTGTCGCGTAAATAGTTTTGCCAGTCGCGGTGCATGACGCGCGTGTTGGCATTGCGGATCAGCAGCCAGCAGGGTTTGACGGTGTAGGCCAGAAACTTGTCATTCTTGTCCTCGATGGCCCGGTCCAGCTGCAGGAAAATGTCTTTCATCAATGCCGGCTGCTGCGTGGCAAGCAGTATGCCGGCCTTGTCCTTGTGCCAGCCGTTGATTATGGCAGCATCGTGAGTGCTGCCATAGATGTGCGTCACTTCCAGGCCGATTTTTTGCGAGGGTTCGCCGTTCTGGCGGCGCAGAATGGAGAAATCGGGAGATTCGCGGTGCGGGCCGAGCAGGTAATGGCCGGGGCGGGACAGGCGGTTGAGCACGGCAATAAGCCGCTTGGCCGCGAACTGTTCCAGCCTGACCTTGTGCCAGTCATGATCGTGGTGGTGCTTTCGTCTCTTCATCCAGTTGCCTGAGAAACCGCAGTTTTTCCTGAATCTTGCCTTCCAGCCCGCGCTCCACCGGTTCGTACCAGCGGTTGTCCTCGATGCCTTCCGGCAGGTAGCTTTCGCCGGCGGCGTAAGCGTGCGGTTCGTCGTGGGCGTAGCGGTAGTCGTGCCCGTAACCCAGCTCCTTCATCAGCCGAGTCGGCGCATTGCGCAGGTGCACCGGCACCGGGCGCGAGATGTCCTGGCGGATGAAGGCGCGCGCCTCATTATACGCCTTGTAGCCGGCGTTGCTCTTGGGCGCCACGGCCAGATAGATCGCGGCCTGGGCCAGCGCCAGCTCGCCCTCCGGGCTGCCTAGGCGCTCGTAGGTGTCGGCGGCGTCGAGCGCGATGCGCGCAGCACGCGGGTCGGCCAGGCCGATGTCTTCCCACGCCATGCGCACCAGCCGGCGGGCCAGGTAGCGCGGGTCGGCGCCGCCGTCGAGCATGCGCGTCAGCCAGTACAGCGCGCCGTCCGGGCTGGAGCCGCGCACCGATTTGTGCAGTGCCGAGATCTGGTCGTAGAACGCGTCGCCGCCCTTGTCGAAGCGGCGGGCGTTGACAGTGAGCACTTCGGCCAGGAAGTCGGCGTCGATGCGCTCGACGTGGCGCGCGCCGGCGGCGGTGCGGGTCTGCTCCAACAGGTTGAGAAAGCGTCGGGCGTCGCCGTCGGCGTAGCCGCTCAGCGTGGCCAGCGCGCTGTCGTCGAAGGTCAGGCCGGGCAGCGTACCGCTGGCGATGGCGCGGGCGAACAGGGCCTTGAAGTCGTCATCGTCCAGGGCGTTGAGCACGTACACCTGGGCGCGCGACAGCAACGCCGAGTTGACCTCGAACGAAGGGTTTTCGGTGGTGGCACCGATGAAAGTCAGCAAGCCCGATTCGACGTAGGGCAGGAAGGCGTCCT
>JACPUY010000182.1 GCA_016192025.1 Pseudogulbenkiania sp. | reverse complement strand
GATGGTCTTGTTGATGTTGGCCTGCCAGATACGCACTACGCAGGTACCGTTCTGCGGAATGCGCGCCGGATCGACCAGCCCGGCGTGGATGGCGAAGGCGCCGGCGGCGGTCGACAGGTTGCCGCAGTTGCCGGACCAGTCCACGAAGGGCGTGTCGATGGAGACCTGCCCGAACAGGTAGTCCACATCGTGGTCGGGCCGTTCGCTGGCCGCCACGATGACAGCCTTGCTGGTGCTGGAGGTGGCTCCGCCCATGCCATCGATCTGCTTGCCGTAGGGGTCGGGGCTGCCGATGACGCGCATCAGCAGCTCATCGCGCGCCGCGCCGGGCTGTTGCGCCACCTCGGGCAGGTCCTGCAGGCGGAAGAACACGCCCTTGCTGGTGCCGCCGCGCATATAGGTGGCGGGAATCTTGATCTGGGGTTGGTGAGCCATGGAGTGGTTCCTGCGTAGAGTAGTCTGGCGAGGGACGGGTCGGGTATGAATCCTGCCCCATCGTTAGCGTGAGCCGGCGATGAAAAGGGCGGGTCAGGCCTCCTGTTGCTTCGCGACACTGTCGCTCAGCCGGAGACCAACCCGCCCGGGCTGCTTACGCCGCGGTCGAGGCTTCGAGGAAGTCCTGTGCGAAGCGCTGCAGCACACCACCGGCCTCGTAGATCGACACCTCTTCGGCGGTATCCAGGCGGCAGGTGACGGGGACGTCGACACGCTCGCCGTTCTGGCGGTGGATGACCAGCGTCAGCGTCGCGCGCGGGGTGCGCTCGCCGATCACGTCGTAGGTCTCGGTGCCGTCGATGCCCAGCGTCGTGCGGTTCACGCCCGGCTTGAACTCCAGCGGCAGCACGCCCATGCCGATCAGATTGGTGCGGTGGATGCGCTCGAAGCCCTCGGCGGCGATGGCTTCCACCCCGGCCAGACGTACGCCCTTGGCCGCCCAGTCACGCGAAGAGCCCTGGCCGTAGTCGGCGCCGGCGATGATGATCAGCGGCTGCTTGCGTTCCATGTAGGTTTCGATGGCTTCCCACATGCGCATCACCTTGCCCTCCGGCTCCACGCGCGCCAGCGAACCAGGTTTCACCTTGCCTTCGGCATCGCGCACCATCTCGTTTTTCAGCGTCGGGTTGGCGAAGGTGGCGCGTTGCGCGGTGAGGTGGTCGCCACGATGGGTGGCGTAGGAGTTGAAGTCCTCTTCCGGCAGGCCCATTTTTGCCAGGTACTCGCCGGCCGCGCTATCCAGCAGGATGGCGTTGGACGGCGACAGGTGGTCGGTGGTGATGTTGTCCGGCAGCACCGCCAGCGGACGCATGCCCTTGAGCGTGCGCTCGCCGGCCAGCGCGCCTTCCCAGTACGGCGGGCGGCGGATGTAGGTGGACATCGGGCGCCAGTTGTACAGCGGGCTGACCTTCGCGCCGTTGTCCGACTGGATGGCGAACATCGGCTCGTAGACCTGGCGGAACTGTTCCGGCTTGACGCTGGATTTGACGATGGCGTCGATCTCTTCATCGGTCGGCCAGATGTCCTGCAGGCGGATTTCCTTGCCGTCGACCACGGCCAGCACGTCCTTCTCGATGTCGAAACGGATGGTGCCGGCAATGGCGTAGGCCACCACCAGCGGCGGCGAGGCGAGGAAGGCCTGCTGGGCGTACGGGTGGATGCGGCCGTCGAAGTTGCGGTTGCCGGACAGCACGGCGGTGGCGTACAGGTCGCGGTCGATGATCTCCTGCTGGATCTTCGGGTCCAGCGCGCCGGACATGCCGTTGCACGAGGTACAGGCGTAGGCCACCACCCCAAAGCCGAGTTTTTCCAGCTCGCCCATCAGCCTGGCTTCTTCCAGGTACAGCTTCACCGCCTTGGAGCCTGGGGCCAGCGAGGACTTTACCCACGGCTTGCGGGTCAGGCCCAGCTTGTTGGCATTGCGCGCCAAGAGGGCGGCCGCAATCACGTTGCGCGGGTTGCTGGTGTTGGTGCAGCTGGTGATGGCGGCGATGATCACGGCGCCATCCGGCATCTGGCCGGGTACGTCTTGCCACTGGCCGGCGATGCCCTTGGCGGCCAGGTCGGCGGTGGCCACGCGCGCATGCGGGTTGGACGGGCCGGCCATATTGCGTACCACGCTGGAGAGATCGAACGTGAGCACGCGCTCGTACTCGGCGTTTTTCAGGGTGTCCGACCACAGGCCGGCTTCCTTGGCGTAGATCTCTACCAGCTTCACCTGCTCGTCGCTGCGGCCGGTGAGCTTGAGGTAGTCGATGGTCTGCTGGTCGATGGAGAACATCGCCGCCGTGGCGCCGTATTCCGGGGCCATGTTGGAGATGGTGGCGCGGTCGCCCAGGGTCAGCGCCGACGCCCCTTCGCCGTAGAACTCGAGGTAGGCCCCCACCACCTTGGACTTGCGCAGAAACTCGGTCAGCGCCAGCACGATGTCGGTGGCGGTGATGCCCGGTTGCGGCTTGCCGGAGAGCTCCACGCCGACGATGTCCGGCAGGCGCATCCACGAGGCACGGCCCAGCATCACGTTCTCGGCTTCCAGGCCGCCCACACCGACGGCGATGACCCCCAATGAGTCCACGTGCGGGGTGTGGCTGTCGGTGCCGACTAGCGTATCCGGGAACGCCACGCCGTCCTTGGCG
>JACPUY010000181.1 GCA_016192025.1 Pseudogulbenkiania sp. | reverse complement strand
TCTCATGGTTATCCTCTGCAAGGCTGTGCCCGAGTGTCAGGGGGGGTCAGCGGGCCGGTATGGTGCCGAGACGGCTCTTCAGCGAGAGATTGGTGTGCTCGAAGCCGCTGGAGTAGTACGCCGCGTTGGCCATGACCTTCTGAACATAGTCGCGCGTCTCGTCGAAGGGAATGGTTTCCGCATAAACGGCACCTTCCAGCGGCTTGCTGTCCTGCCAGCTGCGTGCGCGGTTCGGGCCCGCATTATAGGCGGCGGTCGCCAGTACGGCGTTATTCGACAGCGAATTCAGCACGTAGCGCAGGTACCAGGTGCCGAGTTGGATGTTGGTATCGATGTCGTCCACGGCAAAACTATTAAGCCCCATCTTTCCGGCGACCCATTTGGCCGTTGCCGGCATCAGCTGCATCAGCCCGGAGGCGCCGACGCCGGAGCGGGCCACGGTGATGAAGCGACTTTCCTGGCGGATCAGCCCATACACCCAGGCGTCGTCGATTTCCAGCTGCTTGGCGTAGCGGCGGGTGATGTCACGATACGGGGTCAGGTAGCGCAAGGAAAAGTCGTGCTCGTCGCGGGTACGTTCCGCGCTGTAGATCGCCATATCGTAGAAGTTGTGGCGCCGCGCCAGTTCGGCGGCGGCCAGCAACTGGTTGTCGGGAAGGGTGCGCATGGCCCAGCGCCATTCGCGCTGAGCGTCGGTGCGGAATTCCGGCTTGCGGTAGTCTTCGGCCAAGTGGAACAGCGCCAGGGAACGGCGTACGGCGGGCAGGCTGCCGATGCTGCCGATCTCCTGTTCGTTCGGTGCCTTGGCCGAGGAAGGGGCGCTCAGCATGGTACCGAGCTCTTCGCGCGCCAGCAGCGCGTAGTAATGGTGGCCGTTGCTGGTCTGCACCAAGAGGCCGGTGGCCTCGCTATCCCGCCCCAGCGCCTGCAGCGTCCGGGCACGCCAATATTGCCAGGCCGGTTTGGTGGCGAGGTTGGCCGGCATGGTGCGGGTTACCTGCTCCAGAATGCCCCACTGCTCGGTACGCAAGGCGGCGCGTGCCCACCATTCCCATTGTTCGTCAGTCAGCTGGGAGGCGTTGGCCTGGGCGTACCAGGCCAGTGCCTGAGCCATCTGCTGGCGTTTGGCCGCCAGCAGCGCCAGCTGCCCCCAGGCAAAACCGACGCGCTCGCGGCTCAAGGACGGTTCGAGGGCACGTAGCGCGTCGGCGGCGGCTTCCAGGTTGGCGCGTCCCTTGTTGCGCACGATGTCATAGACCAATGCCTCCTGGCCCCCCGGCGTCGACGGATCGGCGCTCGATGGCTTGCCCAGTGCGTTGGTTTCCAGTGTCAGGCCGGTGGCCGTCGCCAGCTGGCGCGCGGCGGTGAGGTAGTTGCCGGCCAGCAAGAGGCGCATGCGCCGCCACAGCCAGTCCGGACCGATCAGCCCCTTGGCGGCGGCGGTTTCGATCAGCGTGGCGCAGCCCTGCGGCGCGTCGCGACCCTGCAGGAACGCGGACAGGTCCACATCGCGGCCGCCCTGGCGCAGCTTGAGCACGTCGGCGTAGCAGCGCGTCTCTTCATCGGCGCCTTCCGACGGCAGCTTCTGCCATTCGAGCGCGAAGCGCGCCCATTCTTCGCGCTTGCCCAAGTGTTTCAGCCATTCGTTGCGGATGCGCTCCGGCATCACGCCTTCCCTGGCGGTATTGAGGAAGGTGATGACTTGGGCATCGTCGTCCTTGTCCAGCGCTTTCCAAGTCAGCCAGTACGCCGGGTAGCTTGCCAGCGGATGAGTGGATGTGTTGGTGGCATAGCGTGCCAGTTCGGCCACGTTGTTGCTATGGAAGGCTTCGCGCGCGGCGATCAGGTCGCCCTCCACTGCGGCGACCGCCGGCAGGGTGGCGGTCAGGGCCAGCGCGGCAAGGAGTGTGTGCAAACGTTTCATCGGTCAATTATCCATTATCTGCGGCGGAACGCCGGCTATCTCTCAGTCGCCCGGGTGGCCGCTCCCTGCTTGGAAACCCGTTGGGACGGAATGGTTCTTGCGCGATCCATGTCTTTGTCATTGCCCCGCTGGCCGGTGCTCGGGTGCACGGCGTGGTGTCGTGCCGGCTCAGTGCCGGCATTCGTACAGTTCGATGGGCAGGCCGTCGGGATCGGCAAGGAAGCAGAAGCGCTGCCCGGTCAATTCGTCGGTACGGATGGCTTCCAGCTCGATCCCTTCGGCCGACAGGGTTTGGCGGGTCTGTCCCAGGTCGCCGACCGCCAGTGCCAGATGGCGCAGTCCGCAGGCTTCCGGCCGACTGGGCCGGGGCGGCGGGGAGGGGAAGCTGAACAGTTCGATCTGGCTGCCGTCGGGCAGGGCCAGGTTGAGTTTCCACGACTGGCGTTCCTCGCGCCAGGTTTCGCTGACGATCGGCAGGCCCAGGATGCGGTGGTAGAAGTCGCGCGAACGGGCGTAGTTGGCGCCGATGATGGCGATGTGGTGCAGTCCGATGAGCTGCATCAGCACTCCCCGCCGGCGAGCCAGCACGTGCGGGGCAAGGGTGCTGCCGTATCCGGAATCTGTCTTGTCACGTTGTCATTGTCCTGCGAAATGTCTGGCGATTCTAAAGCGTCGGAGTCTGTCGCGCACCCGCTCGCCATCGGCATTCATAGATTTTGATTATCGAAATACTTTTTACAATCAATTAGACGAATTTGCTATTGGCTATCAGAATTAAGTCATCGATAGATCAATAACGCCAACCCCTCTTCAACAAGGAGAAACATCATGCTGAGCAATCACGAAGGCCAACGCGTACCGAATGTCACTTTCCACGTCCGTGAAAACAACGAGTGGAAGGAGGTGACCACCGAGCAGCTGTTCCAGGGCAAGAACGTGGTGGTGTTCTCGCTGCCGGGCGCCTTTACTCCGACCTGCTCGTCCACCCACCTGCCGCGCTACAACGAACTGGCACCGGCGTTCTTCGCCAACGGCATCGACGCCATCCTGTGTGTGTCGGTCAACGACACCTTCGTCATGAACGAATGGGCGCAGGATCAGGAAGCCCAGAACATCGTGATGGTACCCGATGGCAACGGCGAATTCACCGCCGGGATGAACATGCTGGTCGACAAGAGCGAGCTGGGCTTCGGCAAGCGCAGCTGGCGCTACTCGATGCTGGTGAAGGACGGCGTGGTCGACAAGATGTTCGTCGAACCGCAGGAGCCGGGTGACCCGTTCAAGGTTTCCGACGCCGACACCATGCTCGACTACCTCAACCCGAAGGCCGCGAAGCCGGATCAGGTGGTGGTGTTCACCAAGGTCGGCTGCCCGCACTGCGCCCGGGCCAAGGCCTTGCTTGCCGAGCGCGGCTACGCTTTCGTCGAAGTGCCGCTCGACAATAAGATCCGCGGCAAGGTGCTGGGCGCCGTGTCGGGCAAGATGACCGCGCCGCAGGTGTTCATCAACGGCGAGCTGATCGGCTCGGCCGACGATCTGGAAGCACGTTTCACCCGCTGAGTTTCAGCCAACCTTCCGCTTTCCGCCGGCTTCCCGCCTTGACACCGGCGGAAGCCTTTCGGGCCGGTTTCGGCTGGCCCATTTTTCCGCCCCGATACGCGACGTCAGCGCAGTGGCGTGGCGTATCCCGGCGAATCTCATCACTCAATAAGGATACCGAACATGCAGAACCTTTCTGTCGACGTGGCCATCATCGGCGCCGGCACCGCCGGTCTCGCCGCCTACCGCGCCGCCAAGGCCCACGGCAAGAGCGCCGTGTTGATCGAAGGCGGCCCCTACGGCACCACCTGCGCCCGTGTCGGCTGCATGCCGTCCAAGCTGCTGATCGCCGCTGCCGAGGCCGCGCACGAACTGCGCCACACCGCGCCGTTCGGCGTGCATGTGGACGGTGCCATCCGCATCGACGGGCGCGAGGTGATGGACCGCGTCAAGCGCGAGCGCGACCGCTTCGTCGGCTTCGTCGTCAACAGCGTGGAAGGCATCCCGGAACAGGATCGACTGCGCGGCTACGCCCGCTTCATCGATAATACCCTGCTGCAAGTCGACGAGCACACCCAGGTCAAGGCCGGGCGCGTGGTGATCGCCACCGGTTCCGCGCCGGCCATCCCAGCGCCGTTCCAGGTATTCGGCGACCGGCTGGTGGTCAACGACGACGTGTTCGACTGGGACACGCTGCCGCGCCGCGTGGCGGTGTTCGGCCCCGGCGTGATTGGGCTGGAACTGGGCCAGGCGCTGTCCCGCCTCGGCGTCGAGGTGAAGATGTTCGGCGCCAGCGGCTCGCTCGGGCCGTTAAGCGACCCGGCGATCCGCGACTACGCCCGCCTGGCGTTGGGCGAGGAGTTCTACCTCGACCCCGCCGCCAAGGTTCGGGAGATTGCGCTCGACGGCGACGATGCCGTGATCCGCTACGTCCATCTCGATGGCAGCGAGCGGCAGGAGCGTTTCGACTACGTGCTGGTATCCACCGGTCGCAGACCCAACGTGCAGCGGCTCGGCCTGGAAAACACCTCGCTGCAGCTCGATGCGCGCGGCGTGCCGTTATTCGATGAGCAGACGCTGCAGTGCGGCAACGCCCCGATCTTCCTCGCCGGCGATGCCAACAACACCCTGACGTTGCTGCATGAAGCCGCCGACGAGGGCAAGACCGCCGGCGACAACGCCGCGCGTTATCCGGACGTGCGCCCCGGTCTGCGTCGTGCGCCGATCGGCGTGGTGTTCAGCGACCCGCAGATGATGATGGTGGGGCAGAGCTTTGCCGCCCTGGCCAAGGACAGCTTCGTTACCGGCGAGGTCAGCTTCGAGGACCAGGGGCGCAGCCGGGTGATGTTGAAGAACAAGGGCCTGCTGCACGTCTACGCCGACAAGGCCAGCGGCTGCTTCCTCGGCGCCGAGATGATCGGCCCGCGCGCCGAGCACATCGCCCACCTGCTGGCGTGGAGCGTGCAGCAGGGGCTGACGGTGGTGCAGATGCTCGACATGCCGTTCTACCACCCGGTGGTGGAGGAGGGGCTGCGCACCGCGCTGCGGGATGCGGCCGCCAAGCTGGCTGGGTGAGACCAGCGCTGAATCGGCATAGGGGGCAGCTAACGTTAGCTGCGCCCCTGCCACACCACCCGGCATGCGGGTCCGCACCGGGCGGTTCGAGAAGTTGAGGTTACGTGAGTCGGGGG
>JACPUY010000132.1 GCA_016192025.1 Pseudogulbenkiania sp. | reverse complement strand
GTCAACCACCCCGGCGTAAACGCCGGGGCTTGTTGAAAGACAAGCCCGAGGTTGACCAGGGAAAGCGGTAGCCAACCCGCTACGTTGTACGGAGGTTCAAGACCCACCGCCGAATGCTTCCTCAGTTCGGCGCTCTGGAACCTGCGGTTGCAGACAAGCAACGGGTATGCACGAAACGGATCGCAAGGACGTGCCGCCGTACACCATTCCCGAGGGGAGCGAGGGGAAACCCTCCGTGACCAGGCCCGTAAGGGGTGGTTCAAGGCATCAGCCGCCGCCACTGCTCGCTGATCCAGCGGGCCGACGGCTACGGCTATTGTCATCAACCGGCCATTCAAGAAAGGAATGCGTGAGCAGGTAACGGCCACCGCCTCGACGCCTGCGGCGTTGGCGCTCTACCTCCCCGGCCTGAAGGCCGAGGTTTCACGCGCAGACTGATGAAAAAGCGGCCCACTCAATCACCAAAGGGTCTGCAGTCTTCCCTAGAGATAGCTTCTTGGGCATCTCGCAATCGTTGCAAATCATCCTGATACGCCTTGTTGTTGTCGAGCCGGCGCTTCACGCTATCGCGGAGTTGACGAAGATGATGGCAATCCGATTCTGACTTGCTCGCTGCCGTCCGCCGGCGTCGTGAGGGTGATTGTTGCTCCAATTGCCGCTCCCGTGCAGCCGCCGACTGGATGCTGGCAAATTGTTGACGGGCCTCGTCTATTGTTGAGTGTGCAAAAAAGGCCGCCGCACGCGAGCCGGACGGGCAGCTTCCATCGAATACAAAGTGGAAGCGCTGAAGACGTGAGATATGACAAACGGTGACCATTCCTCGCGTTAGATTATCTACTCCTCCAACATATCCTCCGTGTTCAGGTCGTTGCACCGCCAGTGAGCCTGCCGGGCAACTACCCGTGGTATAAGTTACTGCTCCGGTTTGGGTGTTTCGGCACCGGAGAACGGCAGGATCTTCGGCACCATGCGCCGCCCCCATGCCGAGGAACATGATTGCCAGCCACACGACTTTCATGCGAGCTCCCAGGATAAGATGCTGTACGCGGCAGATATTACACCAATGTCATTTTTACGTCATGCCTGCACCGCCCTGCCCTCCGCGTGCCCAAAAACAAACCTGATTAGCAAGCTGATTCAGCACGACCTGACAGTGAGCCATTTTTAAGCGCAACCAAGGCTTAAACCAGCTGGATATGCCGACGCTTGCTGCCATCTCCCCTCAATATCGTGGGAAGGCCCACTCGGCTGAACAATCTTGCTAATCAGGAAAACAAAAGCACCCCGAAGGGTGCTTTGATTCAGCTTGCCGCGGACTTTGCCTCGACTCAGGCCTTGGACATGCGACGGCGCTCGTGCTCTTGCAGGTAGCGCTTGCGCATGCGGATATTTTGCGGGGTGATCTCGACGATTTCGTCGTCGTCGATGAACTCGACCGCCGATTCCAGCGTCATCTTGATCGGTGTAGTCAGGCGAACGGCTTCGTCGGTACCTGAGGCGCGCACGTTGGTCAGCTTCTTGCCCTTGAGCGGGTTCACCACCAGATCGTTGTCGCGGCTGTGAATGCCGATGATCATGCCTTCGTACAGCTTGTCACCCGGGCTGACGAACATGCGGCCGCGGTCTTCCAAGTTCCACAGCGCGTAGGCCACAGCTTCGCCGTTGTCCTGCGAGATCAGCACGCCGTTGTGACGGCCCGGCATGTCCGGCTTGACCGGGGCGTAGTCGTCGAACACGTGCGACATCAGGCCGGTGCCGCGGGTCATGGTCATGAAGTCGCCCTGGAAACCGATCAGGCCACGGGCCGGAATGTGGTACTCGAGGCGGGTACGACCTTGGCCGTCGGACTCCATATTGGTCAGTTCGCCACGGCGACGACCCAGTTCCTCCATCACGGCGCCCTGGGTGGTGTCTTCCAGGTCGACGGTCAGGTTTTCGTACGGCTCGCACTTCACGCCGTCGATGTCCTTGAACACCACGCGCGGCTTGCCGACGGCCATTTCGAAGCCTTCGCGACGCATGTTTTCCAGCAGAATGGTCAGGTGCAGTTCTCCACGACCGGAGACGCGGAACACGTCGGCGTCCCCGGTGTCTTCCACGCGCAGCGCGACGTTGGTCAGCAGCTCCTTGGTCAGGCGGTCACGAATCTGACGGCTGGTGACGAACTTGCCTTCGGTCCCGGCCAGCGGCGAGGTGTTCACCATGAAGTCCATCGTCAGCGTCGGCTCGTCCACACCCAGCACTGGCAGGCCGACCGGGGCGTCGCGATCACAAACGGTCACGCCGATGCCGATGTCTTCAAGGCCCGAGATGACCACGATGTCGCCGGCTTCCGCTTCGGCCACCTCGACACGCTCGAGACCCTTGAAGCCCAGCACCTGGTTGATGCGGCCTTGCGCTGTCTGATCTTCGTGGTTCATTACCACGACGAGCTGACCCGGCTTGATGCGGCCGTTCAAGATACGGCCCAGACCAAGGCGACCGGTGTAGGTCGAGTAGTCGAGCGCGGAGATCTGCAGTTGCAGCGGTGCATCGGGGTCGCCGGCTGGGATCGGCACGTGCTTGAGCACGGTCTCGAACAGCGGACGCATGTTGTCGGACTCGTCTTCCAGTTCATACTTGGCGAAGCCGGACAGGCCCGAGGCGTAGATGATCGGGAAGTCGAGCTGTTCGTCGGTGGCGCCGAGCTTGTCGAACAGGTCGAAGGTCTGGTCGACCACCCAGTCCGGGCGCGCGCCCGGACGATCGATTTTGTTGATCACCACGATCGGGCGCAGACCCAGCGCCAGTGCCTTCTTGGTCACGAAGCGGGTCTGCGGCATCGGGCCTTCGACGGCGTCGACCAGCAGCACAACACCGTCAACCATGCCCAGCACGCGCTCTACCTCGCCGCCGAAGTCGGCGTGTCCCGGTGTGTCGACGATGTTGATGTGCACGCCTTCGTAGTCGATCGCGGTGTTCTTGGCCAGAATGGTAATGCCGCGTTCTTTTTCGAGGTCGTTGCTGTCCATCACGCGTTCAGCAACCTGCTGGTTTTCGCGGAAGGTGCCGGATTGGCGCAGCAGTTGGTCAACCAGCGTAGTTTTACCGTGGTCAACGTGGGCAATAATGGCGATGTTGCGAATCTGTCGGGTCATGTCTTTGGGCGGGAACGGAAAAATCATAAGATTCTAGCACGATATCGGCGCTGTCTC
>JACPUY010000131.1 GCA_016192025.1 Pseudogulbenkiania sp. | reverse complement strand
TGCGGCGCGGTGAAGGCGGCGTCCGGTGACTATTCCGGCATCGAGAAGCCGATCGAGAAAGAGCTGGCCACCATCACCATTCCCAAGGGCATTGACGTCACCGACGGCGTGCTGCTCAACGTCAACAACCAGGTAGATGCCTCGCTGCTGAAGTTCGCCGGCGAGGTGGAGTCGGGCAAGCTGGCGGTGATCGGCGCGTTCTACGATTTCCGCAACGACCTGCGCCAGGGCTACGGCAAGCTGGTGATCACCAACATCAACGGCGAGGCCGAGCCGGCGCGCATCCGCGACATCGTCAAGAATGGCCGGTTCTTCAAGTACGGTGTGGCGCAGCAGTAACGGTCAGTCCCTTCACATGACCCGCCCGGCCGAAAACCGGGCTTTTTCATGCCTGCGCCAAGGCCGTGGCCAGCCGGGCGGTAAGTTCGGCCGCCTGCTGCTGCAGCGCGTCGACGAAGTGTTCGGCCAGCAGTGAGGAGGGGCGATGCTCGGGCCGCACCACGCTGACGGTGAACGGGATCGACACCGTGAAGCGGCGCATGTGTAGGCCGTGGCCGGCGTAGTCCAGCGCGCTGAGCGGGTTGACCACGGCCAGTCCCAGCCCGGCGCGCACCATGGCGCAGACCGAGGCGGCGCTGTGCGTTTCCACCACCAGGCGGCGCTCGATACCGGCCTGGCTGAACAGGCTGTCCAGTTGCTGGCGATAGGGGTCGGTGGCGGACAGGCTGACGAAGTTCTGCCCGGCCAGGTCGGCCGGTGCCAGCGCCGGCTTGGCCAGCAACGGGTGGCCGTCCGGCAGCACGCACACTTCATCGGCGCGCAGCAGCGTGGCGATGCGGGTGCCGGGTGGGGCGCTGCCGTGCTCGGTCAGGCCCACGTCGTGGCGCTGGGCGGACAGCCATTCCTCCAACAGTGGTGACTCCTGCGGCACGATGCTCAGGCTGACCTCGGGATAAGCCTGCAGGAAGCGCCGGCACACCTCGGGCAACAACGATTGCGAGAACGCCGGCAGGCAGGCGATGGACAGCTGGCCCTGCTGGAACTGGCGGATCGAGGCGGCGGTGTTGCGGATGCGTTCGAGGCCGAAGTAGGAGCGTTGCACTTCCTCGAACAGCATCAGCGCCTGCGCCGTCGGCTGCAGCCGGCCGCGTACGCGGTCGAACAGCGTCAAGCCAGTCAGCGTTTCCAGCCGCGCCAGCTCGCGGCTCACGGTGGGTTGCGAGGTGTGCAGCAGCTCGGCGGCGCCGGTGACGCTGCCGGAGGTCATGACGGCCCAGAAGATTTCGATGTGGCGCAGGCTGAGGGACATGGCGGGGCGTGAGTAGAGATAGTCAATCCATATCGTACATGAATGATCGTGATGAAAATCGATATTTTATGAAATGTCCTGGCTCGGGCATGATGCCGAGTATGTCGCGGCACCGCTGCTGTGTCCTTTGATGATTCCGCCTCGCCGCCGTGCGGCCAAGGAGCTTTTCGCATGACTATCCGTAACCCCGAGCGGCTGAACGACATCGCCCGTCAGTATGGCACCCCAGTGTGGCTCTACGACGCCGCGGTGATCCGCGAGCGCATCGCCCAGCTGCGCGCCTTCGACGTGATCCGCTTCGCGCAGAAGGCCTGCTCCAACACCCACATCCTGCGCCTGATGCGCGAGCAGGGCGTGGTGGTGGACGCGGTGTCGCTGGGCGAGATCGAGCGCGCGCTGGCGGCCGGTTTCAGCGGCCGGGGCGAGGAGCCGTCCGGCATCGTGCTGACTGCCG
This sequence comes from Pseudogulbenkiania sp., assembly GCA_016192025.1. Lineage (GTDB taxonomy): Bacteria > Pseudomonadota > Gammaproteobacteria > Burkholderiales > Chromobacteriaceae > Pseudogulbenkiania. The sequence continues at coordinate 1,662 of JACPUY010000131.1, read as the reverse complement.
ACCTGCTCGACCAGGCCACGCTGGCGCGTGTGGTGGAGGAGCAGATTCCGGTCAACGCCGGTTCGATCGACATGCTGCGCCAGCTCGGCGCGGCGTCGCCGGGCCACCGCGTCTGGCTGCGCATCAATCCGGGTTTCGGCCACGGCCACAGCAACAAGACCAACACCGGCGGCGAGAACAGCAAGCACGGCATCTGGCACGAGCAGCTGCAGGACGCGCTGCAGGTGATCAGCGAGCACGGTCTCAAGCTGGTCGGCCTGCACATGCACATCGGCTCGGGCGTCGATTACGGCCACCTGCAGCAGGTGTGCGGCGCCATGGTCGAGCTGGTGGCCGGCATGGGCCACGACCTTGAGGCGATCTCGGCCGGCGGCGGCCTGTCGATCCCCTACCGCGAGGGCGACGCGCGCATCGATACCGCGCACTACTTCGGGCTGTGGGACGCGGCGCGCAAGGAGATCGAGGCGAAGCTGGGCCATCCGGTGCGTCTCGAGATCGAGCCGGGCCGCTTCCTGGTGGCCGAGTCGGGCGTGCTGCTGGCCGAGGTGCGCGCGGTCAAGGACATGGGCAGCCGTCACTTCGTGCTGGTGGACGCCGGTTTCAACGACCTGATGCGGCCGTCGATGTACGGCAGCTATCACGGCATTTCGCTGATCGCACAGGGCCGTCCCCAGCCGGCGGCGGACGCGCTGGTGCCGACCGTGGTAGCCGGACCGCTGTGCGAGTCGGGCGACGTGTTCACCCAGGGGGACGGTGGTGTGGTGGTGACGCGCGAGCTGCCGCCGTGCCAGGTGGGCGATTACCTGCTGTTCCACGATACCGGCGCCTACGGCGCGTCGATGTCGTCCAACTACAACAGCCGTCCGCTGCTGCCCGAGGTGCTGATCGACGGCGACACCGCGCGCTTGATCCGCCGCCGCCAGACCATGGCGGAGCTGTTGGCGCTGGAAGCGGTTTAAGCACACCGCTACCACTCCACACGAAAAAGCCGTGCATCCTGATGGATGCACGGCTTTTTTGTCGCTGGGGCCAATCGTTTAGAGCCCGTTTCAGTAGGCGAGCGAGCCAAAGCTGTTGGTAGGGTGGGCATAGGCTTTTGCCGTGCCCACCGTCAGAGGGCATCCGCCCTACTGCAGCTCTTTCAGCAGTTCTTTCACCCGCACCACGCGCAAGCCCACGTCGTCGACCTTGACCTCGACGCGCAGCTTGTCCTGCCCGGCCAGCTTGTAGTTCTTCTTGCTTTGTATCAATTGAATAATCTTCATCGGGTCGAGCGGCGGATTCTTGACGAAGGTGAGCTGGATTCCCGCCTCGCTGGCGTCGAGCTTCTGCACCCCGAGCCGGCGCGCGCGCTGATCGAGAGCCACCGCCTGCGCATCCTCGGCAAGCCGCTCGGCATCGCGCGCATAGACGCGACCGAGACCGCGATCCAGCTGCAATTCGTGAAGCATCCCCCGATCGAGCCCGCCCGGGTGCTGGCGCTCGTGCAGCAGAAAAAGAACTACCGCCTCGCCGGCCAGGACCGCCTGCGCAGCGAGGCGCCGCTGCCCGACGTGAAGGCCCGCGTCGCCGCGATCCGCGCAGCCTTCAGCGAGCTCGGCTGAGCGCCACGTTACCGCTCGGCCTTGATGCCGGCGCTCTTGACGATATTCGCGTAGCGCG
>JACPUY010000130.1 GCA_016192025.1 Pseudogulbenkiania sp. | reverse complement strand
TCCCCGACGTGGACCGTAACGCCAGCCTTGAGCCGGCGCTCCTGTCCCTGGGCGTTGATAATCCTGACCGTGCCCTGGACACTATCGACACGGGCCTCGCCGGAAAGGGTGACTTGACTGGAAGTGTGCGTCGTGACGGCCATGTTTTTCTCCCTGTGCTCGGCGGATGTATACCTTGAGCATAGAAGGCCGACAGGCAAGTTCTTATTGTACTGAAGGACAATACTTCGCTAATTTCTAACTTTCAGTAACAACTGCAGACGGTCGGTAACGTGCAGCTTGTCGAATACCGCACTCAGGTGGGCCTTGACGGTGCGTTCGCTGATACCCATTTCGCGGGCGATGATCTTGTTGCTGGCGCCGGTCAGCAACTGCTCGACCACCTCCTGCTCACGCAGACTGAGCGGATCGCGCCAGCCATCGATCCGCGATTTCTCCGGCAGGACGCGGGACAGGGAACCGATCAGCTGCGTCATCAGCGCCGCCCCGACCCACACCCCGTCGTTGTGGACGGTGTCGACCATCAGGCACAGCATGGCGGCCGGCGACAGCGTATGTCCATAACCCCGGACGCCCAAGCCGAGCAGGTGCAGACCTTGTCCATGCTCTGGGGCATCGGCCAGCGCCAGAGGACGGCTCAGGGTGGAGAGAGCTCGCCAGCTTTCATCGGTGCTCGGTACGTCCGGCCACGCCAAGTCCAGCAACAGCGGGACGGTACGCTCATGCTCGGCCAACTGCCGGGCCAGCTGCCCGGCATCGTCCACCGCTACCGGCCCGTAGCCGGCGAGCGCTTCCGACCAGCGTTGGTGCAGGTAGGCACTGGACGTCGCGAGCAAGATCGCCATCAGGCTCACCTCTCCGTCATGGCATAGCTGTGGGCCCGCAGTACCGGCTTGAGCAGATAGGACAGGATGCTCTTCTTGCCGGTCATGATGTCCACCTCCGCCACCATGCCCGGGATGATCGGACGGGAAGCGCTCCCCAAGTAGGATTTACGGGTACGCACCCGTACCAGATAGAAGGCGTTGCCCTTGTCGTCGGTAACGGTATCGGCGCCGATCTGTTCCAGCGTGGCATCCAGCCCGCCATAGATGGCGAAATCATAGGCGGTGAAGCGGACAAACGCCTTCTGCCCGGGGTGCAGGAAAGCGATATCGCGCGGCAGGATGCGCGCCTCCAGCAGCAAAGTATCTTCCGTCGGCACGATCTCCACGATGTCCTTGCCCGGCTGCACCACGCCGCCGATGGTATTCACCAGCAACTGCTTGACGGTACCGTTGACGGGGGAACGCAACTCGGCCAGCTTCACGCGATCGTTCAGCGCCACCCGGGTTTCCGTCAGGCTGCTGAGCTTGGCCAGGGTCTCGGACAGCTCGGCGCTGGCCTGGTTGCGGAACGACAGCTCGACCTCTTCGATCTTGCGATGGGCTTCGGCGATCGCGGCCTGAATCTTGGGGATCTGCGCCGCCGCCATGTCGCGTTCGCCGCGGAAGCGGCTGACATCGCGTTCCAACCGCAGCAGGTCGACATCCGACACCGCACCGGTTTCCTTGAGCGGGCGCGTCACCTGCAACTCCCGGCTGGTAAAACCGAGCCCCTGCTCGGCCTGTTCGCGCCGTGCCCGCACCTCCACCAGTTCCTGATTGCGCTGCGCCAGTTGCTCGCGGGCGATGGAAATGTTGGCTTCCAGCTCGCGCCGCTTCGAACCGTACAGCTCCAACTCATGAATACCGATAGCCGGGGTCTCGCGCTGCACCTCGGGCGGAACGACAAAGCCCGCACCTCCGGTGATGGCACGCAACCGCGCCGCCTTGGCCAGCAGCGACAAGTACTGCGAGCGGTTCTCGTTGAGCGAGGATTCGAAGCGGGTGCTGTCGATCTTCAGCAGCAGCTGGTTCTTCTGCACCCGGTTTCCCTCGCGCACCAGTATCTCCGAGACGACCCCTCCATCCAGACTCTGGATGCGTTGAATCTGGCTGGACGGCACCACCTTGCCCTCGCCGCGGGCCACCTCATCGACCTGGGCCACCCCGGCCCAGACCAGCCCGGCCAGCACGATCGCCAACAGCAGCCAGACGAAGAAGCGCGGCCGGACCGGCTGCTGCTCCAGAATGGCCCAGTCGGCATCGGCAGCAAAATCCTGGCGCTCCTGCAGATCACGCGCCGCCAGCCAATCCAGCCAGCGCTCCAGCCAGGCAGGTGCCACCCCTCCCTCTGCGCCCGACAGCCGCGCGCGCAGCCAGTGGCGCCAACCGCGATCCTCGCTCATGTCACCCTCCCCAACCGCCCGTCCTTGAGAGCCTCCAGCACCTGCTGCTTGGGACCATCGGCCACGATCTGCCCCTGATCCAGCACGATGAGCCGGTCGACCAGCTCCAGCAATGCCGCGTGGTGCGTCACCAGCACCAGCGTCCGGCCCTGCGACAGCTTGGCCAGCGATTGCTTCACTTTCGTTTCGCTCCCGCTGTCCATATTGCTGGTCGGCTCATCTAGCAACAGGATCTTTGGGGCATTGAGCAGCGCCCGAGCCAGGCACACTGCTTTGCGCTGCCCCCCCGACAGGGACTCGCCGCGCTCGCTGATCAGCATGTCGAAACCTTGCGGATGATGGTTGATGAAATCGCTCAGGCCGACCATCTCGGTGGCGGCAACGACGCTGGCGTCGTGGACGAAGCTCGACCCCATGGTGATGTTCTGGCGTAAGGAGCCATAGAACAGCAACGGATCCTGCGCCGCATAACCGACATGGCGCCGCAATTCGGCCGGGTCGAGCTGCTGGATGTCGATACCATCGATCCGCACCGCCCCTTCAGAGGGCGAATACAAGCCTATCATCAGCTTTTGCAGTGAACTCTTGCCCGATCCCACCCGGCCCAGCAGTGCCACCCGCTCCCCGGCCCGGATCTTGAATGACACGTTCTTCAGCACCGCCTGCTGCGTACCGGGATAGGTAAAAGCGACATTGCTGAACTCGATATCTCCGACGAACTGCACGCGGTGGAAGAACTGTGTCTCGCTGTCTCGTTCCACCGGCAGTTTCATCAGCCCTTCCAGCGAAACCAGAGCGTTGCGCGCGTTGTGATACTGGGTCAGCAGGCCGGCCACCTGCCCCATCGGCGCCAAGGCCCGGCTGCTGAGCATCATCGCGGCGATCAGCGCCCCCAGACTGGCATCGCCATTGATGATGGCGTACACCCCGACGGTGAGGATGCCGACCACGATGACTTGCTGCTGGAAGGAGGCAAAGTGGCTCGCCAGCGACGACAGCACCTTCAAGCGAGTGCCGATCTGGGCCAGGAATAGCGTGGCAGCCTCCCAGCGCCGCTGCTGCTCGCCCTCGGCGCATTGCGTCTTGATCGCCTCGAGCCCGACCAGCGCCTCGACCAGATAGGCATTGCGCTGCGCCGCTGCCTTGAAGCTGTCCTGCGTCAACGACTGCATGCGCGGCTGAATCAGCAGCGCCGCGCCGAGGATCAGCACCATGGCCACGGACAAGGGCAACAAGAACCACGGTGAGATCCAGGCGATGACCACGAAGAACAGCAGCACAAATGGCAGGTCGATGAAGGCGGTCACCGTGGCGGACGCAATGAAATCCCGCACCTGCTCGAAGGCCCGCAGATTGGCGGCGAACGCCCCGACCGAAGCAGGCTTGGCATCGAAGCGCAAACCCAGCACTTTCTCGAAGATGAGGGAGGACAGCATGACATCGACCCGCTTGCCGGCAATATCGATCAGGTAGCTGCGCGTCATGCGCAGCAGGAAATCGAACAGCAGCACCAGGCCGAGGCCGGCGGCGAGCACCCACAAGGTGTCGGTGGCACGGTTGGGCACGACACGGTCGTAGACGTTCATGGTGACGACGGGTGTCGCCAATGCAAAGACATTCAACAAGGTGGCCGCCACCAAGGCATCCCGATACAGCGGACGACACTCGAGCAACGCCTGCCAGAACCAGTGCCGGGAACGAACCCGCCCCAGTTCGGGAGTACGCGGCTCGAAGCGGAAGCGGGGACGGACCAGGATGGCGTAGCCGAGATAGCGCCGTTCCAGCTCTTCGCGTGCCATCGACATCTCGCCATCGCTCAAAGCCCCCAGGCTGATGCGGGCGGAACCATCGTCGTTCCATCCCCACAACAGACAGGCGTCGTCGTCTTTGAGCAGCAACACCGCCGGTTGCAGATGTTGATCGATCGCGGCGAGCGGCCGGCGGCTCACCCGCGATGCCAGGCCAGTACGTCGGGCCACCCGGCCGAACAAGGCCGGGGTCAGACGGTTATTGAGCAGCGGAATCCCCGCCACCAAGGCCTCATGCGTCGTCGTCAAACCGTGGATCCGCGTCAGCTGGAACAGGCATTCCAGCAGGGGATCCACGTGGACGGACCTCGGAGATATCCCGATGTCCTTGATGGAAGCGCTATCCATCGCCCACCCCCTATGGTCAACGTTACCGGTCTGGTTCGTCGTTGCTGTTTCTGTCAGTTATAGGACATTCCAGCAGGGTGAGGCGAAGCTATTATTTATCGGGATTGACTGGCGCGAACGAAAAAGATGACAAACACGAAGAACAGTACCGTCAGCATGACTTCCACGCCGGCGAGCCATTGCGAGAGGCCGGCGTCGGACCAGGCGCGCATGACGCCCTCGGTGAAGAAGGCCAGGATGAACATGCTGGACCACTGGTAGGTATAGATACGGCCCTTGAGCACCCCCATCAGCGGCGCCAGCAGCACAACCGCTTTCAGGGCCAGCAGCGAACCGCCCGGACGCAACGGCGCGAGCCACAGCTCCCAGCCCAGAGTCAGCATGATCAGGGCGATCAGGCTGACGATCGCGCCCCAATGGAAGAGTCGTGCGGTCATGCCACCTCGCGTTTGGGCTGACGCCCCAGGAAAATCGCCATCAGGATACCGAATTCATAGAGTAGCCACAGCGGCAAGGCCAGCATGATCTGCGACAGCACATCCGGCGGCGTCACCACGGCGGCCACGACAAAGGCGCCAACGATGACGTAGGCCCGGCCGGCGCGCAGTTGCTCGATGGTGACGATGCCCATGCGGGTCAGCAGGATCACCACGATGGGCACCTCGAACGTCACGCCGAACGCCACGAACATGCCGAGCACGAAGGACAGGTATTTGTCGATGTCGGTCATCATCGACACCCCTACGGGGGTGACCGAAGACATGAAACCGAACACCACCGGAAACACCAGGAAATAGGCAAAGGCCATGCCGATGAAGAACAGTACAACGCTGGACACCACCAGCGGCAGGATCAGCCGTTTCTCCTGGGCGTACAGGCCGGGGGCGACGAACGCCCAGATCTGGTACAGGGTGTTGGGCAGCGAGATCAGGAAGGCCACCAGCATGGTGACCTTGACCGGCACGAAAAACGGTGCGGTGACGTCAGTGGCGATCATGCTGCTGCCGCTCGGCAAAGTATCGAGCAGCGGCTTGGCCAGCAGGTGGTAAATGTCGCCGGACCAGTGGAACAGGGCCAGAAAGACAATCAGCAGGCCGGCGGCGGCACGCACCAGGCGCGTGCGCAACTCGACCAGATGCGCCAGGAGAGGCTGTTCGTTCATTCGCGCGCTTCGGCAGGGGTAATGGCAGGTTTGACCGGCGGACTGTCGAACAGGTCCAGCTGGTTTTCGTCGTGATGGACCACGTCAGCAGCGGGGGCCGTTTCGGCGGCATCATCCCCAGCGCGGGCGGCGGCAAACAGGTCGGCATCCCGTTGCTCATCCGGGTCGATCGATCCGGACCGGGTGATGTCAAGGACGGCAACGGCCTCGTCACCGGCAGCCCTGACGGCGGCGGCATTGTCGCGCACAGTGCCTTCAACTTCCTTCATCTCGGCCTCGAGGCTGTGCCGGAAGGATGAGGCTGCGTCATGCACCTCCTGCTGCAGCGAGCTCAACCCGGTCAGGTCGGCCTGCTGGTGAATGTCGGCCTTGACGCTGGCGACAAAGCGCTGCGCCCGGCCGATCAGGGCCCCGAGGGTGCGCGCCACCGTGGGCAGCTTCTCCGGCCCCAGCACGACCAGCGCCACGACGCCGATTAGCAGCAGTTCACCAAAACTGATCTCGAACACCGCGCGATCCGCCGCTTATTTCTTGTCGGACTCGCCGTCGATCACGCGACCGGCCGGCTTATCGTCCTTCTCGGCCTCACCTTTCATGCCTTCCTTGAAATTGCGTACCGCACTGCCGAGATCTCCGCCAGCGTTACGCAGTTTCTTGGTACCAAAGACCAAGATCACGACGACCAGCACGATGAGCCAGTGCCAAATGCTGAAAGAACCCATGATGACTTCCTTTACTTAACTCGAAACGATCGTTCATGCAGCGGAATCGGGAATCGCGGCTGCAGTGTGCTCAGACCTTGTGGCCGAATACGTGGATATGTAGGTGAAACACTTCCTGCCCGCCAGCCCGGCCGGTATTGATGCCGGTCTTGAAACCGGCCGCCAGCCCCTGTTCGCGCGCCAGCTGGGGCACCCGTGCCAGCAGCCGCCCGAGCATGGCTTCGTGCTCCGGGCCGCAGTCGCTCAGCGACGCCACGTGCCGCTTGGGTATAAGCAAGAAGTGTACCGGGGCGATCGGCCGGATGTCGTGGAAGGCCAGGAACTCGTCGTCTTCGTACACCTTGTCGCAGGGAATCTCGCCAGCGGCAATCTTGCAGAAAAGGCAGTCACTCATGTCCACAAATCCTTGATGTCAGGCGGTTGGGGTACGGGAGGCTTTTTCGTCAATGCCGGAAATGCCCTCACGGCGCTTCAGTTCCATCAGCACGTCTTCCGCGCGCAGGCCATGGTAGGTCAACAGCACCATCGAATGGAACCACAGGTCGGCCACTTCGCGTACCAGATGCAGCTTGTCCTTGTCCTTGGAGGCCATCAGCGTTTCGGCGGCCTCTTCGGCGACCTTCTTCAGAATGGCGTCTTCCCCCTTGTGGAACAACGAGGCGACATAAGAGGACTGGGGGCTGGCTTCGCGTCGGGCTTCCAGCGTATCGCCGATCGTTTTCAGCACATCGTTGCTCATGGTGTCGGGGTTCCTGTGGGGTTGATCCGGCAAGTATATGTCGATTCTGTTACCGTCCGGTAACAAAGGCCATTAAAAGGTTAGTCCAGGTCAAACCGGCTCAATGCGCATGGTAGATGGCGTCGGGGTCTTTCAGCACCGCGTCGACCACCACCCAGCCGTCGTTCTCGAAACGACGGTAGAAACAGCTTTCCCTGCCGGTATGACAGGCGATGCCGCCGGCCTGTTCCACCTGCATGATGATCACGTCGCCGTCGCAGTCCAGGCGCAGTTCCTTGACGCTCTGCAGATGGCCGGACTCCTCGCCCTTCTTCCACAGGCGCTGGCGCGAACGGCTCCAGTAATGGGCGATACCAGTGTCGGCGGTCAGTTGCAGCGCTTCGCGGTTCATCCACTCCACCATCATCACACGGCCGCTGGCGGCATCCTGGGCGATGGCCGGCACCAGGCCATCGTCGTCCCACTTCACTTCATCAAGCCAGTTCATCGTCTTTCCTGTCTTCGGCCCATTACAGCCGTACTTCGATGCCGGCGGCCTGCATCGCTTCCTTGGCCTGGCGCACGGTGTATTCGCCGAAGTGGAAGATGCTGGCGGCCAGCACGGCATCGGCCTTGCCTTCCTTCACGCCGTCGACCAGATGCTGCAGATTGCCGACGCCGCCGGAGGCGATCACCGGGATGTTGACGCCGTCCGACACGGCACGGGTCAGCGGCAGGTTGAAGCCGATCTTGGTGCCGTCGCGGTCCATGCTGGTCAGCAGGATCTCGCCGGCGCCGAGCTGCTGCATCTTCTGCGCCCATTCCACCGCGTCGAGCCCGGTACGGTGACGGCCGCCATGGGTGAACACCTCCCAGCGATCGTTCTCGGGAGTCACCGCCTTGGCGTCGATGGCAACCACGATGCACTGGCTGCCGAACTTGTCGGCCGCCTCCTTGACCAGGTCGGGATTGGTCACGGCAGCGGTGTTGATGCTGACCTTGTCGGCGCCGACGTTGAGCAGGCGGCGGATATCGTCGACCTTGCGCACGCCGCCACCCACGGTCAGCGGGATGAACACCTGTTCGGCGACCGATTCGATCACGTGCAGGATGATGTCGCGTTCGTCGGAACTGGCGGTGATGTCGAGGAAGGTCAGCTCGTCGGCGCCCTGCTCGTTGTAGCGGCGGGCGATTTCCACCGGGTCACCGGCATCGCGCAGTCCGACGAAGTTGACCCCTTTCACCACGCGGCCGGCAGTGACGTCGAGGCAAGGAATGAGGCGTTTGGCTAATGGCATGGGCGAGTGTTACCACGGCAAGACGGGACACTGCACCCGCCAGCCACGGGGCTGGCAGGGCGATGTCCCGCAAATCAATCAGGCACCCAACTCGTCGGCCAAGCTCTGGGCCTGGCCGAAATCGATGCTGCCTTCGTAAATGGCACGACCGGTGATGGCACCTTCGATGCCTTCGCTTTCCACCGCACACAGCTGCTTGATATCGTCGAGGTTGGTCAGGCCGCCGGAGGCGATCACCGGGATGGTCAGCGCCTGTGCCAGCTTGACGGTGGCGTCGATGTTGACGCCGTTCAGCATGCCGTCGCGGCCGATGTCGGTGTAGATTACCGAGGCCACGCCGTAATCCTCGAAGCGCTTGGCCAGGTCGATCACGTTGTGCTGGGTGATCTTGGCCCAGCCGTCGATGGCGACCATGCCGTCCTTGGCGTCGAGGCCGACGATCACCTGGCCCGGGAAGGCGTCGCAGGCATCGTGCAGGAAGCCGGGGTTTTTCACCGCGGCGGTGCCGATGAGGACGTACTTGAGGCCCATGCCGAGATAGGCGTCGATGGTGTCGAGATCGCGGATACCGCCGCCCAGCTGCACCGGCAGATCCTCGCCCACCTCGGCGAGAATGTCGCGGATCACGGCCAGGTTCTTCGGCTTGCCGGCGAAGGCGCCGTTCAGATCCACCAGATGCAGGCGGCGGGCGCCCTGGTCACGCCAGTGCACGGCCACCTTGACCGGGTCGTCCGAGAACACGGTGGCATCTTCCATCACGCCTTGCTTGAGGCGGACACACTGACCATCCTTGAGGTCGATTGCGGGTATGAGCAACATGGTGCGGAGTGATTTGTCGGTAAGTTAGACACTGCCATCCCAGGCGAGGAAGTTCTTCATCATCTGAAGTCCCGCGCGGTGGCTCTTTTCGGTGTGAAACTGGGTCGCAAACACATTGTCGCGGCCCACGATGCAGGAAAACCGGCCAGGGTATTCGCTCTCGGCCAGGGTCAGGCTGGCGTCGGCCGGGGCGAAGTGGTAGCTGTGCACAAAGTAGAAGCGCTCGCCGTCGTCGATGCCGGCGAACAGCGGGTGCCGGGCAGTCTGGAACACCCGGTTCCAGCCCATGTGCGGCACCTTGAGACGGTCGCCATTGGCGTCGACCATGCCGTCGGCAAAACGCACCACGTTGCCGGCAAACAGCCCGAGGCCGGGGGTATCCCCCTCCTCGCTGTGCTCGAACAACAGCTGGGCGCCGACGCAGATGCCGAAGAACGGCTTGCTCTTGGTGGTCTCGATCACCGCCTCGGCCAGACCGTAGCTGTTGAGCTCGCGCATGCAGTCGGGCATGGCGCCCTGCCCCGGGAACACCACCTTGTCGGCCTTGACGATGGCCTCGGGGTCGCGCGTCAGGAACACCTCGGCACCGACCTCGTTGACGGCTTCGACGGATTTCAGCACGGAATGCAGATTGCCCATGCCGTAGTCGATAACGGCGACTTTCATGCTGTCAGCGTCCCCTTGGTGGACGGCGTGACGCCGGCCATGCGTTCGTCGAACTCGACCGCCATCCGGAGCGCCCGGCCGAAGGCCTTGAACACGGTCTCGGCCTGGTGGTGACTGTTGACGCCACGCAGGTTGTCGATGTGCAGCGTCACCATCGAGTGGTTGACGAAGCCGTGGAAAAACTCGGAGAACAGGTCGACGTCGAAACCGCCGATGGCGGCACGGGTGAAGTCGATGTGGTACTGCAGGCCGGGACGACCGGACAGATCGAGCACCACGCGCGACAGCGCCTCGTCGAGCGGCACGTAGGCGTGGCCGTAGCGGCGGATGCCCTTCTTGTCGCCGATGGCCTTGGCGAAAGCCTGACCGAAGGTGATGCCGATGTCCTCGACGGTGTGGTGGGCGTCGATGTGCAGGTCGCCCTTGGCGACGATCTCGATGTCGATCAGGCCATGACGGGCGATCTGATCCAGCATGTGATCGAGGAACGGCACCCCGGTATCGAAATGGGAATGGCCGGTGCCGTCCAGGTTGATGCTGACGGAGATCTGGGTTTCCAGCGTATTGCGGATAACGGTAGCGGTGCGCATGGTCAGTTGAAGTAAGCGTTGAGTGCGGCCAGCACCGCGGAGTTCTCGTCCGGCGAGCCGACGGTAAAGCGCAGGCAGTGCGCCAGCAACGGGTAAGCGCCGTGCAGGTTCTTGATCAGGATACCCTGCTGGCGCAGATAATCGAACAAGGCCGGCGCGTCCGGCACGCGGACCGTGAGGAAATTGGCCTCGCTCGGGAAAACGGTGCACGACGGCCAGGCCGCCAGCGCTTCGGCCAAACGGGAGCGCTCGCGGCGCAGCTCGCGGGCCTGGGCGTCGAACACGTCCATGTGCTTGAGCGCCACCTTGGCGGCGGCCTGGGTCAGCACGTTGACGTTGTAGGGCGGACGCACCTTGTCGAGCTCGGCGATCCACGCCGGCGTACCGGCGGCGTAGCCCAGGCGGATGCCGGCCAGGCCGAGCTTGGACAGCGTGCGCATCACCAGCAGGTTGTCGACCCGGCCGGCGAGATCCATGAAGCTGTCGTCGGCAAAGGCCTGATAGGCCTCGTCGACCACCACCAACCCCGGTGCCGCGTCCAGCACCGCCAGTACGTCTTCACGCGGGAAGCGGTTGCCGGTGGGGTTGTTGGGATAGGCCAGGAACACCACCGCCGGTTGGTGCTGCTCGATCGCCGCCAGCATCGCCGGCAGGTCGAGCGAGAAGTCGGCCTGCAACGGCACACCGACGTACTGCAGCCGGGAGAACAGCGCGTTCATCTTGTACATGACGAACGACGGTTCGGCCGCCAGCATCACCGCGCCGGGCCTGGCCAGCGCCTGCGCGATCAGCGTGATGATTTCGTCGGAACCGTTGCCGAGCAGCACCTCGGCGGCGGACGGAATGGCGAAGGCGTCCTTGAGCTGTTGCTTGAGGCCGCCGCCGTGCGGATCGGGATAGCGGTTGATCAACGCATCGGCCAATACCTGCCCCAGTTCGGCGCGCAGGCCTTCCGGCAGCCGGTAGGGGTTTTCCATGGCGTCGAGCTTGATCAGGCCCGAGGCGTCGGCGACATGATAGGCGCCCATGGCGGCGATTTCCGGGCGGACCAGGTGTTGTGCAGACAGTTTCATCTCGATTCCACGAACCGGCCGATCACGGCCGGGACGCTGTGGCCCCGTGCAGGGGCGGCTCAGGGTGGCGACAAGTCGTCATCGTACCGTGTTCGCTGCGATTGGGCTACTCGGGGGCGGCGGCCCGCCTCATTTATCCAGACGGAATTCGGCGGCACGGGCGTGGGCGGTCAGCCCTTCGCCATGGGCCAGCACGCTGGCGATCTGGCCGAGCTGTTGCGCACCGGCGTGCGACACGCGGATCAGGCTGGTGCGCTTCTGGAAGTCGTACACCCCCAGCGGGCTGGCGAAGCGCGCGGTGCGGCTGGTCGGCAGCACGTGGTTGGGGCCGGCGCAATAGTCGCCCAGGCTTTCCGAGGTGAAGCGGCCCATGAAGATGGCGCCGGCGTGCTTGAGGCCGGGCAGCCACACTTCCGGTTCGGCCACCGACAGTTCCAGGTGCTCCGGCGCGATGAAGTTGGCGATGGCGCAGGCTTCGGCCAGGTCCATCACCTCGATCAGCGCGCCGCGGTTGCCGAGGCTGGCTTCGATGATGGCGCGGCGCGGCATGGTCGGCAGCAATCTTGCGATGCTGGCTTCCACCTGGGCGATGTACTCGGCCGACGGGCATAGCAGGATGGCCTGGGCGATTTCGTCGTGCTCGGCCTGGCTGAACAGGTCCATGGCGATCCAGTCCGGATCGGTCTCGCCGTCGCAGATCACCAGGATTTCGGACGGGCCGGCCACCATGTCGATGCCGACCACGCCGAACACGCGGCGCTTGGCGGCGGCGACGTAGGCGTTGCCCGGGCCGGTGATCTTGTCGACCTGCGGCACGCTCTCGGTGCCGTAGGCCAGCGCGGCGACGGCCTGCGCCCCGCCCACGGTGAACACCTTGTCGACGCCGGCGATGTAGGCCGCCGCCAGCACCAGGTCGTTCCTTTCGCCGCCCGGCGTCGGCACCACCATGATGATCTCGCCGACGCCGGCGACCTTGGCCGGCAGCGCGTTCATCAGCACCGAGCTGGGGTAGGCCGCCTTGCCGCCGGGCACGTAGATGCCGACGCGGTCGAGCGCGGTCACCTGCTGGCCGAGCAGCGTGCCGTCTTCGTCCTCGTAGCTCCACGACTGCATCAGCTGCTTCTCGTGGTAGCGCCGCACGCGCGCGGCGGCGGCTTCCAGCGCCTCGCGCACGTTGGCCGAGAGGCGCTTGTACGCGGCTTCGAGTTCGTCGCGGGACAGCGTCAGTCCGGCCATCGAGGTGGCCTGGGTGCGATCGAAACGGTTGGTGTACTCGACCAGCGCCGCGTCGCCGCGCGCCTTGACGTCGTCGCAGATGGCGGCGACGGCGGCGTCGACCGCCGGGTCCTGCGCGGTTTCAAACGCCAGCAGCGCCTTGAGGCGTTCGGCAAAATCGGCTTGGGAGGAAGAAAGTCGCAGCATGCTGATTCCGTTTCTGGCTCAGACCGGCACGGCCGAGGCAAAGGCATCCAGCACCGGCTGGATGGTGTTGTATTTCAGCTTCAGCGCGGCCTGGTTGACCACCAGCCGCGAGCTGATGTCGAGGATATGCTCGACCGCCAGCAGGTTGTTGGCGCGCAGGGTGCCGCCGGTGGAGACCAGGTCGACGATGGCGTCGGCCAGGCCGACCAGCGGCGCCAGCTCCATCGAACCGTACAGCTTGATGATGTCGACGTGCACGCCCTTCTGGGCGAAATGCTCGCGGGCGATCTTCGGGTACTTGGTGGCCACCTTGAGCCGAGCGCCGTGCTTGACGGCGTCGTCGTAGTCGAAGCCGTTCTGTACCGCCACCATCATCTTGCACTTGGCGATGTTGAGGTCGAGCGGCTGGTACAAGCCGGCGCCGCCGTGCTCGATCAGCACGTCGCGCCCGGCAATGCCGAGGTCGGCGGCACCGTACTGCACGTAGGTCGGCACGTCGGAGGCGCGCACGATGACCAGGCGCACGTCCGGGTGGTTGGTGCCGATGATCAGCTTGCGCGAGGATTCCGGGTCTTCGGCCGGCACGATACCGGCGGCCGCCAGCAGCGGCAGGGTTTCTTCAAAAATGCGGCCCTTGGACAGGGCAATCGTCAGCGTCATGGCGAGGCTCGGGTAATCGATTCGGTAAAGTTGGGCGTCAGGGCAGCAGCGCGCGGCGCTCGCGCTCGAGCTGGCCGACGTAGCGCTGGATCAGGTTTTCCATGGCGGTCGGCAGCTGCTGGAAGGCGCAACCAATGCGCATGGCGTCCTGGCCGTTACGGCGCTGCACCGGCAGGCGGTGGCGCACTTCGAGGCGGACCTGCAACACACCCAGCGGCTTGAGATCGAGCGAGCAGTCGTAATACACCTGGCCGACGTCGAAGCCGGGGGTGGTCGGCGCCGGCAGCCAGAACGACAGGCCGCCCAGGCTGATGTCGAACAGAGCGACGTCCAGCGTGTGCTGTGGGTAATCGACGATGCGGCAGATGACCGGGTTGGCCACCGGCGTCTGGATGCGAAAAAACTCGCGCCGCTGCAGCTTGATCACCTGCTCCGGCAGGTCCACCTCGAAGGCGGGGCGGCCGTCGAAATCGATGCGCCGGGCCTGCCCGGTGACGAACTGGGTCTTGACCCCGTCCGGCGAACAGACGAACACATTGCGTTCACTGCCCAGGAATTGTTCGTTGACGTCGGCCTCGGCCCCCCAGTCCAGCGCCAGGGTGCCGTTCTGGAGATCCACGTCCAGGATGCGGGTGAGAATGAAGGTACGGCCCTTGTTGGAAAACACCGTCACCATATGCCCCTGCTGGGCAATGCTCTTGAGATGATGGGCAATCTCGACCGGCGATGCCAGGGTGTAGTTGGCCAGCTCCAGCGCGTCACTGGGGCTGTCCGGGCTATCGGAGCGGTTTTCTTCGGTCACAATCACGACTTTCGGTATCTTCTGCAGCGCGTCACCGCACATTCTAGCGTATTAGCTGTTTTATATCATGAGCCAGATCGGCCGCGGGCAGGCCGTAGGGCAGATAGACACGCAATTTCCCGTCCCGATCGATCAGGTAGGCCCCGGCGCTGTGGTCCACGCTGTAGCCGCCGCCCTGGCCCGGCTGCCGCTGCGCCACCACCTTGAATTGTTCAGCGACCTTGCGCACGGCGGCCGGGTTGCCGCTCAAGCCGAGGAAGCGCGGGTCGAAATGCGGCACGTAGCCGGCCAATAACGCCGGCGTGTCGCGCTCGGGGTCGACCGTGATGAACAAGACCTGGACTTGGTCGGCGTCCGCCCCCAGAAGCTTCATCGCCGAGGCGAACTCGAGCATAGTGGTGGGGCAGACATCGGGACAGTGGGTGTAGCCGAAGAACAGCGCCACCACCTTGCCCTTGAAATCGCTGAGCGATCTCGGCTTGCCGGTGTGATCGGTCAGGGTGAAGTCGCCGCCGAACTGGACGCCGGCGATGTCGGTACCCTTGAATTCCGCCTTGCTGGCAGCCGGGGAACAGGCCAGCAGCGAAGCCAGCAACAGCCACGTCAGCAGTCTGACTATCAATACGCGCATCAGTAGGGAGCAATCCACCAGTAGTGATCGATCAGCAGGGCCGCAAACAGCCAGGTCAGGTACCAGATCGACCAGGCGAAGGTGCGCCGCGAGAGGGCGTCAGCATACTGGCGATGCAGACGGGCGGCAAGCCAGATGAAGCGGGCGTTGAGCGCCACGGCAGCGAGCAGGTAGAGCAGCCCGGCGCCGCGCAGCGCTACCGGCAGCAGCGTCACGCCGGCCAGCAGACAGGCGTAGAGCAGGATGGATAGCGTGGTGAAACGGATGCCGTGGGTCACCGGCAGCATCGGCAGACCAGCACGGGCGTAGTCGTCGCGCCGATACAAGGCCAGCGCCCAGAAGTGCGGCGGGGTCCAGGCGTAGATGATCAGGAACAATACCAGCGCCAGCGCGCTGATGTCGCCGGTCACCGCGGCCCAGCCCAGCACCGGCGGCATGGCGCCGCTGGCCCCGCCGATCACGATGTTCTGCGGCGTATTGGGCTTGAGCAGCAGGGTGTAGACGATGGCGTAGCCGACGAAGGTGGCCAGCGTCAGCCAGGCGGTCAATGCGTTGACGAAAGCGACCAGCAGCGCCATGCCGAAACCGCCGGCGGTGAGCGCCACCAGCAGCGTTTCCAGCACCCCCGCCTCGCCGCGCGCGGTGGCGCGCCAGGCGGTACGGCGCATGCGCGCGTCGACGGTGCGCTCGACCAGGCAGTTGATCATCGCCGCCGCGCCGGCCACCAGCGCAATCCCCAGCGTGGCGGGGATCACCAGGCTGGCCGAAGGCAGCTCGGGGGTGGCGAGGAACATGCCGATCACGGCGCAGAACACGATCAGCGCCACCACGCGCGGCTTGGCGAGCTGCCACAGCGCGCGGGCATGGCTCAGGGTCAGATCACGGCTCAAAGTCGTCATTGCAGGCTCCCTTCATCGGTCAGGCCGCTCAGCCGGGTGGACCGGGCCGGTACGGTTACTTCCAAGCCTCCCTGCCCCCGGCAGTGTGCTGCCAGCAGCAAGGCCGTGGACAGCAGCAACAGCGCGCCGGCGTTATGCGCCACGGCCAGCGGCAGCGGCAACTGCAGCAGTACGTTGGCGATGCCCAGCGCCACCTGCAGCAGCCAGGCCGCCAGCAACACCAGCAAGCGGGGACGCAGGGCCGCCTGGCGCCAACCGCTCAGCACCAGCATCCACAGCAATAACGACACCAGCACGGCGCCGACACGGTGCAACCAATGGATGGCGACCAGGTTGGCGCTGTCCAGCGGCGTGCCGTCCGGCGCCTCGCCCAGTTCGCGCCACCAGTGGAAGGCGTGATCGAAACGCATCGCCGAAGGCAGCCATTCGCCGTTGCACGCCGGAAAGCCCTGGCAGGCCAGCGCGGCGTAGTTGGATGAGACCCAGCCGCCGAGCCCGATCTGCAGCAGGATGGCCAGCACCAGCAGCCATGTCAGCACGCCCACGGCGCGGGGTACCTCGACGACCGGCCAGCGTTGACGCAGGCCGAACCAGAGCAGCCCGGCGGCCATGCTCATGCCGCCGATCAGGTGCAGCGAGACGATGGCCGGCTTAAGCAGCAGAGTGACGGTCCACATGCCGAGCAGGCCCTGCACAACCACCCCGCCGAGCAGCAGGCTGGCCGGCAGCCGCTCGCGGCGCCGATACCAGGCCAGCAAGGCTGCCAGCAGGATCAGCAGACCCAGCGTGGCCGCCAGATAGCGGTGGACCATTTCCTTCCATGCCTTGGGCAGGCTGACCGGCCCGTCGGGGTTGGTCACGGCGACCTGCTGGATGGCGTCGGCGGCATGATGCGGCGACAGCTGGCCGTAGCAGCCGGGCCAGTCCGGGCAGCCGAGACCGGCGTCGGACAGCCGCACGTAGGCGCCGAGTGGCACCACGATGCAGGCCAGCAGGATGGCCAAGCCGATGAGTTTTCTCATGTCACCCCCTAGCCCGGAGAGTCGCCCGCAATGGCGTTCCGCCGCCCCTCCTAGGAGGATATCCGGCAGAGAAGCCAATCAGCCCAGGCCGTTATTGGTCTTGAGCAGCCGGGTCAGCTCACGTATGACCCGCACCGGCTCGGCACGGTCGGGATAAAACATTACCTGGTTGCCCAGCGGATCGATCAGGTAGTAGCCGTCGCGACGCAGTCCGTCTGCCGGATCGAGCAGTTGGCGGTGCAGGTCCGCCGGCAGCGGCGACGCCCCCGCCGGCTGCAATTCGATCCGCACCAGCCGTCCGGCGGCTTCGCCCTGTGCGACGTGAACCTGCCGCAGCACGAAGCGGCGCTGCTCGCAGGCGGCGGAACACGTACCCTCCCCGGCCGTCAGCAACACCCACTTGCCTTTCGGCCAGCCTGACTGGCGGGCGGCCGGCAGCGGATGCACCGGCAACAGCTGGCCGTAACTCTTGCCCCCCGTCGGCGGCAGCAGGTAGTAGGCCAGGCAGGAACCCAGTACCGGGCTGAGGGAGAGCAAGACGATCAACAGCAGCTTGAGGCGGGCGCCCCGGGCCGAACGCTGGGGCTCGCCACCTGCGGTGCCGAGTGCCCTTTCCATCGGCAGCGTCATCATGAGCGCCTCCATAGCCGTACCGACCCTGTTATCAGGCATAGCCCAAGCAGCAGCCATTGCAAAGCGTAGCCGTAGTGACGTCGGGGATCGAAGGGGGGACGGGCCGGCCAGGGATGCAGCGGCGCGGCAGTCTGGCCGAGCACCACCACGCCGGAGCGCAATGGTCGCCCCAGCCTGCTGGCAAGTTGAGCCGGATCGATCGCGTCCACACGACCATGCGTGCCGCTGACCGCACCGGGCAGCGTGAAGCGCGGCGGCAAGGGCAGCCAGCGCCCGTCCAGCTCGGCCGGCAACGGCGGCAGCGTCAGACCGGCTTGCGTGTCAGCCAGCCAGCCCCGGTCCACCAGCACTGCCGAACCATCGGCAAGCGCCACCGGCACCAGCACCCGCACACCCGGGCGGCCATCCAGCAGCGTATTGGCCAGCAGCAACGGCGCCGCCACAGGCTGACCATGCAGCCGGACCCGGCTCATGTCCGGTACGGCGCGGGTCGGCCGTGCCAGCAAGGCCGCGGCCGGGCGTTGACCGGCGGTATCGAAGGCGGCCAACTGGTCCGCGCGAACTTCGCCGCGTTGCCATTGCCACACAGAGAGGAGCCAAGGCAGGCCGGCCAGCAGCGCCAGCCCCAAGGCCTGCCAAGCCCCGGACTTTCGTCTAGTCTTATAAGACGATACTGGCAAAGGGGGACCGGAAATGAAACTGCTCGTGCTAGTTCTGCTCGCCTGCATCATCCTCACCCTGTTCTGGGGACTTAACGGCCTCTTGAGAAGCGACCCCGGGTCGCAGCGCGTAGTGCGCTCGCTGACGTTGCGGGTCGGCCTGTCGATCGGCCTGTTCTGCCTGCTGATCCTGGGTGCGCTGTTCGGCTGGTGGCGCCCCCATCACCTGTAGCTGCACCGCTAGCTACCCTGCCCTTCGGCCAACCCTCCAGGTTGGCCGAAACCGTTGACGGGCTGGCCAATGACTAACCCTAGAGCCAGTACACGAGGGTGAACAACAAGAGCCACACCACGTCGACAAAGTGCCAATACCATGCCGCTGCCTCGAAGGCGAAATGGTGCTCGGGGTTGAAGTGCCCCCGGATCACCCGCAGCCAGACCACCGCCAGGATGATGGCGCCGAGCAGCACGTGCATGCCGTGAAAACCGGTCAGCATGTAGAAGGTCATGCCGTAGGCGCCGGAGGCCAGCGTCAGGTTCAGTTCGTGCATGGCATGCCGGTATTCGAGAGCCTGCAGGCCGAGGAACAGCGCCCCCAGCAACACCGTCAAAAGCAAGCCAATGGTCAGCGACCCGCGCTTGCCTTGTATCAGCCCCCAGTGCGCCCAGGTCAGCGTGGCGCCGGAGGACAGCAGGATCAGGGTGTTGATGGCCGGCAGCCCCCAGGCCGCCATCGCGCCGTAGCGCTGGCGGATGCCGGGCCCGGTGGACAGCGGCCACGCCGCGGCGAAATCTGGATACAGCAGCTTGTGCTCGAAATTGCCCAGCTCGGGCACCGAGATCGTGCGCACGTAGAACAGCGCACCGAAGAAGGCGGCAAAGAACATCACTTCGGAAAAGATGAACCAGCCCATGCCCCAGCGGAACGACAGATCCTCCTTGCCGTGGTAGTCCCCCTTCAGGCTTTCGCGAATCACATCGCCAAACCAGCCGAACAGCATGTACAGCAGGATGGCAAGGCCGAGCGCCAGCGAGAATTTGCCAAGGCCGACACCGTTGACCGCCAGCGCCGCCCCCAGTCCCAGGAAGAACAGCGCCACCGCCCCCACCACCGGCCAGCGCGACGGTTCCGGCACGAAATAGTGCGTTTGATGCGAGACCGATTCCATGTCCGTTCTCCTGTAGATGACTCAGGCCGTCACCAGCGACACCAGCAGCAGCAAGCCGCCGATCAGGCACGCGACCAGCAGCAGTGCCGCCACGATGATCTGCCAGAACTGCAATTTGACGTCGTGCCGGGCCGCCTGCCCCTTGCGGATGCCAAGAAAGGCCGACAGCACTGCCGAAATCCCGGCCAGCCACTTCATGGCGCCCCCTTGCCCGGCACCTCGAACACGCTGTAGGCCAGGGTGATCTCGCCGATCTCGGCCGGCATGGCGCGGTCTAGCACGAACACCACCGGAAAGCGTCGGGTTTCGCCCGGCTTGAAGCGCTGCTGACGGAAGCAGAAGCATTCCAGCTTCTTCACGTAGTTGCCCACGGCGGCCGGCAGGTAGCGCGGCACCGCCTGACCCGTCACCTCGCGGTTGCTGGCGTTGGTGATCTCATAATCGACCCGCACGAACTCCCCGCGCGGCGCATCCAGTTGGCCCACCAAAGGCCTGACCTGCCACGGCAAGCCGGCCTGCACCGTGGCGTCGAAGCGCATGCGCACCGGGGTCGCCAGCGGTGTGGCTTCGGCCACGGTGGCACTGCCGGCCGGCGTATCGGCCTTGACCAGCTGGTTGATGCCGGTCACCTCGCAGATCACCCGGTACAGCGGGATCAATGCCCAGGCGAACGCGAACATCGCGCAGGCGATGACGCCCAGTTTCAGCAACAGCACCCGGTTGTCCGCTCGGCTCGATTCCGCCATGGCCGCGCGCTCAGTGATGAGCGCCCCCCTTCATCGAACGGATCACGCCGTTCTCGCCCGCCTCCACCTGCGGCGCCTCGACGAAGCTGTGGTAAGGCGCCGGCGTCGGTATCTGCCACTCCAGCGTCTCGGCCCCCTCCCACGGCTTGTGTGGCGCCGTCTCGCCGCGGCGGATGGAGGTCACCATGTTGTAGAGGAAAATCAGCTGGCCGAGACCGAAACAGAACGCACCAACCGAGGCGACGAGGTTGAAGTCGGTGAACTGCAGCGCGTAATCGGGGATGCGCCGCGGCATGCCGGCCAGGCCGAGGAAGTGCATGGGGAAGAACGTCACGTTGAACCAGATCATCGACCACCAGAAATGGAACTTGCCGAGCGGTTCCGAGTACATCTTGCCGGTCATCTTGGGGAACCAGTAGTAGATGCC
>JACPUY010000129.1 GCA_016192025.1 Pseudogulbenkiania sp. | reverse complement strand
GTGGGACTACGTCACCGCCTACCGCTGCACCCATCTCGGCACCCCGGCCAACTACCTCGACGCGCTGAAGAAATTCGGTGTGGAGCCGGGGGCCGAGTACGACTTGAGCCAGCTGCGCGCCATCTTTTCCACCGGCTCGCCGCTGGTGGCCGAGAGCTACGACTGGGTGTACCAGCACATCAAGCAGGACCTCAACCTGGCGTCGATCTCCGGCGGCACCGACATCGTGTCGTGCTTCGCGCTGGGGTCGGCCAACCTGCCGGTGTACCGAGGCGAACTGCAATGCCGCGGGCTGGGCATGGCGGTGGACATCTGGAACGACCGCGGCCAGCCGGTGCGCGGCGAGAAAGGTGAACTGGTCTGCACCGGCCCCTTCCCGTCAATGCCAGTCGGCTTCTGGCACGACCCGCACCGGGAAAAGTACCGCAAGGCCTACTTCGCCCGCTTCCCCAACACCTGGTGCCACGGCGACTACGCCGAGCTGACCACACACGACGGTCTGGTCATCTACGGCCGCTCCGACACCGTGCTCAACCCCGGCGGGGTGCGCATCGGCACCGCCGAGATCTACCGCCAGGTGGAGGCGTTCGAAGAGATTCTGGAAAGCCTGGCGGTCGGGCAGCGCTGGCAGGACGATGAGCGGGTGATCCTGTTCGTGCGCCTGCGCGAAGGGCTGACGCTCGATGAGGACCTCGTCGCCCGCCTGCGCGACAAGATCAAGCACGGCGCCAGCCCGCGCCACGTCCCGGCCAAGGTCATCCAGGTCGCCGACATCCCGCGTACCATCAGCGGCAAGATCGTCGAACTGGCGGTCAAGAACGTCATCCACGGCGAACCGGTCAGCAACGTCACGGCGCTGGCCAACCCGCAGTCGCTCAAGCTGTTCGACAACCTGGCCGAGCTGCAAAGCTGACGCTCCGTGGCACCGACCGGCACGGACCCGCCCGCTGGCGGGTCCGTTTTCGTTACGGCCCACGACAACACCCCTCAACAGGGGGCTTGACCGCTCTGGTACAATTTCATTTTTGCCTACGACGCCACAGGTTTATGACCACCATGCTGAACCTCTACAACACCCTGACCCGACAGAAAGAAGTCTTCACACCGATCACGCCAGGCAAGGCCAGCATGTACGTATGCGGCATGACGGTGTATGACTACTGTCATCTCGGTCACGCCCGCATGGTGGTGGTGTTCGACATGGTGGCGCGCTGGCTGCGCGCCTCCGGTTACGACCTGACCTACGTGCGCAACATCACCGATATCGACGACAAGATCATCAAACGCGCCGCCGAGAACGGCGAACCGATCCAGGCATTGACCGCCCGCTTCATCGACGCCATGAACGAAGACTTCGGCGCGCTCGGCATCATCCGCCCCGATCACGAACCGCGCGCTACCGAGCACGTGCCGGGCATGATCGCCCTGATCGAGAAGCTGATCGCCAACGGCCGCGCCTACGCCGCGCCGAACGGCGACGTGTACTATGCAGTGCGCGAGTTCCCCGGCTACGGCAAGCTGTCCGGCAAGAGCCTGGAAGACCTGCGTGCCGGCGAGCGCGTCGAGGTCGACGCCAACAAGCGCGACCCGTTCGACTTCGTGCTGTGGAAGTCCGCCAAGCCGGGCGAACCGTCCTGGCCCAGCCCCTGGGGTGCTGGCCGGCCGGGCTGGCATATCGAATGCTCGGTAATGAGCGAGCACCACCTGGGCGAACAGTTCGACATCCACGGCGGCGGCGCCGACCTGCAGTTCCCGCACCACGAGAACGAGATCGCCCAGTCGGAAGGCGCGCACAACCACGACTTCGTCAATTACTGGATGCACAACGGCTTCATCCGTGTCGACAACGAGAAGATGTCGAAGAGCCTGGGCAACTTCTTCACCATCCGCGAGGTGCTCGAGAAATACGACGCCGAAGTGGTGCGCTTCTTCATCCTGCGCGCCCACTATCGCAGCCCGCTCAACTATTCCGACGTGCATCTGGACGACGCCAAGCAGTCGCTGACCCGCCTCTACACCGCGCTGAAGAACGTGGCGCCGGCCGTGGTGGAGATCGACTGGGAAGAAAACGACTACGCCCGCCGCTTCAAGCTGGCCATGAATGACGACTTCAACACCGTCGAAGCCATGGCCGTACTGTTCGAACTGGCCGGCGAAGTGAACCGTAGCGAATCGGCCACGCTGTCCGGTCTGCTGAAAGCGCTGGGCGTGGTGCTCGGGCTGCTGCAGCGCGACCCGCTCGAGTTCCTGCAAGGCGGCGCAGCCGATGCGGAACTGTCCGCCGACGAGATCGAAGCGCTGATCCAGGCCCGCCGCGACGCCCGCGCCACCAAGAACTGGGCGGAAAGCGACCGCATCCGCGACGAACTCGCCGCCAAGGGAGTCGTTCTGGAAGACAGTGCGCAAGGCACCACGTGGCGCCGCGCCTGAGAACCTATTCATTAGGCGGCTACGCCTACTGAAACAGGTTCTACGCACCGCTCATAATCTTCCTGAGCCGTCCCTTGCGCTTGTCAAGTCAAGCCAAAGGGCGGATAATCTATCATTTCGACAAGCAGTACAGGCAAAACCCCTGTACCCGATTTGAAAAGGGAACCGTAATGAAAACCGATATTCACCCGAATTACCACGACGTGGCTGTAACCTGCTCCTGCGGCAACCAGTTCGTGACCAAATCCACCATGGCCAAGGAAAACTTCGGTATCGAAGTATGCTCCCAGTGCCACCCGTTCTACACCGGCAAGCAGAAGATCGTCGACACCGCCGGCCGCGTGGACAAGTTCAACCAGAAGTTCGGCGGTTTCTTCAAGCGCTAAGCGCTTCGGGATTGCCCCTTCAGGTAGCAAAAAGGCAGCGTCGAGCTGCCTTTTTTGCGTTCTGCGAGTAAGCTATCGCCTTTCACCGCTTCCCCTCTCCCGCATGCTGACGTACACCCCGGATTCCGACTCCCGCCTCGCCCAACCCACCGAGAAGCCGTGGCTGTTACTGCTCTTGACCTTCGTCTGGCTGTGGCCCGGTATTCTCGGCCACGACCCGTGGAAGCCGGACGAACCTTACGTGCTGGCCGTGATCGAGGACATGCTGCGTCACGGCCACTGGCTGCTGCCATCGATTCAGGGCCAGCCCTACCTGGAAGCCCCGCCGCTGTATTACTGGGTCGCGGCCGGCTTTGCCCGCCTGCTGTCGCCCTGGGCTTTACCGCTGCACGATGCCGCCAGGCTGGCCACACCGTTCTTCATGGCCATCGCGCTTCTGCTGGCCGGTATGGCCGGACGCGAACTGATCGGCCGCCGCCACGGCCGCAGCGTGGTGCTGATCCTGATCGGCTGCCTCGGGCTTATCGCCACCGGCCATCAGATGAACACCCTCGTCGCCGGTTTTGCCGGCTTTGCCGCCGCCTTCTACGCCCTGACGCTGACACTCCGCTCGCCGGGCCTGGCCGGGGCCATACTGGGGGCGGCGACGGTGACGGTGTTCCTGTCGACCAGCCTGCTCGAGGTCGCGCTGATCTGGCTGGTGGCCGTTCTGCTGCCGGCATTCAGCGCCTGGCGCCACCCGCGCTACCTGATCACCCTGAGCATGGCACTGGTGCTGGCGCTGCCGCTGATGCTGGTCTGGCCGATGGCACTGGCCAAGGCCCAGCCGCAGGTGTTTGCCGCCTGGTGGCAAGGCTACGCGCTCGGGCCGCTCAACGGCTTCGGCCGTCTCGGCGTGTTCCACGACTTCGGCTACTACCCGCTGGTCTCGCTCTGGTACACCTGGCCGGCCTGGCCACTGGCGGCCTGGACGCTGTACCGCCACCGCCATCTCGACCAGCCGCGGCTGCAACTGCCACTGATGTTCTTCGGCGTGGTGATGATCCTGCTGACGCTGTCCACCCGCCAGAGCTCGGAATACGCCCTGCCGATGCTGCTGCCGATGGCCATGCTGGCGGCGGTCGAACTCGACACCCTCAAGCGCGGCGCCGCGGCGTTTCTCAATTGGTTCGGCCTGATGACCTTCGGCTTCTTCGGTCTGTTGATCTGGGCCGGCTGGGCGGCGATGAACTTCGGCTGGCCGGAGAAGCTGGCGCAGCGCGCCAAGTATTTCAGCCCCTACTACGAACCGTCGGTCTCGGCGCTGGCAGCGCTGTGCGCGCTGTTCGCCACGCTGGTCTGGCTGTGGGCGGTGACGCGGCGCAACCTGCGCGGACGGCAGGCAGTGACCAACTGGGCGGCCGGCATCACGCTGTTCTGGGGACTGGCAATGTCGCTGTGGCTGCCATGGCTTGATGCGGCCAAGAGCTACCGCCCGGTAGTCGCCAGCATGCTGCGCGCGCTGCCTGCCGACGCGCGCTGCGTGGCGACCGAACGGTCCCACCTGCTGACCCGGCTCAGCTGGCACTATTACGGCGGGCTGACGCTGACGCCGTTCACCGCCGGCCAGCCCATCCCTTGTGACTACCGTCTGGTCAACCGCACCCCGGCCGAAGGCTTGGCCGAACCCGGCTGGACGATGATCTGGCAAGGCCGCCGGCCGCGCGAGAAGAGCGAGATCTTCGGCCTGTTCCGCCGCTCGCCGCCGCAATGAAATAATCCGGGAAGAAAAAACGGCGC
This sequence comes from Pseudogulbenkiania sp., assembly GCA_016192025.1. Lineage (GTDB taxonomy): Bacteria > Pseudomonadota > Gammaproteobacteria > Burkholderiales > Chromobacteriaceae > Pseudogulbenkiania. Next base: position 523 of record JACPUY010000129.1, on the reverse strand, counting down.
CACCGGGACGCCGCCTTGCTTGGCCTGACGGCCAGTGTGAGCATCACTCCTTCAGGCTCAGAATCCACGCGACCAGTTTTCTGGCATCGGCCTCCTGGATGGCCACCGCGTTGGGCGGCATCGCCAGTCCGCTTACCTTGCCCTTCCAGTGGCTGGCGTAGGGGTTGGAACCCTCCATCACGGTTTTCAGCAGTTTTTCCGAGACGCCTTCCTGGCCCTTGTAGCGGGCAGCCACATCCTGCCAGGCAGGGCCGACCGGCGCAGCGCCCGCCGGCCCTGGCTTGCCGGATTCGACGCTATGACAGGCGACACAGCCGCTGGTGGCGGCCAGCTGTTTCATCGCCACGTCCAGTTTGGCATCGGCCCATGCGCTGCCTTGCGCGGCAAACACCAACACGGCCACGGGAACAACTCTGCGTAGTAGTGGGAACATTTTCGACCTCCGATCGTGAATGGCTTCGATTCCCATAGTGGGCCCACGACGACAGTAGGCTATTGACATGCGTCAACGAACCTCATCGTC
>JACPUY010000184.1 GCA_016192025.1 Pseudogulbenkiania sp. | reverse complement strand
TCTTCCACGGCGATTTCGTCGAACGGGTTCATCGACATCTTGACGTTGGCGATATCCACCCCGGAGCCATCGGCCTTGACCCGGACTTTCACGTTGTAATCGACAACGCGTTTCACAGCGACTAGAACTTTCATGAATTCTCCTGCAACTCTTCTCATCATCAGGCCGGGCAAAGCCATCCTTTTTCATACCCCTTCATCGACAGGGCCCAGGAACGATGCGAGCCCTCCCGAGCGTACGTGTTGGCGGCCGGAAGAGCTCCCGCCACCGATCGCCACGTCATATTCCATACTTGAAGGCTGGTCCTTTCCAAGCGACCTGGCCTCTCTCGATATGGGAGAGCGTCCGAGCCGCTCTCCCGACACCCGCCCTCGATGAAGACGTAACGTTTGGTGAAGATCTCAGCCCAGTTCGCCAGCGGGAGCTACCGCAACGGTCGTTCTCTGTGTGCGGGATGACTCGGCACGTGCCTGATTGATCAGCATCACAGCGAACGCGCCCAATATGCCGGCCAAGCTGATTGCCATGAAGTTCTGCTCAAGCGGCAACTTCAAGGAAACGATCCAGCCGATGAGCACGGGTGCCACGATCGCGCCGATTCGGCCCACGCCGGACGCAAAGCCAACACCGGTTGATCGAATGGCAGGAGGGTAGAAGTCGCCCGCATAGGCATAGGCAAGCAGTTGCGTACCGAGCGTCGATGCCCCGACAACGAATACGACGACAAATAGCAACTCGGTGGATTTCGTGTAACCCATCGCTGTCAGCGCTACCGCCCCGACGACGTAGAAGGCAATCAGCACCCGCTTGATGTTGACCTTGTCACTGAGCCAGCCACCGAGGACTGCACCCGCGATGGCCCCGACGTTGAAAACGATCACGAAGTTCAGCGCCGAACCCAGGCTGTATCCTGCCATCGCCATCAACTTGGTCAGCCACGAGCTGAGTGCGTAGACCATGAACAAACCCGTCATGAACGCGGCCCAGATCATCGTGGTGCTGAAGCCGCGCCCGTCTTGAAAGAGGCGTCGCACCGGAGCGTCTTTGTTGCTGTCCGCGGAGGAACCGGCGAACTGCTCGTGGCCGTTCAACGGATAGTCGGGCACCAGCCGCTTCACCAGGGTGCGCAGCTCGTCGTGGCGACCGTTCTTGCTCAGGAAGGCCATCGATTGCGGCATCGATTTCATGATGAACGGAATCGGCAGCACACCCAGGCCAGCAACAAGAAATACCGACTGCCAGCCGTAGCTCTCGATAAGCTGCTTTGCAGTCAGCGCTACCAGAATTCCGCCTATGGAATACCCCGCAAACACCACCGTCACCAGTCGTGTCCGCAGGGCGTTTGGCGAAAACTCGGCCATTTGAGCGGTGGCGATCGGCAAGACTCCGCCAATGCCCAGGCCCGCGATGAATCTCATTACACTGAAAGTGATGGGATCGTGGGTCAGCCCTGCGGCTGCGGTGAAAAGACTGAACAGGGCGACGCATACGCAGATCATCACCGGGCGGCCAAATCGGTCGGCTAGCGTGCCAAAGAAAATGGCCCCGAACATCATGCCGAAGAGTGCGGATCCGGCCATGACACCGGCTCTGGTTGCATCGACTCCCATGTCCTTCATGATCGATGGAAGCGCCGCACCGACTACGGCAAGGTCGTAGCCGTCGAGTATCAGCATCAATACACACCAGAACAAGACCAAGCCATGGAAGCCATTGAATTTGGCTTTTCCGGCGAGTGAGTGCACGTCTATGTGATTCATATTGCCTCCTTTGGGTTCTGACTGACTTAGATGTAGCTCTGAATGATTGCCGAGAAGTCCAACCCGCCATGGCCTTCGGCACTGAAGCGGCGATAGCGTTGCTCAGCCAGTGCACCCAGCGCCAGCGGCAGTTCGATTTCACGTGCGGCTTCGTTGGCGAGGCCCAGGTCCTTGAGCATCAGGTCAGTGCCGAAGCCGCCCTTGTAGCCACGGCTGGCCGGGGCGTTTTCCATCACGCCCGGCCAAGGGTTGTAGACCTCCAGCGCCCAGTTGCGCCCCGAACTCTTGGCGATGATGTCGGACAGCACCTTGGGATCGAGGCCATTCTTGACACCCAGCGCCAGCGCCTCGGCGGTGCCGGTCATGAGAATGCCAAGCAGCATGTTGTTGCAGATCTTGGCGGTTTGGCCCGCACCGCTGGCACCGGCGTGGAAGATGTTCTTACCCATGGCTTCCAACAGCGGGCGGGCACGCTCCAGGTCGGCCGTCTCGCCGCCAACGATGAAGGTCAGCGTGCCGGCGGCAGCACCGGCAGTTCCACCGGAGACCGGGGCGTCCAGCATGTTTAGCTCGGCGGCACGGGCGGCTTGCGCCACCTTGCGCGCACTGGCGGCGGCGATGGTGCTGCAGTCGATCACCAGCGTGCCTTTGGGCAGCCTGGCGAACAGGCCCGTTTCACCCAGATACAGCCCTTCAACGTGCTTGCCGGCCGGCAGCATGGAAATCACCACATCGGCCCCTTCCACCGCATCGGCCGCACTGCTGGCGGCACGGGCGCCGGCTGCCTGCAACTTGGCCAGTGCCTCGGCCGAGAGATCGAAGGCGCTGACGGCGAAGCCCTTGTTCTGCAAATTGAGCGCCATGGGACCCCCCATATTGCCCAGCCCGATGAATGCGACGTGTTGCATGGTGTTTCTCCTCAATGGTGTGTTATTTCAGGTCGGCGAGCGGGTGCTGCGTGGCGGCCCATGGGCTGATGAAGTGGCTCTCCACCCAGCCCTGCGGGATGGCGGCCAAGGTCGGATAGTGCCAATGCGGTGTGCGGTCCTTGTCGACCAGCAAGGCACGCACCCCTTCTCGGAAATCCGGCCGGGCGCAGAAGTTGACCGACAGCGCCAGCTCCATGCGTAGCGCGTCCACCAGCGACAGGTGGCGGGCACGCTGGAAGATTTCCCAGGTGACAGCTGCCGAGGACGGGCAACCCAGGGCAAAGTTTCTGGCCGCGGCAGCAAGCCAGGAGTCTTCGAACGCCGTGCCGGCGAGTGCCGCTGCGACGGCATCAAGGTCGCCCTTGTTCATCAGGCGTTGCACCGTGAGCAGGTTGCGCGCAGTGTTGGCCTCGGGCATTGGCTCGAGACAGGACTCCGCCAGCGCGCTTAGCAGCGTGCTCACCATGCCGTGATGTCGCACCGCAGGCTGGGACCAGTCAGCCTGTGCCAAACCCTGCAGCAAGGCATCCTGACCGTCTTCGGCCAGCAGGTGATCAGCCAGATTGCACAGCACGGCGTCGTGCGCGTTGAGTGGCGCACCGGTCAGGCCAAGGAATAGCCCGAGCTTGGCCGGCATGCGCTGCAGGAACCAACTGCCGGCCACGTCCGGGTACAGGCCGATGGTGATTTCCGGCATGGCGATGCGGGTGGAGGGCGTGGCCACGCGATGACTAGCCCCGGCCATCAGCCCGAGCCCGCCCCCCATGACGATGCCGCCGCCCCACACGATCAAAGGCTTGCAGTAACGGTGGATGTGATAATCGAGCCGGTATTCTTCGCTGAAGAAGGCCACAGCGTGCGGGTTGGGCGTGCGCTCGTCGTCCAGCAGCGCACTGCGCAACGAACGCACGTCGCCGCCGGCGCAGAAGGCCTTGTCGCAGGCACCGCACAGCAGCACGGCCACGACGCCCGCGTCGGTTTCCCACGCGGTCAGCTGCGCCTGGAGCCGCCGGATCATCTCCAGCGTCAGCGCGTTGAGTGACTTTGCCGCGTTCAGCGTGGCCAGGCCGATGCGGTGACCGCTGGCGGTGGCACGCTCCTCGAACAAGACGATGTCGGACATGTTCGGTTCCTCGACGTCAGGCGTTGTGCCACTGGGGCGGCCGCTTGGCGAGGAAGGCCTGGACGCCTTCCTGCTGGTCGCGGGTATCGAACAGCTTGATGAACTGCTCGCGCTCGTGAATCAGGTTGTAGCCCGGCGGCTGCAGGCGGGCGCGCTGCACCAGTGGCTTACACACCGCGACGGCGGAGGGCGATTGCCGCGCCACCTGCTCCGCCAGCTTGATAGCGACCTCGAGCGCCTGACCTTGCTCTACCACCTGCTCCACCAGCCCGATGCGCAAGGCGGTGTCGGCATCGACGCGCTCGCCGCACAGGATCATGCGCTTGGCCCAGCCCTCGCCCACCAGCCACGGCAGCAACTGGGTGCCGCCGGCGCAGGGCAACAGGCCGACGGAGGCTTCCGGCAACGCCATCTGCACCTGCGCCTCGGCGATGCGGATGTCGCAGGCCAGCGCGCACTCCAGCCCACCGCCCATGGCGTAGCCGTTGATGGCGGCGATGCTGACACCACGGAAGGCCGAAAGCGCCTCGAAGGCCTCGCCGAACAGCATGGTCATCTCGGTGGCGACGCGCTTGTCGCCGTCGGCGAACAGCTTGAGGTCGGCCCCGGCGGAGAAGAACCTGCCGCCACGGCCAGTGATCACCAGCGCGTAGATGTCACGCTCGACGTTGAGATCGGCCACCAGTTGTTTCAAGGCGGCCAGACTCTCCCGATTCCAGGTGTTGGCCGGCGGATTGTCGATGGTGACGACGGCGGTGTGGCCGTGTTTTTCCACGGCGAGATGGGCGTATTGGGTCATGTCTGACTTCTCCTTAGGTTTTGCGAGCCGATCAACGCAGCGCGTCCAGCGCCCCGTCCTGCAACAGCCGGCGTGCGACGATGACGCGCATGATTTCGTTAGTGCCTTCCAGAATCTGGTGCACACGGCTGTCACGCAGGTGGCGTTCGATCGGGTATTCCTTGATGTAGCCGTAGCCACCGAATAGCTGCAGCGCCTCGTTGGTCACCTTGAAGCCGGTATCGGTGACGAAACGCTTGGCCATGGCGCAGTAGGCGGTAGCGTCCGGGCTGCCGTTGTCGAGCTTCCAGGCAGCGAGCCGCACCATCTGGCGCGCGGCAACCAGTTCCGTCGCCATGTCGGCCAGGCGGAACTGCACGGTCTGGAATTCGGCCAGCGTCTGGCCGAACTGCTGACGCTCCTGCACGTAGCGCGTGGCGGCTTCCAGCGCGGCCTGGGCGGTACCCACCGAGCAGGTGGCGATGTTGATGCGCCCGCCGTCCAGCCCCTTCATGGCGAAGGTAAAGCCCTGGCCCTCCTCACCCAATAGATTGGCCGCCGGCACCACCACGTTGTCGAAGGTGATGGTGCGGGTAGGCTGGGCATTCCAGCCCATTTTCTTTTCCTTCTTGCCGTAGCTGATGCCGGGCAGGTCGGCCGGCACCACGAAGGCCGACACGCCCTTGGCCCCCGGCCCACCGGTGCGCGCCATCACCAACAGCACGTCGGTGCTGCCGGCGCCGGAGATGAAGGCCTTACTGCCGTTGAGCCGGTAGACGTCGCCGTCCCGCTCGGCACGGGTGCGCAGGTTGGCGGCGTCCGAGCCTGCACCTGGTTCGGTCAGGCAATAGCTGCCCAGCTTGGTGCCGCTGGCCAGTTGCGGCCCCCACTGCTCAGCCACTTCCGGCCGGGCAAAGCTGCCGACCATCCAGCTCACCATGTTGTGGATGGTGAGGTAAGCGGCGGTGGCGGTGCAGCCAGCGGCCAGTTCCTCGAACACGATGGCGGCATCGAGCCGGGACAGCCCCAGCCCGCCGTACTGCTGCGGCGTGTAGAGGCCGCAGAAGCCCATCTCGCCGGCACGGCGCAGAGTGTCCTTGGGGAAGATTTCTTCCTCGTCCCAGTGCGCGGCGTAGGGAGCCAGCTCGTGGCGGGCGAACTCGCGCGCGCTGTCCTGGAACGCAATCTGTTCTTCGTTGAGTGCAAAATCCATGATGTGCCCTCCTTCCCGGTCAGCTCAGCGAAATGGTGGTGTTCACCTTGCCGCTCGAAGCGGCATCGTCGAACCAGCGACTGGTGACGGTCTTGGTCTGGGTGTAGAACAGGACCACCTGCTTGCCGTACGGGCCCAAATCGCCCAGCTTGGAGGCACGCGAACCAGTGAACGAGAACAGCGGCACCGGCACCGGGATCGGCACGTTGATGCCGACTTGGCCGACGTCGATGTCTTCCTGGAACTTGCGTGCCGCCGCGCCGCTCTGGGTGAAGATGGCGGTGCCGTTGCCGTTGGGGTTGGCGTTGATGAGTTCGATGGCCTGGTCCAGGGTGTCGGCCGCCGTGAGGCACAGCACCGGCCCGAAGATTTCCTGGTCGTAGATCGCCATGCCCGGCTTCACGCCGGAGAAGATAGTCGGGCCGACGAAGTTGCCGTGCTCATAGCCCGCCACCTTGACGTTACGGCCATCCAGCTCCAGCTTGGCGCCCTGCTCCACCCCTTGGGCGATCATCGATTCGACACGGTCGCGCGCAGCGCACGACACCAGCGGTCCCACGTCCGGGTTGTCCTTGCCGGGACCGACGCGCAGCGCCTTGGCCTTGGCCACCAGCTCGGGCACCCATTGCTGCGCCTCCCCCACCAACACCGCCACGGTCAGCGCCATGCAACGCTGGCCGGCTGCACCGAACGCCGCGCCGGTGAGCTGGTTGAGCGCCTGCTCCTTGTTGGCATCGGGCAGGACGATGGCGTGGTTCTTGGCGCCCATCATGCACTGCACCCGCTTGCCGGCGAGGCTGGCGCGGTTGTAGACGTGGGTGCCGACCTTGCTCGAACCGACGAACGAGATTGCCTTGATGTCGGCATGATCACAGATAGCGTTGACGACGTCCGGGCTGCCGTGCACCACGTTGAGCACGCCGGCCGGAATACCGGCTTCCAGTGCGAGCTCCACCAGGCGCATGGTCACCATCGGGTCCTGCTCGGACGGCTTGAGCACGAAGGTGTTGCCGGTGGCGATGGCCATCGGGAACATCCACAACGGGATCATCGCCGGGAAGTTGAACGGGGTGATGCCCGCGCACACACCCAAAGGCTGCAGCACTGAGTAGGTATCGACGCCACCAGCAACGTTCTCGGCGTATTCACCCAGTTGCAGGTTGCCGATACTGGCGGCATGCTCGACGACTTCCAGGCCACGGAATACGTCACCCTCGGCGTCGGCCAGGGTCTTGCCTTGCTCGGCGGTAAGGATGGCCGCCAGTTCCTTCATGTTTTCGCGGATCAGCTGCTGGTACTTGAGGAAGATGCGCGCGCGGCTGCCGATCGAGGTTTTCTTCCAGCTCTTGAATGCCGTCTTGGCAGCGGCCACGGCGGCGTCGACCTCGGCCTGGGTGGCCATCGGCACGCGCGCCAGCACCTCCTGCGTGGCCGGGTTGACGACGTCGCGCCAGACGCTGGTCTGCGATTCGACGAACTCGCCGTTGATCAGGAGCTTGACGGTGGGAACGGTAGTGGAAAGAGTCATTATGTGCCTGCCTTATGGACGAAGTGGGCCAGCCCCCTCGGTGCCAGGACCGAGGGGATGTGTCGTTAACGGGAGATAAGGGACGCTACCGGGTCAGCCCTTGAGCGTAGGGAAATCTTCTTCGAAATATTCCTGCGGACCGCGCGTGTTCTCCTCGCGGCGTTGTGTTTCCAGCTTTCGCAGTTCGACACGGCGAATCTTGCTCGACAGGGTCTTGGGCATCTCGCTGACGAACTCGATGCGACGCACGCGCTTGTAGGCGGCCAGCCGCTCACGAGCGAAGCGGAAAATTTCCTGAGCCAGTTCCCGGTCGGCTACCTGGTCCGGCGCCAGGATGATGAAAGCCTTGGGTACGGCCAGACGCACCGGGTCGGGGCTTGGTACCACCGCCACCTCCATCACCGACGGATGCTCGATCAGCGCGCTCTCCAGCTCGAATGGGCTGATGCGGTAATCGGACGCCTTGAAGACGTCGTCGGCGCGACCGACGAAGGTGATGTAGCCCTCGTCGTCGATCATCGCGGTGTCGCCGGTGCGGTAATAGCCGTCGGCCATCACTTCGGCGGTCTTCTCCGGGCTATCGGCGTAGCCCAGCATCAGACCGAGCGGGCGCGTTTCGAGCGGCAGCACCACTTCGCCTTCGCTCGCCAGTTCGCCATCGGGCCCCATCAGCGCCACGCGGTAACCCGGCAGCGGCCGTCCCATCGACCCCGCCTTGAGCGGCTGCCCGGGGGTATTGCCGATCTGCGCGGTGGTTTCCGACTGGCCATAGCCATCGCGCAGCGTCAGCCCCCAGGCCGCCTGGATCTGCTCGATGATTTCCGGGTTGAGCGGCTCGCCGGCACCCACCAGCTCGCGCAGGTTGAGCCGTCCGCGGTAGGCGGCCAGGTTTTCCTGGATCAGCATGCGCCACACGGTGGCCGGCGCGCATAGGCTGGTGATGCGGCAACGTTCCAGCACGGCGAGCAGGGCCGGGGCGCTAAAGCGCGCCACGTTGTGAATGAACACGCAGGCGCCAGCGTTCCACGGCGCAAAGAAGGAGCTCCAGGCGTGCTTGGCCCAGCCCGGTGAAGAGATGTTCAGGTGCACGTCGCCAGGCTGCAGGCCGATCCAGTACAGCGTGGAGAGATGCCCCACCGGGTAGCTCTGGTGGCTGTGCAGCACCATCTTGGGCTTGGAGGTGGTGCCGGAGGTGAAATACAGCAGCAGCGGATCGGTCGCCAGCGTCGCCCCCTCCGCCTCGAACTCCGCCGGGTAGCCAGCAGCGGCGGCGTGCTCGATCCAGCCGGCCGTGGCCGGGCCGACCGCGATGCGTGTGTAGCTGCCGGCCACGTCGGCGAATTTGTCGAGGTGGGCATGACCCACCACCACGTGGCTGACGCGGCCGCGGTCGAGACGGTCGCGCAGGTCTTCCGGGGTCAGCAAGGCGGTGGCGGGAATCACCACGGCGCCCAGCTTGATCGCCGCCAGCATGGTTTCCCACAGCGCCACTTCGTTGCCCAGCATCAGCAGGATGCGCTCGCCGCGCTTCACGCCCAGGGCGCGCAGATGGTTGGCGACACGGTTGGAGCGTTCGGCCAGGTCGCGAAAACTGTAGCGCTCCTCGCTGCCGTCCTCGTTGACGATCCACAACGCCGACGCCTCGTTGTCGCGTGCCAGTTCATCGAAATAGTCCAGCGCCCAGTTGAATTCGTTCAGCTGCGGCCAGCGGAAGTCGCGGACCGCGGTGTCGTAGTCGGTACGGTGAGTCAGCAGAAAATCCCGCGCGGCCACGAAGGCCTGGCAACGTTTATTCATCGAAGTCTCTCTCCTAGGTAGAACACCGCCTGGCGCGGCCACGCGCCGAACCGGTTATTTATTGTTGTACTTCAACCCGACGAAGCCGCTGGTCTGGGTGGTTGAAAACGAGTATAGATAGGAGAGAATCTACTAGGAATAGACAAAAACACCGGAGCGATATGCAAAAAAACACCATCCCTGTCGACCGGCTCAACTGGGACGACATCAAGTTCTTTCTTGAGGTCGCACGGACCAACACCGCCAGCAGCGCGGCGAAACGACTCGGCGTCGACTACACCACGGTGTCGCGGCGTATCCGCGCGCTGGAGCAGGCGCTCGGGGCCTTACTGTTCGAGAAGTCGCGCGCGGCGGGCTTCGTCCTCACCGTGGACGGGCAGCAGTTGCTGCGCTATGCCGAAACGATGGAAAGCGCCTTGCAGGCGGCGTGCGAGGAGGTGTCCGGTACCGGCTTCGCCTTGTCCGGGCATGTACGCATCGGCTGCACCGAAGGCTTCGGCTCCTGCTTCGTCACCCCGCAGATCAGCCACTTCCAGGATCGCTACCCGGACATCTCGGTAGATATCCTGCCGGTACCGCACTTCATTAGCCTGTCGCGGCGCGAAGCCGATATCGCGATTACACTGGAACGTCCCACGCGAGGGCCATATGTCTGTTCTAAACTGTGTGATTACCGGCTACTGCTGTATGCGACGCCAGACTACCTGGCACAGCATCCTCCCATCCTTCATCGCGATGATCTTGCCGGGCACCGCTTCATTACTTATGTCGAAGATCTGGCCTTCAGCCCCAAACTGCTATACATGGATGATGTACTACCTGGGGCCACGAGTCGGTTACGCAGTACCAGCGTGATCGCACAATATCAGGCCGCCCTCCAGGGGCGAGCTTTGGCCGTTCTGCCCTGCTTCCTGGTCGGCGGCGATCCGCGGCTCGTCCGAGTCCTGCCGGAGCTGGTCGGAGTCACTCGTCAGTTTTGGATGTACTACAGCGAGGATTTGCGCAAGCTCAAGCGGATCACTCAAGTTGCCGAATATATTCGAGCATGTACCAAACTCAATCAGGCTTTCCTGCTTGGCGAGACGAACGAGATGCGTTACCTCGAACTGGATTGAGGTTTGGTGAGCGATGAAACAGAAACTGCACTTAAACTCCCTAGCAACCTCAATCACAGATCTTCGGCCTTGTCGGGCAGAGGCCATAGTTCACCTTGAGCTACTTCATCGGGAACCGCGCTGTTGCAGGCAAGCCTGAACGATCTCGGCCTTGAATACGATGGAATAACGACTGTGACAACGTTCCGCATCTGGAATTGGCCAACTTTGACTTGGCATTGGCAATCTCCTTGTTTTGCCAAGTAAAGATCTGCATATCAGCCCAAGTCTCCCACCAGTCGGGGCGACCATACAGAGCAGTCAGTCGCACGTGGATACCGCTCCTGAGTGCGATCTCTAGCACGTTCAGCGAGGGACCATTGCTTCGGCCAGTCTCATGTTATGAGAGCAAGCGACTGCAGCCTTTGTCTCATTACCACTGTAGGCTCCCCTGTAGCGGCCCAGCCTCGCTGGAGAGAAGTGCTTTTCGAGATCATTCCAGTTCATTGCGCATCATTTTTGATCGGGTATTTGTGGGTCATTGCCCGGCCGCTTACGCTACGCAAGCGTGCTGTTGTGTGCCACAACGAGTTCAGTGTCAGTAGCGTCGAGTGGGACACAGCAGCTCAAGACGGTCTTGCCGGCCATGTCGCCTGCCTGTGCTAGAGCGTCGTCAAGTTGCAGCCAGTGCACAGCGAGAAGCACGACTTCGGATTCTATTGCTCATTCATTCGCCTGTAGACGCTCATTTCTGACAATACACGATTGCTCAAGCACCTCGCTATCTGGCCGAGGCGAGACATTGAATGCCACCGCTAAATGCAAACAGCCCGGCAAGGCATGCTTACCGGGCTGCAATCAAATTTTATTGTATGTGATGAAGTTTTATTGTTTACGATTCAACTTTATTGCTCGTAAACAGCTGTTCTCGGCAAATAAAGTCGCTTCCCAGAGTCGCCGTAAGGCATTGATTTTTAACAATCAAGGCAGAAATTGTTTGCTGTATAGTTCTTTACCAAATTGAACAATATGGAAAACTAATCGAGCTCGCCACCAAAAATAGTTCTTTCCCTATAGACAACCCCAGTCAAGCAGCGATACAACCAACACCTGCCCTAGCAAGCACTACAATACCGGACACCACTTCAGGCAATAAGGGGTTGACGGAAGCAGCGACCGGAGCTATTTCAAAACTCGTCATAAATTATTCGGGACTGGAGACTTGGGGGATTGCTATGCTACCTAGTCGGCTTGTCTTGCCTTGGCCGCTTATCGCCGGGCCGCTGTGGTGATGAAACCGGCGGGATTCCGGTCTTCTTCGGTAGATCCAGACGATGGTCATATTTGCTGCGCTCCATGATGGTACTAAACAAAAATGTCTTATCGCGCAACTCACACTGACGCAAAAAACGCGTAAAGCCGAAGAACACCAGATTTTCGCGCGCCCGCGAACAAGCTACGTTAAGCCGTTGACGATCTAGCAGAAAACTGATCCTGCCCTCCGTGCGCACAGTGGAATACAACACGATATCAGCTTCGCTACCCTGGAAACTATCGACCGTATCGACCTCCACATCCATCGCCTGATGCACTGCAGACTGCTTCGAAAGCAAACCCTGGATCAAACGCTTCTGCGCGCCATACGGAGTAATCACTGCCACCGACTTGCGCCTACCTTTCGCCAGTCTCGGCACTGCCGCCTGCAAGTAATCGACAATCGCCTGCGCTTCTGCTCGATTCAGCAAGCTCGGACCAACACCATTCTCCTGCTCTTGAGAACCGTTTCCCACATTCTTCCAGCGCAAAGGATGGCGGGAATCGAGGAACTGCGAGCGATCATGCTGTTTGCCATTTAACAAACCACGCTGGCCATCCTGGCTGTAGAACAAATCCGCCACCAGATCGCCAATCGGTTCCACCATGCGGAACTGCTCCATCAGCCGGCCTCGGCATGCATTGGGCAGGTTCTCGTACAACTGTTCGAAGAAGCTAGTCTTAAGGAAAGTTTCTTCAAGGAAGGGGAAGTATTCTTTCGCATCCGCTTCCTGCAGGCGGCTCGCAATGCTAGGAGGAAGTTGGTAATGGTCACCAATAATAATCGCCTTCCGGCTACGCATCAGCGGAATCAGCAACTCAGGCACAGTCGAGCGCCCCCCCTCGTCGATGATACAAACATCAAACGTCAGACGGTCCATACCATAATGGCGGGCAGCCAGCCCTACACAGGTTGCGCCGATCAACTTGTAGTTCCCGATCAACAGCTCACTAAGTTCCGAATCGAAGGGGAACTTCGATTTGGGGTTGTAGATCCCATCGATCCACTCCTTGATCTGGGTGGCATGCTCCGGTCGTTCGATGCATGCACGGCTGAAATCCTGCTGACGGTCCTTCAGGTAGTTAGTCAGGATTGCATCCGCAGTCGCAGGGCGTACGCTTGCCTGGACCTTGGCGGGATCCCTAGCAATACGAAGCACGTTTCCCAATTTGTGTGGGTAGCGCTTCAGATAACGATCCAGCGCATTATCAACCGCTGTGTTCTGCTGCGACACCACGAGCACACGCGCATCGGGATTGGCGGCCGTAATCTGGTGCAACATTTCCACGATGCAAGTAGTCTTCCCAGTCCCCGGCGGCCCCTGGATCAAATACAAATTGGTTTCGGCCAGCGCGGCTTCCACTATGCGTTTTGCAGTAACGGCTTTAGCCGGGTCCATCCAGTTCGGATCATCCCACTGCAAACCTTCTCTGATACGCTGGATCCAGTAAGGATCCGGCTGCGGCGTATAACGTTCCGGCATCATCAGCAACTGCTGCAATGTGCGGTTTAACAAACGACCGCTCATAAAGCTTTGCAATGCCCGCTTTTGTCGGCCCTGGTTAGCCAGTTCACCCCAAATCGGATATCGCACGCGTAACTGGCTTGGCTTTACAGACTGATAGCCGTGCGCTGGGGCTGGTCGCATGATGCCACGATGCGTCAGCCGAAATACGCCGCCGCCCAACGCCTCAGGCAAGCCTTGCAGTTCACCGACGCGTAGCCAACGCCGTTCGCCGCTACGGGTGATGTAATACTCTTCAAGAAAAAGGCGTGAATTCGTGTCCTGAATCAGCTCGTCCAGCACCGCATCCAGCCTGATGGCGCACGCACAGTCCCATTCGCTTTTCTCCGGCTCGGATTGCGGAACCAAGGGAAAATTACGATATCCTTCTTCGTCGATCAGAAACTCGGTGACCTTGGTCCACCGTTCAAAAAATTGCCCCGACACTTTACGTGCGTGCACATCCATCTGGAACAGTGACTGCTGCCGACAGAACTGCACGAACTGGTCAAACTGCAGCGCATCGCAAAACACGCTGTCCTTCAGCCTTTCACTGATCAGGCGCATGGTAAACGGCAGTTGATCCAGCTCCACACTGTCAATGCCAGTGCGATTGAGACCAGTGACGCGCAGCTGACTCGACTCCGCGCAGACGCGCGATTCAAGCTGCCATGCGCCATACTGCAAAGTGATCAACGCGCCGTCCTCAACTTCGGTAAAGGAGCGCAGTTGCCAGACGGCGTCCGGTTCCTGCAACAAAGGATGGACGTCATACTGGGTGCCATCGACATGCATAAACACGGGGGCCGCACTGCCGCCGGCCAGCTCCAGCGATTCCTGTTGTTCCGTCGCTGCCATACTGTTTAGCAGCAAATCGAAGTGATGCGGGTACACCTGCAAGCGCTCACCGGGCTGGTAGCGCTTACCAGGGAAACTCGACTCCGACACAGGCAAGAACGCCTTCAAACCACCATTCATGCTCTGCTGGCGGTCGATCTCGCAAAAGTCTGGATAGCAGCGCAGCCAGTAACCTTCACCCAAGGTGGCGGAGGTGCCGCTTTTCTCGACAAAGCCGACGCATGGCAGCTTTTCCAGAATATGTTCGACATGCAGCGCCCCGCGCAGAATGCAACCCTTGAAGTAGCGAGGATTTTTCCCGCCCAGCAGTTGCACCGGAATCGCTTCCTGATCCGGATACTTCATCATCAAGGCGCGTTGTTTTTCGATGCTATATTCTTCGCCGATTTTTTCGGCCTGGAGCTCGATGGACTGCCCATAGCTATTCCGCTGTCCACAAAGTTCAGCCACCGATGCCAATGCTACCTTGCCATGATAAAACCAATCTTCCGGCAATCGCGATTGCGGTTCGGGTAAACCCAACACGCTGTCGTAGCGCTCGCGCTCTAGCATCCTATCTAACTGCCCCATATACCAATCGCAATAACGCTGATAGGCGGCAAGACGGTTGCGTGTGTCTTCCAGACGCCCCTGCAACAGGCGTAGAGCGTTGCGGCGGAATGGGCTGATCGATTTTTCAGTCAAGTCTGCCTGTAATGTCGCGGTCAATAGCTGGAATTCCTGCGCTGGCTGTTCCAGTCTTTGCTTATTCTGGTTGCAGTACTCGCGCAAGTAGAAAGCCTTAGTCAACGCAGCCTGCTTGCGACGCGCGGCCGCCACCTTGGCACCCTCCCCCGAGGCGCTGGCAAGCTTGCTGAGCAGGTCTGCATTACGGCTACGCAGCTCATCGTGCCGACTCCGCTCCTCCTTGGTTTCTTCGTCCAGCAGCCATGCGATGGCGGTGGCGCCGAGTGCCACTACCGCTGCACCAGCAAGAAATGGAATCATGACTTGGACTTGTCCTCAGCAATCAGCGCGCGGTATTGCTCGGCCACTTGCTCCTGGTTCTGTGGCTCGTCTAGCAGTTTGTCGAGCAGACGTTCGCGCTCGCGGTTACGCGCACGTGCATCTTCGCGCTCTCCATGTAGCCTTGCCATCGCGTGTTCGTGATCCATCACGTCCTTATGGTGGTTGCGGTGAATGTCGGTAATACGCACATTCGCATCCAGCTCCACCTGGCGTGTCGTTTCCTTAGCCTCGGCAACCTTTCCCGAGGCCTCGGCCACGACCTGTTTTGTACGTTCTTTTTCTTTGCCCCAGTCGATCAGGTTGTTGCCTGTTGATGCAAGCTCTTTGCCGATGTCGAGCACTTTACCCAGCACCTGACTCGTGACCTTGCTACCCTCTTCCTTCTTAGACTCAGTTTTCTTTGCTCCAGGTTTTTTCATGATTATTTCTCATTCTTTAACTAGATCCAAGGCAGTCTGCAATTGCAGGTCCACCAGCTCATAATAAGCAGCTTCTAAACACAGTAATGGCAGACAGTTCGGTACCGAACTGAGGCGTTGTTCTGCAATTGCCACGCCCAATTGTTTGATTTGACGAGAGAGGCTGTTAAAACACTCCTCGCTGAGTTCGATCTCCAGCGCTTGCTGCTGCATGCGATGACGCAGCTCCTTCATTTTCTGGCCGAATTTCAGTTCAGCCACATGGGCCTCAATCCGTAATTGCTCGTTTATTTCAACTAGCAACCTACGCAGCATGTCGGCCTCCGCCTCGAGTTGGGCAGTGATTTCTTTGGCCTGGCGATAGCGCGCATAAGCACCTACGGCGTCCAGAGTCGCCAGTGCAGCATCAACAAAGACCAGTGGGCTGGCAGTGCGGGCTCCTCGGGCCAGCATGAACAAGGTGCGCGAAGCACCGGCAAAGCGGTGACCGCGCTCCCGCTGCTTATCGTTCCAGTCAACGAAGTCAGCGAAAAGATCGACAGCAATCATGTCATCTCCTCATCCAAGACAAGATAATTAGACGAGAAGAGCCGGAAGTACGGCTTCCTCTGCATCTGTTGGCTCAACATCACGTGATCGACATGGCAAAGCTGTTGGTGTTCACTCACGCTGAGAGTTGTGGTGAGGCCAGGCACTCCCGAGAAATCCTGCAGTTCCGCGGGCAGAGGGCTCTTGGCCCGTGCCGTGATAGGCATCGCTACACGGGCGGTTACATCTATGTCCTCACTTGGAACGAAATCACCCAGCACGCCGTGGCTAACGCGTTCTACATACAATGTTCTGACCGGCGGTACGGCAACTTGCCATGGGAACCCATCGACCAGGCTGTATCGATGCTTCACCCCCAATACCGGCAACATGAATTCCGGTAATGACGGACGCTCGTTAGCAGCGCCATTCATGGGGTGCAGGACAAACTCACCGGGTTCGAACGTGAGGGCCATATAGTGCGTGCTGCCATCGTCATCCGGGTTTTGCAAATTGAATTCCCAATGCTCCATCTCGTCGCCAATCAGTGCGGTGGCGCCTGGCCACCAGTGTTCAAGCAACGGGGCCAAGGTATGTTGGTCCAGCAAGCGGCGCAAGCGGCCCACTTCATCAAAAGGACGGTAAGCCCAAGGGCGTTCCGGTAGGCGCAGCACTGTCTCCGTACTGGAATCCACATTGTCAGGCAATTTCATCAGTAGCTCGCGATCCGGGACTAGGAGCAGATGCAAGTCGGCGCGCTTGAGCGTAAAGGTATCGAGCCAGACGGTTTGGTCGAAGTCGCGCAGTAACCGTTCGACTGCAATCATTCTCGTACCGCGTTCGGCCAGCGCCGGCGTCCCGCCTTCCTCCGGCATTTCAACAAAGCCGTGCTGCGTGAGGAATCGCAATTGTTGCAGCAATACCTCTGTCGCGAGGCCAGTGACTGCCGCCAAGTGCTCTAACGACGCTAGCTGCTCCAGCGCGTGCAGCAAGAAGCGCGACACGCCACCTAAACTGTCCAGTAAGCGATGGGAAACCTTGAGGCTGTAAGGCCGGAAAGGCAGCAGTAACCTGACCGTCTTTTGGATTGGGATCAAAGCGAAATTATTCCTACAGAATTAAAACTCAATCTCTGGATAATATTGCAATTTCTAATCAAAGTGGCTTTGTTGCACAAATCTAGCCCCGCATGCATCCCGTAAAGTAACGGCATGAGCAAGTCCCTTCCTCCCAAATACTAGGCCACCAACTGATGGGCACCTCGAATTACCCAGATTTTGACGTGGCCTGACGTGTAAATTTGTGGCTCACGATTTGAGTGACGCGTTTCCTGCTTTCTTTGCCTCGCTTGAGAGGCTTTGGAGCGCTGAAGCGGCCATTTTTGGCCACCGTAGGCG
>JACPUY010000183.1 GCA_016192025.1 Pseudogulbenkiania sp. | reverse complement strand
TGCCGACCACGGTCACGCCGTGGTCGGTCACGCTCACCTCGCCCGGGCGGGTCAGCGCGCAGTTGCCGCCGGCCTCCGCCGCCAGATCGACGATCACGCTACCCGGCTTCATCCCCGCCACCACCTCGGCGGCGAGCAGCGTCGGCGCCTTCTTGCCCGGAATCAGCGCGGTGGTGATGACGATGTCCGCCGCCTTGGCGTGCTTGGCCACCAGCTCGGCCTGACGGCGCTGGTAATCGTCCGACATTTCCTTGGCGTAGACGCCGTCGCTGGCCGCCTTCTCCTCGTCGGTCATCGGCACCTCGATGAACTTGGCGCCGAGCGACTCCACCTGCTCCTTGGTCGCCGCGCGCACGTCGGTGGCCTCCACCACCGCGCCCAGGCGCTTGGCGGTGGCGATGGCCTGCAAGCCGGCCACGCCCACGCCCATGATCAGCACGCGCGCCGGCTTCACCGTGCCGGCGGCGGTCATCAGCATCGGCATGAAGTGCGGGTAGTACTGTGTGGCCAGCAGCACCGCGCGGTAGCCGGCGATGTTGTTCTGGCTCGACAGCACGTCCATGCTCTGCGCGCGCGTGGTGCGCGGCAGCAGCTCCATGGCGAAGGCCGACAGCTTCTTGGCGGCCATCGCCGCCAGGTGCGGGTTGGTGTACGGGTTCATCAGCGAGATGACGGCGGCGCCTTGTTTGCACTCGGCGATCTCGTCGGCCTCGGGCGGGCGGACCTTGAGTACGATGTCGGCGGACGACAGCGCTGCCGCGCGGCTGGCGGCCAGGCTGGCCCCCGCCTCGGCATAAGCCGCATCGGGGACGGCGGACAGGCGTCCGGCCCCCGACTCGACGACCACGGTATGACCCAGGGCGACGAGTTTCTTCACCGTTTCCGGTGTGGCGGCCACGCGCGTCTCGCCGGCCAGACGTTCGGCCGGAATTGCGATCTGCATGGTCAGTTCCTCAGTTGTGTAAAAAGCGAAAGGGCGGCAAACGACTGTTTTCGTAACCGAATTAAACAGTCGTTTGTTTTGTTCGTGTAGCCGTTATTGTTTTTATCGGCACTACTGTCATATTTTTACGACAAATCTTGCGGAATCCTTGTCCGCTGTCAATGCGACTTTAGGTGTCTCGGCTTACGACAGCATGTCATAGTCCGCTCTCAATGCGACTTTAGGCGCCCCGGCTCAGGTCAGCATGTCATAGGCGAACTTGCCGATCAGCCCGGTCACCAGGATCAGGAACAGCACCCTGACCAGCCCCGCCCCGCCCTTGATGGCGATGCGGCTGCCCACTTGGGCGCCGACGATGTTGGACAGCGCCATCGGAATGCTCACCGCGTAGAGAATGTTGCCGGTGGTGACAAAAAACGACAGTGCGGCGATGTTGGTGGCCAGGTTTACCACCTTGGACGCCGCCGAGGCGTGCAGAAAGTCGAAGGCAAAACAGCGCACGAACAGGAAGATCAGGAAGGTCCCGGTGCCCGGCCCGAAAATGCCATCGTAGAAGCCGATGCCGCCGCCGACCAACAGCGCCAGCCGCTTTTCCCGGCGCGTGATCGCCGCCGGCTTGTGCAGCCGTCCCAGATCCTTCTTCTTCAGCGTGTACAGCGCCATCGCGATCAACAGCACCAGCACCACCGGCTTCATCACCTCTTTCGGCACGTAGCTGGCGGCGGTGGCGCCGACAAACGACAGCAGGAAAGCGGCGCCGGTGGCCGGCAAGATCAGCTCCCACGCCATCCTCACCCGCTTGACGAAGCTGCGCGTGGCGCTGGCGGTGCCGAACACCGAGGCGAACTTGTTGGTGCCGAGCAGCGTGGCCGGGGCCTCTCCGGGCAGGCCGTTGAACAGCGCGGGCAGCTGGATCAGTCCGCCGCCGCCGACGGCCGAGTCGATCATGCCGGCAAAAAACGCCATCAGGCACAGAAAAACCATTTCCATAGAGCTTGTTTCTTCTATTTGTTGCACTGCACAACTCGCGATGACAATAACGTTGTGTCACACGAGCTGTAAAGCAGGGTTTACGATTAAGGGAAAACGCGAGACCGGAAGAATAATCGATTCCAACGGCTTCTGGCTCGGACCGGTTGCCAGGCGTTTGTCATGGCCTGCCCGCCATTCTGATCGAAAGCATCGAGGTGATCATGTTGTCATGGCCTTATCCGCTGGTGTTCGCCCATCGTCTGGGCGGGGCGCTGGCGCCGGAAAACACCCTGGCCGGTTTGCTGATCGCCGCGCGGCAGGGGGTGCGCGCGGTGGAGTGCGACGTCAAGCTGTCGGCCGACGGCGAGCCGTTCCTGCTGCACGACGATACCCTGCAGCGCACCACCAACGGCAGCGGTCCGGCCCGCCAGCTGACGCTGGCGCAGCTGCGCGAGCTGGACGCCGGCGGCTATTTCCACCCGGCGTTCGCTGGCGAAGCGCTGCCGCTCTTGGAGGAACTGGCCACGCTGTGCCGGGTGAGCGGCATCACGGTCAACCTGGAGATCAAGCCGTGTCCGGGGTGCGAGGCCGAGACCGGGCGGGTGGTGGCGGAGGCGGCGCGCCGGCTGTGGCAGGGGGCGGCGGTGCCGCCGCTGCTGTCGTCGTTCTCGGCCGAGGCGCTGCAGGCGGCCGGCACGGTGGCGCCGGAGTTGCCGCGCGGGCTGCTTTGCGTCGACCTTCCCGCCGACTGGCCGGCGCGGCTGGAGGCCGTGGGCGCCTTGGCGCTGCACTGCCACCATGCCAGCCTGACCCGGCAGCGGGTCGAAGATCTCCGCGCCGCCGGCTACGCGGTGATGGCGTATACCGTCAACGACGTGAAGGAAGCCCGGCGGCTGCAATCCTGGGGGGTCGACATGCTGTGCACCGACCGCCCGGACCGGCTGGGTGAGTTGCAGAGCGGCATCTAGAGCAGGTTCATAACCGGCGCTAGCTCTCCGCCCGCCGGGAATACTTCGCGTCCCAGGCGGCGGCGAAGGCCTGCCGCTCGGCCGTACTCATCGCCAGCCCGCACTTGCTGCGGCGCCACAGCACGTCGTCCGGCTGGCGCGCCCATTCCCGCTCGATCAGGTACTCCACCTCGCGCTGGTACAGGCCGCCGCCGTGGTCGGTGCCGAGGTCGGCCAGCGTCGATGCGCCCTGCAGCAGCACCTCGATCAGGCTGCCGTGGCGTTGCAGCAGCGCGCCCAGCAGCGGCCTTGGCAGCCAGGAAAAGCGCCGGGCGAGCTGCTCGCGGTAGGCGTCCAGCGTCAGCGTGGGCAGCACGCCGCCGGGCAGCGCTGGCGGCGGGTCGTTGGGCAGTTCGAGATCGAAGCGGGGAGCCAGCCGTGTCAGCGCGGCGCGCGCCAGCTGGCGGTGGGTGGTGAGCTTGCCGCCGAACACCGACAACAGCGGGGCGTCGGTGCCGTCGAGCTCCAGATGGTAGTCGCGCGTGACCGCCGTGGCGCTGGGCGAGCCGTCGTCGAACAGCGGGCGTACGCCGGCAAAGCTCCATACCACGTCCTGTGGCCGGATCGGCTGGCGGAAATACTCGTTCACCACCCGGCACAGGTAGTCGATTTCTTCCGCGCTCGCCGACAGCGCCGCCGGGTCGCCGTCAAACGGCACGTCGGTGGTGCCGATCAGGTTGAAGTCGCCGTACGGCAGCACGAACACCACGCGCCGGTCGCCGCTTTGCAGCAGGTAGGCGTGCTCGCCCTGGTACAGCCGCGACACCACGATATGGCTGCCCTTGACCAGCCGCAGCCGGGCCGGGCCGGGCCGGCCGAGCGTTTCGGCCAGTACCTGCTCGACCCACGGGCCGGCGGCGTTGACCAGCGCGCCGGCGGTGACCGTCCAGGGCCGGCCGGACGGGTCGGTCAAGCGCGCCAGCCAGCCCGCTTCGCCACGGCAGGCGCCCTCCAGGCGGGTGCGGGTCAGCACGTCGGCGCCGTACTCGCGCGCCTGCATGGCGTTGAGCACCACCAGCCGGGCGTCGTCCACCCAGCAGTCGGCGTAACTGAAGCCGGTGTGAAAGGCAGGCCGCAGCGGTTCGCCGGCCGGGTGCTGCGCCAGCTCCAGATGCTGGCTGGCCGGCAACTGCTCGCGGCTGCCGAGGTGGTCATACAGCATCAGGCCGAGACGGATCATCCACACCGGCCGCAACGCCTTGTGGTGCGGCAGGACGAAGGTCAGCGGGCGGATCAGGTGCGGCGCCATCGCCAGCAGCACCTCGCGCTCGGCCAGTGCCTCGCGCACCAGGCGGAATTCGCCGTACTCCAGGTAGCGCAGGCCGCCGTGGATCAGCTTGCTGGACGCCGACGAGGTGTGCGCGGCCAGGTCGTCCTGCTCCACCAGTAGTACCGCCAGCCCGCACTGGGCCGCCAGGTTGGCGATGCCGCAGCCGTTGATGCCGCCGCCCACCACCAGCACATCGTAATGTTCGCGCATGAGAAGACGATCCCGAGTAGCCGCCCAGCTTTCAGCATACGCCATGGCGCCGGGCACGCCGGCGGTGGTGATGCCGGCAAGATCGGCTGGCCACAGCAGGGTGTGGCAAAACGGGCGTCATACCCTGTCTAAATTTTGTAATATTTGTGCTGATTCTACTCACACGGCATAACATAGGGTGTTTTTCCTGTAAAATGCGGTTACATGAGGTGATGAATGACAAGGCTCCGGTAACGCGTGGCGAACGGCACCTGTTCGCCGGGTGCCGGACCGGTCCTGTTCCGGCCGGAACGGTTGCATTCATCGCCGCTACCGTGTTCCAGGCAAGCGAGTGCTTGCCCTAATCAGACCCTTTCCCGAGTACACCATGTGGAATGCCCCCCGCCTGCGCCTGGTCGCAGCCATCGTCCTGCTGGCGACCGTGTTGGCTACGTCGCTTTATTGGCTGCGTCTGGGGCAGACTCACAAGGCGTGGCGCGAGCAGACGCTGCAGCAGGCCGCCCGGCATGCTGCGCAGCTGGCGGCGGCGGTCGCCGACAGCCAGTCCGGTGCGCTCGGCAACGTCGACTATGCGCTGCAAGGTCTGCGCGCCGAGTACAGCGCAGCACCGCAACGGCTAGATGAGCGGGCGGCACATATCGTGGCGTCCTTCCCGGCGGGCATGCTGCGCCAGATCGCCGTCATCGGTGCCGACGGCTTCCTGACCTATTCCAGCCTGGACAACACCCGGCGCGTTTACCTGGGCGACCGCGAGCACTTCAAGGTGCACGCCATCCGGCGCAGCGACCAGATCTACATCAGCGAGCCGGTGCTGGGCCGGGTGTCCGGGGCGTGGAGCATCCAGTTCTCGCGCCCGGTGTTTCGGCGCGGCCACTTCGCCGGCGTGATGGTGTTCTCGATCGCGCCGGAGTACTTCGTCAAACGCTTTACCGCGCTGCAGCTGGGGCCGAACGACAGCATGGCTCTGCTGCGCAGCGATGGCCGCTTCCTGGCGCGCAACCGGCTGCAGGGTCAGACCATGGGGAAGTTGTTTGACCTGAACGCCCCGTTTCGAGGGCTGCCCGTTGGCGGGCAGGGTACCTTCCGGATGGCCTCGGCGCTCGATCAGGTGAGCCGCGTCTATGCCTGGCAGGGGCTGGACGTGTTCTCGCTGATCGCCGTGGTCGGCTTCGACGAACACGCCATTCTGGCGCCGGTCGAGCGCACCATTGCGGCCAGCCGCCAGCGCAACGCGCTGGGCTTGCTGCTGCTGGGCGGGCTTGCCGTGGCATTCTGTGCGCTGCTGCTGCAGGTTGCGCGGCAGCTGCAGGCCTTGGCGGAGAGCGAAGCGCGCTATCGCGGCCCGTTTGCACAAAGCGGCTCGGCCATGCTGCCGATCGACCCTGCCGACGGCCGCCTCATCGATGCCGACCCGGCCGCGGCCTTCTACGGCCCGTCGCATGCAGTCTTGGCACCGCTGAGGCTGGAGCAGCTCGATACCTTGCCGCCGGAGACGCTGCATTAGGAAATCGACCGAGCCGTTACCACTGCTCGAACACTGGATCGCAGGCGTCGTCGTCGACGCCGAGGGCGTGGGGACGGCCAGCAATCCGGGGCGTGCGGGCCATCTGTAGTGGCGGGCGACCTGGCGAGATAGATCGGTGGGGAGGGGGGCTTACTTTCCGATGCAGAACCGGCTGAAGATCACCCCGAGCAGATCGTCCGCGGTGAATTCGCCGGTGACTTCCGACAGCGCGTGCTGCGCCAGCCGCAGTTCCTCGGCGAACAGTTCCACCTGCTGCCACACCGCTTCGGCCAGCGCCAGGTGCTCGGCGGCGCGGCGGATGGCGTCGAGGTGGCGTTCACGCGCCAGGAACACGCCCTCGCTGGCGCCGTTGTAGCCGATCATTTCCAACAGCTTCGCCCGCAGCAGCTCGACGCCCGCCTGGGTACGCGCCGACAGCCGCACCACCGGGTGGCCGTCCTCTTCGGCCAGGCCCGGCGCCTCGTCGGACAGGTCCACCTTGTTGAACACGAACACGCGCGGCAGGCGCTCGGGCAGGCGGGCCAAAATGGCCGCGACCTCGGCGCTCAGGCCCTCGCGGCTGTCCACCAGCACCAGCACCAGGTCGGCGCGGCCGACCGCCTGCCAGGTGCGCTCGATGCCGATCTTCTCCACCACGTCGTCGGTGTCCCTGAGGCCGGCGGTGTCGATCACGTGTACCGGCACGCCGTCGATGACGATCTCCTCGCGCAGCGTGTCGCGCGTGGTACCGGCGATGTCGGTGACGATGGCGACGTCGTCGCCGGCCAGCGCGTTCAGCAAGGACGACTTGCCGACGTTGGGCCGGCCCACCAGCACCACGTGCATGCCCTCGCGCAGGATCGCCCCCTGGCGTGCGGTGGCCTGCACCTGCACCAGCCTTGTGCGTACGCCCGCGAGCTTGCCGCGCGCGTCGGCGGCCTCGAGGAAGTCGATCTCCTCGTCCGGGAAGTCGAGCGTGGCCTCGACCAGCATCCTGAGCGTGATCAGCTCGTCGACCAGGTGGTGGATCTCATGCGAGAACGCGCCCTTGAGCGACTTGAGCGCGCTCTTCGCCGCCGTCTCGCTGGAGGCGTCGATCAGGTCGGCCACGCTCTCGGCCTGCGCCAGGTCGAGCTTGTCGTTGAGGAAGGCGCGCTTGGTGAATTCGCCCGGTTCGGCCAGCCGTGCCCCCAACTCGAGGCAGCGCGCCAGCAGCATGTTGAGCACCACCGGCCCGCCGTGGCCCTGCAGCTCGAGCACGTCCTCGCCGGTGAACGAGTTCGGGCCGGGGAAGTACAGCAGCAGGCCGTTGTCGATGGCGCTGCCGTCGGCGGCGACGAAGTCGCTGTAGGTGGCGTAGCGCGGCTTCGGGGTCTTGCCACCGGAAATGGCCTGGGCGAACGGCAGCAGCCCGCGGCCGGAGACGCGGATGACGCCGACGCCGCCACGGCCGGGAGCGGTGGCGATGGCGCAGATGGTGGTCGGGGTGTAGGCAAGCGACATGGTGGCGGTCCTGCGGCTAGGGCGGAAAGATCTGGACGAAACGGTCTGTCTCTTAGACCGCTTTGGCCAGGCTTTTCTCTGGCGGGCGATACAAAGGGTTGCAGGAAAAAAGCCCGGCCATCAAGGCCGGGCTTGTCGTTGTGGTGCAGAAGCGGCTCAGTACTGCAGTGCCAGCTTCTTGGCCTTCTCGATCTGCTTGTTGATATACCACTGCTGGGTGATCGACAGCACGTTGTTCACCACCCAGTACAGCACCAGGCCGGCCGGGAAGAAGAAGAACATCGCCGAGAACGCCAGCGGCATGATCTTCATCATCTTCGCCTGCATCGGGTCGGCCGGCGGCGGGTTGAGGAAGGTCTGCAGGAACATGGTGATGGCCATGATCGCCGGCAGCACGTAGAACGGGTCCGGCCGGCCCAGGTCGTTGATCCACAGCGTCCACGGCGCTTGGCGCAGCTCGACCGAGGCCAGCAGCGACCAGTACAGGCCGATGAACACCGGGATCTGGATCAGCATCGGCAGGCAGCCGCCGAGCGGGTTGACCTTCTCGCTCTTGTACATCTCCATCACCGCCTGCTGCATCTTCATGCGGTCGTCGCCGTACTGTTCCTTCAGGCGCTCAAGACGCGGCGCCAGCGCCTTCATCTTGCCCATCGAGCGGTACGAGGCGGCGGTCAGCGGGTAGAACACCGCCTTGACGATCAGCGTCAGCAGCACGATCGCCCAGCCCCAGTTGCTCACCAGCGCGTGCAGCTTGGTCAACAGCCAGAACAGCGGCGAGGCGAAGATATGCACCATGCCGTAGTCCTTGACGCGCTCCAGCCCGTCGGCGGTGGCGACCAGGGTGTTGTAGTCTTCCGGACCGGCGTACAGCGGCGCGCTGATCGAGCGGCTGGCGCCCGGCGCGATCGCCGGCAGATCCACCAGCGTGGCGGCGGAATACAGGCCGTTGCCCTCCTTCAGCTCGAAGCGGCACGGCTGGCCGACGGCGCACAGGCTCTGGCCGTTCAGCGGCTTGACGATCCAGGCCGACACGAAGTAGTGCTGGATCATCGCCACCCAGCCGTTGTCGGCGCTCTTGACGTAGTCGCCCTTGCCCTTGGCCAGGTCGTCGAAGCCGACTTTCTGGAACTTGCCTTCGGCGGTGTACACCGCCGGGCCGGTAAAGGTGCTGGCGAAGCGGCTTTCGCCTTCCGGCGCCTTGCCGTCACGCAGCAGGCGGAAGTAGGCGGTCGGCGCCAGCGGCGCGCTGCCGCCGTTGCTGATGTCGTAGCGCACGTCGATGTCGTAGGCACCCTTCTTGAAGGTGTACACCTTGCTCACCTTGACGCCGCCCGCTTCCGGTGCGGTCAGCTTCACCTCCAGCTTGTCACCGTTGAGCTGGTAGCTGGTCTTCTCGGCGCTGAACACGGTCTTGTGCGTCGGCAGCGCCGGGTTGGCGGTGGCCACCAGCCCGGTCTGCGCCACGTACACGCGGCCGCCCTTGTCGGTGAACAGCTCGAACGGCTTGCTGGCGTCTTCGGCTGCATTGTGCTTCAGCAGGTCCAGGCGGCGCAGGTCACCCCCGACGGTGTCAATCTCTGCCTTGAACAGGTCGGTGCTGACCGTGATGCGCTGGCCCGACGTCAGCGTGCTGGCGTCGGCCGGCTGGGCCGCCGCCCCCGGCGTGGCCGGGGCGCTGGCAGTCTGGCTCTTGGCCACCTGCTGCGGGGTCGGTTTGGGCGCAAAATACTCCTGCCAGAGCAGCAGGATGCTCATGGACAGAACGATGAAAATGATCAGTCGCTTGGAATCCATCTCTCGTTACCGGGAAAGGTCAGGGAACCGGGTCGTAGCCGCTGCCACCCCAAGGGTGGCAGCGCGAAATACGCCGAACAGCCAGCCAGCCGCCCTTGCAGGCGCCATGTTTCTTCACCGCTTCGATCGCGTAGCCGGAACAGGTCGGCATATAGCGGCAGCGTGGCGCGAGCCACGGGCTGATGGCGACCTGGTAGCAACGGATCAGGAAGATGAAGAGGCGTGACATCGGGCTAGTTTACCAAAGAGTGAGGACAACGCCGTGACAGCTTCGGCGCGCGTCTCGCGCTCGAACACGAGGCGGGAACGCACCACGTAATCGACGGAGCCGAGCGTGTGCTGGTTCAGGCGGAACCACTCTCGAACGGTACGCTTGATGTAATTGCGGCGATACGCCCGCTTGGCGACCTTCTTGCCGACCACGAGACCGAGTCGCGGGCGGCCCAGGCCGTTGGGGCGGGCGTATACCTGAAAATAGGGATTGCTGCGCGCTTGCCGCAAACTAAAAACGGATGAAAATTCATCCGTTTTCAATAGCCGGTGCGCACGGCGAAAGCGAAAGGCCAAAACTTACACGGCCAGACGCTTGCGACCCTTGGCGCGGCGGGCGGCCAGAACGGCGCGACCACCACGGGTCTTGGAGCGTACGAGGAAGCCGTGGGTGCGCTTGCGGCGCGTGGTCGAAGGCTGGTAAGTGCGTTTCATGATTCGGTGTTCCTATTTCGAAACGAGGAAATAAACGCGTGATTTCACAAGAAAAGAGGGGCTTTGTCAATCGCTAATTTTTTCGCTCCCTGTGGATAACTTTCCGGAAAACTATTAGAATGTTGAAACTTAGCGACCCCCACCCGCTGCGTAAGAATTGAACAGAAACCTTCCCCCTGCGGGCAAGGTTCAGCCGCGCTGTAGGGCGGGAGCGTGTCTGCTCCATGCCGAATACCGACCGCCGCGCCGCCCACAAGGCCCGGCGCGGCGGTATCTCCCGCCTTCGCAACAGCGGAAACTGGCGGGATTTTTTGCTTTTTATTGCGTGTACTTAATGACCGAACTGGATCAATTCTGGCCTGCGTGCCTCGCTCGCCTTGAGGCCGAACTGTCTTCACAGCAGTTCAACACCTGGATCAGGCCGCTGGCCGCCGAGCTCTCCGAGGACGGCGTGCAGCTGTTGGCGCCCAACCGCTTCATCATGCAGTTCATCAAGGACCGTTTCCTCGGCCGCATCGAGGAACTGGCGGTGGAGCTGATGGGCGAGGTGCCGGTCGAGTTGCGCCTGGGCAGCCCGAGCGCCGCCCCGGTGATGGCGCCGGCCAAACCGGCCGCGCCGAGCGGCAAGAGCGCGCCGGCCGGCAGCATGGCGCCGGCGCTGGCCACCCCGGCCAAGCAGGCGGCGGTCAAGGCCATCGGCGGCGGACACGAAAGCACCCGGCTCAACCCGGCGTTCACCTTCGATACGCTGGTCACCGGCAAGGGCAACCAGCTGGCGCGCGCCGCGGCAATGCAGATCGCCGAGAACCCGGGTGACCCGGCCTACAACCCGCTGTTCGTCTACGGCGGCGTCGGCCTCGGCAAGACCCACTTGATCCAGGCCATCGGCAACCACGTCTACCACAAGAACCCGCAGGCCAAGATCCGCTACATCCACGCCGAGCGCTACGTGGCCGACATCATGCGCGCCTACCAGCACAAGGCGTTCGACGAGTTCAAGCGCTACTACCACTCGCTCGACCTGCTGCTGATCGACGACATCCAGTTCTTCGCCGGCAAGAACCGCACCATGGAGGAGTTCTTCTACGCCTTCAACGCGCTCTTGGAAAGCGGCAAGCAGGTGATCATGACCTGCGACACCTACCCCAAGCAGATCGAGGGCATGGACGAGCGGCTGATCTCGCGCTTCAGCTGGGGGCTGACGGTGGAAATCCAGCCGCCGGAGCTGGAAATGCGCGTGGCCATTCTGATGAAGAAGGCCGAGGCCGACAGCATCAAGCTCGACCACACCGTCGCCTTCTTCATCGCCCAGAACGTGCGCTCCAACGTGCGCGAGCTGGAAGGCGCGCTGAAGCGCGTGGTGGCCTACGCCCGCTTCACCAACCAGAGCATCTCGCTGGAGCTGGTCAAGGAAGCGCTGAAGGACATCCTCGCCGCCGGCAACCGCCAGGTGACGGTGGACGCCATCCAGAAGACCGTGGCCGAGTACTACAAGATCAAGCTGGGCGACATGCACAGCAAGAAGCGCAGCCGCGACATCGCCCGGCCGCGCCAGATCGCCATGGCGCTGGCCAAGGAGCTGACCCAGCTGTCCTTGCCGAACATCGGCGACGCCTTCGGCGGGCGCGACCACACCACGGTGCTGCACGCCTGCAAGACCATTGCGGAGATGCGCGGCAATGACACCGACATCGCCCACGATTACGATACCCTGCTGCAAATGCTGCGCAACTAAGAAAACTTTCGGGAGCCCGGAACATGCTGATTCTGCAAGCTGAACGCGATGCCCTGCTGAAACCGCTCTTGGCGGTGACGGGGATTGTCGAGCGTCGCCACACGCTGCCCATCCTGTCCAACGTGCTGATCGAGAAGAAAGACGGCGCAGTGGGCTTTCTGGCCACCGACCTGGAAATCCAGATCACCACCGCCAGCGCCGAAACGCTGCCGGGCGAGTCGTTCCGGCTGACCACCTCGGCCAAGAAGCTGCAGGACATCCTGCGTGCCATCCCCAACTCCACCGTGTCGCTGGAGCAGCAGGACAACCGCCTGACGCTGAAGGCCGGCAAGAGCCGCTTCAACCTGCAGACGCTGCCGGCCGAGGACTTCCCGCTGCTGTCGGTCAGCGGCGTGCCGGAAGCCACCTTCAGCCTGCCGCAGAAAGAGCTGAAACGGCTGATCTCGCAGGTGCAGTACAGCATGGCGGTGCAGGACATCCGCTACTACCTGAACGGCCTGTTGCTGCAGACCGACGATACCCAGGTGCGGCTGGTGGCCACCGACGGCCACCGTCTGGCCTTTGCCGCGGCCGAGATCGACGCCTCGCTGCCCAAGGCCGAGGTGATCCTGCCGCGCAAGACCATCCTCGAGCTGTACAAGCTGCTGCAGGACAGCGACGAGCCGATCACCATCGAAGTGCTGGCGAACCAGGTGCGCTTCACCTTCGGCTCCACCGTGATCATCAGCAAGGTAGTGGACGGCAAGTTCCCCGACTACAACCGCGTGATCCCGCTCGACAACGACAAGCTGTTCCTGATCGACCGCCTCACCTTCCTGCACGCGCTGCAGCGCGCCGCCATCCTCGCCAACGAGAAGTTCCGCGGCGTGCGGCTGGTGCTCAAGCCGGGCAGCCTGTCCATCCTGTGTACCAACAGCGAACAGGAAGAAGCCGAGGAAGAGCTG
Organism: Pseudogulbenkiania sp.; assembly: GCA_016192025.1. Lineage (GTDB taxonomy): Bacteria > Pseudomonadota > Gammaproteobacteria > Burkholderiales > Chromobacteriaceae > Pseudogulbenkiania. The sequence goes on along the minus strand of JACPUY010000183.1, from coordinate 11,338 downwards.
GAAATCGACTACGGCGGCGGCGAGCTGGAAATCGGCTTCAACATCAATTACCTGCTGGACGTGCTGACCAACCTGCCGGCCGAAACGCTGCAGCTCGCCTTCGGCGACGCCAACCGCAGCACGCTGGTGACCATTCCGGACTACAGCCAGTTCAAGTACATCGTGATGCCGATGCGTATCTAACGCGGTTTCGGCCAGCCACGGGCATCAACCGGCTGGCCGAAGACGAAGGCGGGGGCCTTGCCCCTGCCGGTGACACCTGCCACACGACAGAGAAGGTTTTATGAGCGAACAGGAATACGGCGCGGACAGTATCAAGGTCCTCAAGGGTCTGGATGCCGTACGCAAGCGCCCGGGCATGTACATTGGCGATACCTCGGACGGTACCGGTCTGCACCACATGGTGTTCGAGGTACTGGACAACGCCATCGACGAAGCGCTGGCCGGTCACGCCGACACCATCAAGGTCACCATCAACCCGGACAACTCGATTTCCGTGGAAGATAACGGCCGCGGTATCCCGACCGACATCCACCCGGAAGAAGGCCGCTCCGCCGCCGAAGTGATCATGACCGTGCTCCATGCTGGCGGCAAGTTCGACAGCAACAGCTACAAGATCTCCGGCGGCCTGCACGGCGTCGGCGTGTCGGTGGTCAACGCCCTGTCCGACTGGCTGCGCCTGAAGGTCTGGCGTGACGGCAAGGTGCACGAAATGGAATTCCGCCGCGGCGAAGCGGTTGCCCCGCTCACCGTCACCGGCCACAGCACCTACCGCGGCACCGAAGTCACCTTCCGTGCCAGCGAAGAAACCTTCGGCGTCATCGAATTCCACTTCGACATCCTCGCCAAGCGCATCCGCGAACTGTCCTTCCTCAATCAGGGCGTCGCCATCACCCTGATCGACAAGCGCACCGGCAAGGAAGAAAGCTTCGCCTTCTCCGGCGGCGTGGCCGGCTTCGTCGAATACATGAACCGCAACAAGACCGCGCTGCACCCCAAGATCTTCCACGCCATCGGCGAAAAGGAAGGCATGACGGTCGAAGTGGCGATGCAATGGAACGACTCCTACCAGGAGTCGGTACAGTGCTTCACCAACAACATCCCGCAGCGCGACGGCGGCAGCCACCTCACCGCGCTGCGCCAGGTGATGACCCGTACCCTCAACGGCTACATCGAGCAATCGGACGCCGCCAAGAAGGCCAAGGTCGACACCTCCGGCGACGACATGCGCGAAGGCCTCACCTGCGTGCTCTCCGTCAAGCTGCCCGATCCGAAATTCAGCAGCCAGACCAAGGACAAGCTGGTCTCCAGCGAAATCGGCCCGGTGGTCAACGAAATCATCAGCGACGCGCTGAAATCCTTCCTGCTGGAAAACCCCAACGACGCCAAGATCATCGTCGGCAAGATCGTCGACGCCGCCCGTGCCCGCGAAGCCGCGCGCAAGGCGCGCGAGATCACCCGCCGCAAGGGCATCATGGACGGCCTCGGCCTGCCCGGCAAACTGGCCGACTGCCAGGAAAAAGACCCGGCCATGTCCGAACTCTACCTGGTCGAGGGTGACTCCGCCGGCGGCTCCGCCAAGCAAGGCCGCGACCGCAAGTTCCAGGCCATCCTGCCGCTCAAGGGCAAGATCCTCAACGTCGAGCGTGCCCGCTTCGACAAGATGCTGCAAAGCCAGGAAGTCGCCACGCTGATCACCGCGCTCGGCTGCGGCATCGGCAAGGACGAATACAACCCGGACAAGCTGCGCTACCACCGCATCATCATCATGACCGATGCCGACGTCGATGGCGCGCACATCCGCACCCTGCTGCTCACCTTCTTCTATCGCCAGACGCCGGAACTGGTCGAGCGCGGCCACATCTACATTGCCCAGCCGCCGCTCTACAAGGCCAAGCACGGCAAGCAGGAACGCTACCTCAAGGACGACTACGAGCTCGACCAGTACCTGCTGCAGCTCGCACTGGACAAGGCCGAACTGGTGCCGGCCGAAGACGCCCTGCCGCTGTCCGGCGACACCCTGTCTGAAGTGGCCCGCCAGTTCCTGCTCGCCCGCGCCGTGATCGAACGCGAAAGCCGCGTGGTCGATCCGCTGGTGCTGCAAGCCATGCTGCGCGTCGGCCGCCTGTCGCTCGACACCGAACACGCCGCCCGCGCCGCCGTCGACCTGCTCACCGCCACGCTGCCGGCCGAATTCATCCGCCTCGACCTGCTGCACGACGAGAAGAACGACGGCTGGATGATCAAGATCACCCGCAAGCTGCACGGCAACGTGCTGGTGACCGTGCTCGACCAGGACTTCCTCGACTCCGGCGACTACGCCGAACTGGCCAAGACCGGCGACCTGCTCAAGGACCTGCTGCGCGAAGGCGCCACCGTCAAACGCGGCGAAACCGTCAAGCCGGTGGCCGATTTCGGCGAAGCGCTCGACTGGCTGCTGGCCGAAGTGCGCAAGGGCATGAACATCCAGCGCTACAAAGGCCTGGGTGAAATGAACCCGGAACAGCTGTGGGAAACCACCATGGACCCCACCGTGCGCCGCCTGCTCAAGGTGAAGATCGAAGACGTGATGGGCGCCGACGACGTGTTCACCACGCTGATGGGCGACAACGTCGAACCGCGTAGGGCGTTCATCGAGGGGAATGCCTTGATTGCGCGGAACATCGACGTGTAAGAACAAACGCCGTCATGTTTGGCTTGTAGAAACCCGCCTTTGTGCGGGTTTTTTATTTAAAATGAATTTTTGCAGTGTGCGTGAGGCGGAACCAAGCGATGAGTGAGCAGACACCCCAAGGCGAATTTTTGCTTTACCAAGATGAGCAGGGTAACGCCCATATCCAGGTGCGTTTGCAAGACGGCACGCTCTGGCTCAGCCAGGGGTAGGTGGCAGAGCTGTATGACTACTATCAACGAGCACATCAAAAACATCTGTGAGGAAGACGGGCAAGACACGGAGGCAACTATCCGGAAATTCCGGATAGTTCAAACCGAAGGCGAGCGGGAGGTCTCCCGCCTCATAGACTTCTACAAACTCGACCTGATCCTGGCAGTGGGCTACCGCGTGCGCTCACTGCGAGATATTTACGGGTCTTTTCCTCCTCGCCAGATTCCTTTGAATGCCAGTAATATGTAAGGTAGGGGTGGTGTTGCATTGATCTTATCTAGGGATGATGCTTGCTAGTCTGGTTGAGCATGGCTTTGCTACAAAGCTTTGTGGGAAGCGCCGGGTAAGCCCCCACCCAAAGCTGGCCCTGACTGGTGAGGTACAGCTAAGGCGAAGATCAGTGCAGCGCCGAAGACCCTTCCGTAGCTGCTTAATGAACGCATGTACCAACAATCTTTAGATGGAAGTGCGTATGAAAAACAACGAAATACAATTATGAACTCCGCAAATTATCTGCTTGAGGATCCCAACGTCCAACGCGCTTCTGAGGTAAAGGCATGTCCGACGGTGCCCGAGTCGCCGCCTCTGCTCCAAGCAAATGTTAGGGGTGAAGTAGAGCCAATCGCTGGCAACGTTGCCCAAGCAGATATCGAAGCGCCTCCCCTCAAGTGCGTTGATCTGTTTGCTGGTGCTGGCGGTTTTTCCGCTGCGGCGATGCAGGCAAATATCCACGTCGTGGCTGCCGTTGAGATGGACAAGCATGCCTGCTCGACATATCGCGCGAATCTAGTTGATAAAGTTGAGGATGCGGGTCGACGACCGAAGCTATATGAAAAAAATATATTGGATTTGAATCCCAGAGATCTTCTTGATGCTCATTTTTCTGAAGATAGCTCTTGCGACATCGTATTGGGAGGGCCCCCATGTCAGGGATTTTCTGTGCATCGAATTAATGATGCTGGCGTGGGGGATCCACGAAATTCATTGATTCTTAGATATTTTAAGTACGTACAATATTTAAAGCCGAGAGCTTTTCTTATGGAGAATGTTCCGGGCCTTCTTTGGCCGCGGCACAAAAAATTCCTCGACGCCTTTCTTGATGAAAGTAAAAGATCTGGATACAGAATATTAGGGCCAACTCCATTAGATGCAAGGGATTATGGGCTACCTCAGCGACGTAAGCGAATATTTGTTCTTGGCGTTCGAAACGATGTTTTTTTTAATGATGCAGAATGGCCTCCAAAACCATCACATGGCAGTGAGAAAGCTAGGTTAAAAGATCCTGACCTAAAGGTGTGGGTGAATGCAGCTGTCGTATTCGCTCGACCATTACCGGAGAATGACGAGAACAGCATCCATATGAATCATTCTGCTGCATTGGTTGAAGTGTTTAAAGCTACTCCCCTCAATGGTGGTAGCCGCCATGACTCTGGGCGACTATTACCTTGCCATGATGATCATGATGGTCATAATGATGTTTATGGTCGAATTGATCCTGCTAAACCTGGGCCCACCATGACCACCGCATGTGTCAATCCATCAAAAGGTCGATTTGTTCATCCAACCGAGCATCATGGAATAACGGCACGTCACGCAGCGCGTTTTCAAACCTTTCCTGATGACTATGTCTTCAAAGGAGGGTTGATGGCAGCTGGTAAGCAAATTGGTAACGCGGTACCTATTATGCTTGGGGAAGTTTTATTACGCGCCGTTTCCCGTGGCCTGGGGCGGGATATTGATGATTAAACGAGGCAAAATTATTCATGGTTGATGCGGTTTCCTTCCGAACTCGTGCCCGGACCATTGACCATCTTGGGCGCGAGCAAATAGCTGACTGTCCAACAGCAGTTTCCGAATTGTGGAAAAACGCATACGATGCTTATGCCACGTCTGTCGCGCTACATATATACGACGGTAATGTGCCTATGGCTGCTATTGTCGATGATGGTCATGGCATGAATCGCGCTGAGTTTATCGACAAGTGGCTTGTTGTAGGAACTGAGTCCAAAGCATCGAATGAGAAAACACCGGAGGCTGACAGAAACGGCCTGCCCCTTCGCCCTAAGCAGGGTCAGAAAGGAATCGGACGCCTTTCGTCAGCCTTTCTTGGTCCACTACTGCTGGTCGTGTCAAAGCGGCGCAGTGACAGATTCACGGCAGCGCTAATCGATTGGCGCCTATTCGAGAACCCATTCTTATTTCTACAAGATATTGAAATACCGGTTGTCGAATTTGATTTAAAAGAAGAGATTTTTGCGCAGCTTCCTGGAATGTTTGAAGAGCTTCGAGGCAATCTTAGGGGGAACGGGAAAAATGAGGGTCGTGACATACGAGTCAATGCTGCCTGGAAAAGCTTTGACGAAATGGAGGCCGTAAATAATAGACCTTCGACCCGCAGCGCGATGGAAAAAGCTGTCGACAACGCCACCTTTGAGCCTCGGCATTTCGCGCAATGGCCCCTTTGGCGGGAAGAAAGTGCACATGGTACCATCCTGTTAATTGCAGATATTATCTTCGATCTCGAAGCACATTTAGAAGCGCGGGTACACACTGAGGACGCAGATGCTGCGAAACAAGCAAAGGATCGATTGTTTCAGACTTTATCCAATTTTATCGACCCCTTTTGCGATCCAACAGAAATAAATCAGGGATATGGTGTCGAGAAATTTACCTCGTCCGTTACCGCTTGGACGGGATTGCTCCATAACTCTGTCGTATCAAATCAGCGAGAGTTTACCTATAGGAACTTGGAGGATTTAGAGCATGTAGTGGAAGGTGCCGTTGATGAAAATGGATTTTTTACTGGAAGGGTGAAGGCATTTGGGCGGTGGCTTGAAGATAAGATTTGTATTCCACCAAAGAGTGCGGTCTCACCTCGAGAAAATTCTAAAGTCGGGCCATTCTATATTCGTTTAGGAACATTTCAAAGTAATCCTGGCTCTTCGACACATCCACCAGAAATTCATCGCCATCTCTTAGAGCAAGTCGATAAATATAGCGGCATAATGGTCTACCGTAATGGATTACGCGTCATGCCATATGGGCGAGAGGATAACGACTTCTTCGAGATAGAGAAAAGACGGAGTATGCATGCGGGGCGTTACTTTTGGTCAAATCGAAGAACCTTTGGCAGAGTCGCCATTACGCGAGACGATAATTATAATCTTAAAGACAAAGCTGGTAGAGAAGGTTTAATTGATAACAAGGCCGCAAAGGTTTTTCGAGATTTAGTTGAGAATATTCTTATAAAAACCGCTTACGATTATTTTGGTACGGATTCAGAGCTTCAAAAGCAGTACTTGCCTGAAATACAAGAAGCGAGAGCAAAGGAAAGAGCGGAAGAAGAACGTAAAAAGCAGAGAGCAACCAAGCGAAAGCGTTTCCGAGGAAATTTAAAAAGACTTGCTTCCAAGCTTGATGATCTGCTTCAAGAGTCCGTGGCGCTTGCCGATCAAGTGAACAGCTCTGACCTTTCGACGGAGGAGTTGATTTCCGTATTCCGCGATAACCTAAAAGTAGTGAAAGATCACTCTAAATATTTTTCCCTAGGAGAAGCGCCAAAGAATTTAGGGACCTTGGAAGATGAATATGTTGAATATCGATCCAAACAACGTAGGATCAATGAACTGGTAAGTAACTTAGAGCAGTCCTTGTCAGTTGCTTTGGAGGCTGTGAAGCCTCGCGTACCACGTGAAATTGCCTTTTCTGATTTGTCCAGCCATGCTGCATACCTTCAGTCTCGTCTTCGTAATTGGATGAAGGAGATTCGCGCTCTTCTCGATGAAGAGATGCAAAGGATCAATGTACTCTACGAAGAGCGAAGCAAGCTTTACCATGCTCGCACACTTCCTCTCTTAGACGATATCGAACATCACCGCCTTCCGCTGGCGAAAGTGCTGACAAGATTGGTTGATGAGCGAGAGAAGATTGATTTTGAAAATAGTGAAACCTTCGAACCATATATTGCTGCACTGCAAAGTCTACAAGAAAGTATAGATCTCGAGAGCCTTGCTACATATGGCATGGATCAGATAGATGAAATGCGCGAGGAGATCGATCGGCTTTATTCGTTGGCTCAGCTCGGCATTACTGTCGAGATTATTGGACATGAGATTGAAGGATTGGATCTCACCATCAGTGAGGGTCTGGATGAATTACCTGATTCCGTAAAACAGTCGGATACGTTCCGTGCAGTTAAAACAGCTCATGAAGCCTTGACTGAGCGATTACGCTTCTTGTCGCCACTTAAATTATCTGGGCCAAAGTTTAGAACGGATTTGACTGGCAGCGAAATACTTCGCTATGCGAAGCGATTCTTTGGGAATTCCCTGGAGGTAAATAATGTCCGCCTTGAAGCAACAGAGCGATTTCTAAAATTCTCGGTTTATGAGCAGCCGTCCCGAATTTATCCTGTGTTTCTCAACCTAATTAACAATGCCGCATACTGGGTTCGCCAAACTCCGAACGGCACAAATCTTGTTTTACTAGATACAGTGGAAGAGAAGGTTGTGGTGGCCGATGATGGTCCCGGAGTCGATGAAAGGGATCAGAAACATTTATTCTCCCTTTTCTTCTCTCGAAAAATACGTGGTGGGCGCGGTGTCGGTCTTTATCTTTCCCGTGCAAACTTAGCTGCTGGTGGACACACTATTACCTATGCAACAGGAGTGCCTTTTAAGGTTCTATCAGGGGCAAATTTTGTTATTGAGTTCAAAGGCGCTAAATATGAATGAAGCGGTGGCGGATCCGGGGTTAAGCTATAAAAATCTGATCCAAGAAGTATTTATCGACCCAATTAGAACAGTAATTGTTGTGGATGATGAATTTCCTACGCTTAGTTCACTGCTGGCGAGAGAGCTCAGTGATGGTAACGAGAAATTGGAAAAAGGGATCGCCACCAAAGTACAGCAAATAATAAATTTTTGCCATGAAGCTAACCGTCGTTGGATGGTTGAAATACATGATGGGCAGTCTCCCACGTCGTTTGTGGATGAGACGATTTCTGCTTCAAATCATCACCAGTCGGATCTGATGATATTAGATTTTCACTTGGATAGAAGACACCCTGATCGGGGTGATGATGCTATCCAAATTTTAAGAAATTTGGCCGAAGGAGGGCACTTCAACCTCGTTATTGTGTATACAAAGGGATACGAGGCAGCAGCTGGAGATATTGAGCGTGTGGCAAGGGAAATTGCTATTGGACTTAGCTCTGTCGATAATCGCTTGATTATGAATGATAGGAGCCTGGGTGTAGCAAAGGAGACATTGGAGGAATGGGAAAATTTTGATGACAGCATTGCAACGAAAATTATAGATGAAGTTGACGACGGAATTTACTTGAAAATAAGAAACTCCTCTGTTGGTGACCTAAATTGGAATGATGTCTGTAGATTTGAAGAGCTGCAGCAATTGGTTTCGCTTTTGGATACGTCTCCGGAAAGTGTGAAGAAAGTTTGTAAGCCCAAAGCACTCATCAAATGGGCAATGCACGCGTATCAGCAGGAGATAACATCGCGGCTTTCGCCTAAAGAAATCGGTCGCGTAACAACGGGATTTGATAGGGATCAGAACGTAAATTGGATTCGGACTGATCGTTTATTCGTAACAGTGGTAAGCAAATCTAATGAAGCCTCTACGCTTCCGGAAAAGCTGCTGTCGGCTTTGAGCTTGTGGAACCCTGAGCCTCATCGGCTACTGATGTCTAAGATGAGGGCTGTTTTGGAAAAGCAAGGTGTGATTGCAGAGAATGAGGTGCTTAGCAATCGACATTTGCAAGCTGGCTGGTTGCAGGAATACTTAACTCCAGATCAAGGCCAGCGTACCTGGAAAATTCTAAATACAATTAGCCGGCACTGGGAAGGGCTGGGAGATGCTCTTCGGCAAGAAGTCGCAGAATTTGCGGAGCGTTTAGCCATTCTTTTACTTAAAGAAAATCGAGCTAATGTAGTGGCCAAATGGCATTCCGCTGTACAACAAGATAATATACATAGCCATTTAAATCGGTATGCATGTAGCAAACGTGTAGAAGGTGGGCATTTAACTACTGGACATGTGCTACGAGTACAAATTGATCAAGCATATTCATATTGGTTGTGTCTCTCACCAGCATGTGACCTCGTCCCAGGCCAAAAAAGTTCTGGCTGGCCAAAAAGATTGGGCGGACATATGGCATTGCTGCTAGTGGAGCTATTTGTTTCTTCGCGAGAGAGAGCTCTTTCTAACGCATATGGTGGTAATCATTTGTTTTTGGAAATTGATAATGAAGTGAAGCTCTTTAGCTTTACCCCGGACGCCGGAAAATCAGCCAGTGATGGGAGTGCCAGAGTATCAAATCCTAAATGGGAACAGATGTTTGCAGCAGATCAAGGTCGGTTTACCTTTGACAATTCGAAGATTAAATTAAAAATTCGTCGCACGGCAGAGCAAAATGGACAACTAGAGTTGTCGGAACATGATGCAGAAGTCGTTGCTCAGCTCCGCTATGAGTATGCCCTCAATCTACTGCAACGCCTAGGTGCCAACTTATCTAGAGTTGGGCTTGACTTCGTAGAGCTTGAAAAGAGTTCAACCAACGATGGACAAGATAAGTAGTGAGCAACGATCTAGATTAATGTCCAAGATCAGGGGGAAGAATACTTCCCCTGAGCTAAAAATTCGTAAAATGCTTCACACTGCCGGTTATCGATTTCGTCTGCACCGAAAAGATTTACCTGGAAGGCCAGATATTGTCCTGCCCAAGCATAAACTATGTATTTTTGTCCATGGCTGCTTCTGGCATAGCCATCCGGGATGTAAACGATCAACAATCCCACAGACAAATCGTGAATTTTGGGAGCAAAAATTAGCCAGCAATCGTGCTAGAGATATTGCGAATATATCTGCCCTTCAGCAGGCCGGCTGGCGCGTGTGTGTTATTTGGGAATGTGAAGTAAGGGCTAATATTGATCTATCGGCAGTGGTCTCCCGTTGCTTTGAATAAAAATCAAATATCTGTAGAGAGTATTATGCGATACTGGTGGGTCAACCATAAAAAGACATATCGAGCGGAGATCGATGGAGGTTATATCTGGTCACCCAAGCGCGAAAGCAATGGGAGTCGTAGCCAATTTTATGAGAATCTACGCCGAGTTGAGGTAGGTGACGTCGTGTTCTCTTACGCCGACTCTTGCATAAGAGCTATCGGGGTGGTTGCGGCGCGATATACAGAAGCTCAGCGCCCAGAGTCATTCGGCACGGGCGTGTACTGGGATAATGACGGTTTACTGGTTCCTCTGCGATGGGAAATATTAAAAACCCCTCTTCGGCCAAAAGGGCATTTTGAGGAGATCAGGCCATTACTTCCACAGATCTATTCCCCGCTAATAATTCAGAATGGCAATGGAAATCAAAAGTGTTACCTGGCAGAAATTTCTGATGGCCTTGCACTATTACTGAAATCTCTTGTGTTAAATTTAAATCCTGATATTTATCAGGCGGTTGAAGGTCTAACCAATGGTTTGTACGATACCGTAATCGAAGGGGAGATTGAGAACTCGGACCGGGAATCGACTTTAAAATCGCAATTGGTCTTAGCTCGCGTTGGGCAAGGAGTATTTCGGAGTAGACTTTTGAAAATAGAGAATTGCTGTCGCGTCACTGGGGTATCAAACATTACGATGTTGATAGCAAGTCACATTAAGCCTTGGCGTTTCTCAAACGATTTCGAAAGGCTTGATGGAAATAATGGACTCTTGTTATCGCCACATGTTGATCGGCTATTCGATAGGGGTTATATTTCATTTGCGGATCGGGGGGGTATATTGGTCGCAGATGATCAAGCGCTTACAATGATGGATTCTTGGTCAATCGATCCGAATATGTGTGTTGGAAATTTCTCAAAAAAACAAATCGATTATCTAGCGTACCACAGAGAAAATGTATTCAGGCGAAATCACCAAATTGACTAAATTGTCATAACCAGATGTAATTGGTTATTAATTATGCTTCGGTTGAAGCGGTTGTCGTTGCCTTCACTTTACTTGATGACCTTGCATGAGAAATGGCTCTTTCTACTAGTTTGATCTAGCCCAGGAAGGCACTTCAACCATTTATGACTCATGTCCTATCTGGGCTGCGTTTCAGGTCCCACCGCCGCCAATTCCCCAGCACCCACCCCGCAAAGGCCTTCGTATCATGCCAGAGCAGGGTGCGGCGTTGGGCGATGTAGAGCTGCTTGACGGAGAGGCTCGGCAGCGGGCGGCCGTACTGGTCGAAGCGCAGGTGGCCGATGTGTGGTGCGTGGTGCAGGATTGTTTGGTATTGGTCTGACCACCCGAGTTCGACAGTTAAACGCGTAAGTTATTGATTATTCTGTGGTGGAGTTTGAAACGCTCCACTACAGAAGGGGGAGTTGCTTGCTGATGGTCGGTTTTTTGACCCCCAAGGCGGTCAGAATGCCGGTTTGTTCCTGGC
>JACPUY010000037.1 GCA_016192025.1 Pseudogulbenkiania sp. | reverse complement strand
GGCTGCACCTCGCCACCGGCAAATACCGGACCTGCCAACATCACACCAGCGATTAACATCAACGATACGTTTCGGGTCATGATTTTGCTCCTTATTGGTTGATTGACCTGCTCTGTACCAACATGCCCCCATTCTCGTGGCTTTGCATCGTTGGTCAGGGATGTATTAAGGCTAGTTTCCGTAACCGGGCACGACTAGATGGCCAAAATCGGAAATATTGTTCCACTGGCAGAACAATCACCTAAATAGCAGGAGCAGCCCCTCCCTACGACACCAGAAACGGCCGCATCACCTCCTCGACCCAGCCCATGAACACCTGAACCCGGCGCGGCAGATGGTGCCGATTGGCGTAGAGCAGCGATACCGGCATCGGCGCCGCGCGGTAGTCCGGCAATACCTCGACCAACTGGCCTTTAGCCAACAACTCACGCACGCCGGGCTCCGGCACCTGGATCAAACCCAGCCCGGCAAGACAGGCGGCAAGATACGCCTCCGAGTTATTGACGGTGAGTACACCCGCCATCGGCACGAAACGCACCTCGCCGGCACTGTCGACGTATTCGAAGCCCGGCGATTTGGTCCCCAGTGCCGGCACGTAGTGCACCAGCCGGTGCGCGGCCAACTCCTCCAGCGTGTGCGGCGTGTGCGGCGTGCCGAAGGAGGCGAGGTAGGCGGGACTGACGCAGTTGAGCAGCCGAAACCGCCCCAGGGGCCGTGCGATCAGGCTGGAATCAGCCAGCCGCCCCACCCGCAGCACGCAATCGAACCCTTCCTGCACCAGGTCCACCCGGCGGTCGGTGCTGCTGAGTTCCACCTCGATCTTGGGGTGGGCCTGCAAAAACTCCGGCAGGTGCGGCACCACGATATGGCGGGCGATGCCGATCGACATGTCCACGCGCAGCCGCCCTTCCAAGGCGGCCGAAGCGTGCTGGAACAAGGTCTGCAACTCGTCCATGTCCGCCAGCAGGCTCTTGCAGCGCTCATAGAATACCTGGCCATCCTGCGTCATCTGCACCTTGCGCGTGGTCCGGTGCAGCAGGCGCGTGCCGAGCTGGCTTTCCAGCCGCTGCACGGCGGTGGAGACGCTGGCCTTGGGCAGACCGGCGCTTTGCGCCGCACGCGTGAAGCTGGCCAGCTCGGCAACGCGCACATAAATCTGCATGGCTTCCAGTAGATTCATGGAGTCTCACACTGTTCGTATCACGCGAACAGTTTAATCAAATTAACACCATTTATCTCACCAATATCAACCAATACACTTCAATCACATCACCCAGCGGGCAACCCCGACAACGGAAGAATGCAATATGAACAAGCACATCGCCCTCATCACCGGCGGCAGCCGTGGCCTCGGTAAAAACACCGCCCTGCACCTGGCCGCCAAAGGCGTGGATATCATCCTCACCTACCGCAGCCAGCAGGCCGAAGCCGAAAGCGTGGTAGCCGAGATCGAGCGCCTCGGTGCGCACGCCGTCGCCCTGCCGCTGGACGTGGCCGACAGCGCTGGCTTCGCGGCCTTCGCCAAGCAGGTGCAGGCGGAACTGCAAAGCCACTGGCAGCGCGACCGCTTCGACTTTCTGGTCAACAACGCCGGCATCGGCATCCATGCCCCGTTTGCCGAAACCACGGAAGCACAGTTCGACCAGTTGATGAACATCCACCTCAAGGGCGTGTTCTTCCTGACCCAGGCACTGCTGCCGCTGATCGCCGACGGCGGCCGCATCGTCAACCTCTCTTCTGGCCTCGCCCGCTTCGCCCTGCCCGGCTACGCCGCCTACGCGGCGATGAAGGGGGCGGTCGAGGTGCTGACGCGCTACCTGGCCAAAGAACTGGGACCACGCGGCATCGCGGTCAACGTGGTGGCGCCGGGCGCGATCGAAACCGACTTCGGCGGCGGCCAAGTGCGCGACAATGCCGACATCAACGCCTTCATCGCCTCGCAAACCGCGCTCGGCCGCGTCGGCCAGCCGGACGACATCGGCGGCGTGATCGCCTCGCTGCTGTCGGATGACAACCGCTGGATCAATGCACAGCGGATCGAGGCTTCGGGCGGGATGTTCCTGTGATATGACCCGTTCAGGCCCTGCTCAACGCAGGGCCTGTTTTTGACTGCCACATGCTTTCCTGGCAACGAGACCGCCAAATGACTATCTTCACGGGGATACTCCACTCGAACCAACCGTGGCATGCTCCTGTGAAAATCCCTATCGAATCCGTTCTTACCCTGCTTCACGAGTCCACGTTCGGCACCTTGGCCACCCACTCGACCCAGCTGCCGGGCTACCCTTACGCCACCGTGATGCCATATGTTCTGGACGAGAACCACTGCCCCGCCATCTGCATCAGCGCCCTGGCCGAGCACACCAAGAATCTGCTTGCCGACCCAAGGACGAGCTTCTCCGTCGTGCAAACCGGAGCGACGGACGTTCAGGCCGCCGCCCGGCTGACCCTCGTCGCCGACGCGGAACGCATCGAAGCCGTGCCGGAGCTACTGGCGAGATACCTCCGCTACGAGCCAGGTGCAGAACAACTCCTCACCCTCGACTTCATGCTGTTCCGCCTGATACCCCGGCGTATCCGCTTCATCGGCGGCATCGGCCGCATGGGCTGGCTGGAAGAAAACGAATGGGCCGCCCTATGCCGCCTGCCGGCGGTAACCGAAGCCAGTCTCGTCCAGGAAGTCTCTCTCATGGTGCAACCGGGCGTGCGCGTCCTTGGCATCGACTGCTACGGGATCGACTATGAAACCGGCGGACAACGGCAACGGCAGCCATTTCCGGCCGGGCCGCTGCAAGCGGAGACGTTGAGGGAAACGGCATTGGAGTTCGTCGCAGGCCTAGCGTGACCGAACGGGTACCATCATGGCCCATATCCAGGATCCACTTGCATGCGGCGCACTGCGCTGCGCTTCGAGTGCGACCTGTGAGTTACGGCCTTTCTGCCGGTGCGTTTACAGGCACTTCCGTGTCGAAAACAGGCAGTTGCCGGTATGGCATTGGACCTATGATGACCGACCTTTCATCAGATCGTTTGGAGCTGACATGTCCGATTTCATCACCGTCCTGCGCGAAACCTGCCCCACTCCGGTCGTTGACGCCACCAAGTGGAAGCGCATCGGCGGCGACCCGCACACCGTGAACCTCAACGCCTACCTCTCCAAGGACGGCAGCAAGATCATGGGCACCTGGATCTGCACCCCGGGCAAGTTCGAGGTGAACTACGAGAAATGGGAGTACTGCCACTTCCTCGACGGCTACTGCATCATCACTCCGGAAGGCGAGCAGCCGGTGCACCTGAAGGCCGGCGATGTGTTCGTGATCGAACCCGGCATGAAGGGCACGTGGGAAGTGGTGGAGACGGTACGCAAGTACTTCGTCTTCGCCTGAGTCTTCAGGTCAGAGGGTTTGGCTGAGCCAAGCGAAGCCCAACAGCTTCCCCTCGATTGAAGGCCGGGCATCTGCCCGGCCTGGCTTGATGACAATGAGTACGTAAACCATAGACAAAACCCGTCAGCGGCGACAGGGGCCGGGGTTGGTCGAGGGGGATGGGCGCGGGTGGGAATTGTCCGGGTCCGGGTTGCATGCGGCGCACTGCGCTGCGCTTCGAGTGCGCCCTACGGGGTGTTGCGGGTTACGGCCTTGCTTTCCGGCCGCTGGTCTTGCCGGGGAGGTTGCCGCATGAATACCACCATCCCTACCCTCGCCTCGAACGACGGCGCACTGGCGGTTGCCCAGTTGCAAGACACGCTGCGGCAATTACGCCAGCTGTGCAGCGTCAGCCCGGAACTGGGCACGGTCGACACACTACTCTCCCGGCTGGAAGCCAACGGCCACGACATCGACGTCATCCTCAGCGCCGGTCTGCAGGAGTTGCATGCTGTCCACGAGGGCCTTAGCACGGCGCTGATGCTGCTCGACCACGCCAACGAAGCCACCCTGCCCGGCCACGGCTTGTATAGCATG
>JACPUY010000138.1 GCA_016192025.1 Pseudogulbenkiania sp. | reverse complement strand
GCCGAGGCGGAAATCGCGATCTTGAACTTGCGCGGCAGGAAGGCGAACTCCGGGTTCATCGTCGACCACTGGCGCAGGATTTCCGCCAGCGGGCGCGGGTCCATCACCTCGTCGGCGGCCACCCCGGCAAACTGCTCGGTGGTGATGTTGCGCACCACGTTGCCCGAGGTCTGGATGGCGTGCATTTCCGCTTCGGCCAACCGGTCCATGATGTCCGGCGCGTCTTCCAGATGGATCCAGTTGAACTGGATGTTCTGGCGCGTGGTGAAATGGCCGTAGCCCCGGTCCCAGCGGTCGGCAATCTCCGCCAAGGCCCGCAGCTGGTTGGCGGACAGCGTGCCGTAGGGGATGGCGACGCGCAGCATGTAGGCGTGACGCTGGTGATAGAGCCCGTTCTGCAGGCGCAGCGGCAGGAACTCCTCCTCCGACAAGGCGCCGGACAGGCGCCGCGCCACCTGATCGCGGAACTGCGCGGTACGCTGCTCCAGCAGCGTGAGATCGTATTGGTCGTATCGGTACATGTGGTTTCCCATGGCAAGGAAGTGGATGCCATGCAGTCTGCGCCGACAGACAAGACGGTAACAGAATCAGTAAAATAGTTTTTTTGCGTATCAGATTGAAGACCGAGGGGGTGGGAGCATGAAACGCTACGAGGAAGTGGCCGAGTTGCTGGCGGCGGATATCCGCAGCGGCCGGCTCGCCCCCGGTACCCGCCTGCCGTCCATCCGCAAGGTCATCGCGCAATACGGCGTCAGCCCCGCCACGGCGTTCCAGGCCTATTACCGGCTGGAGGAACGCGGGCTGGTGCGGGCTCGCGAGCGCTCCGGCTACTACGTGGCCGGCAGCGGCCTCGCCCACCCGCCCGAACCGGCGAGCAGCCAGGCACCGCTGATCTCGGCCTCGGTCGACATCAGCGAACTGGTGTTCTCCGTGCTCGGCGCGGTGCAGGACCGCGATGTGCTGCCGCTGGGCTCGGCCTTCCCCTCGCCGCTGCTGTTTCCGCTGCCCCGGCTTGCCAAATCGCTGGCCTCGACCGCCCGTTTCATCGACCCCTGGGACACCGTGGCCAGCCTGCCGCCCGGCAACACCGCCCTGCGCCAGCAGATCGCCCTGCGCTACCTCGGCATGGGCATGCCGCAGCCGCCCGAGCACATCATCGTGACCAACGGCGCGCTGGAGGCGCTGAACCTGTGCCTCGCCGCCGTCGCCCGGCCGGGCGACCTGATCGCCATCGAATCCCCCGGCTTCTACGCCGCCTCGCAAGCGCTGGAGCGGTTGAACATGAAGGCGATCGAAATCCCGGTACACCCCAAGGAAGGCGTCGAGCTGGCGGCACTGGCCGAGGTGCTGCAACAGCACCCGGTCAAGGCCTGCTGGTTCATGACGACGTTCCAGAACCCGATGGGCGCCACCATGGACGAGGGGAAGAAGCAGGAACTGGTCGAGCTGCTGGCGAAACACGACATCCCGCTGATCGAGGACGACGTCTACGGCGAGCTGTACTTCGGCCAGCGCCAACCGCTGCCCGCCAAGGCGTTCGACCGCAAGGGACTGGTGATGCACTGCAGTTCGTTTTCCAAGACGCTGGCGCCGGGCTACCGTATCGGCTGGGTCGCGCCGGGACGTTTCGGCAAGGAGATCGAGCGGCTGAAACTGATGACCACGCTGTCGGCCAGCGTGCCGGCGCAGGTGGCAATCGCCGACTATCTGCATACCGGCGGCTACGACAAGCATCTGCGCAAGCTGCGCCATGCGCTGGAGGCGCAATTGCTCTGCATGAATGACGCGCTGGCACGCCATTTCCCGGCCGAGGTACGCGTTTCCCGCCCCCATGGCGGCTACTTTCTGTGGGTGGAATTCCCCGAGGGATTCGATACCTTGGCGCTGCACCGGCAGGCGGCCGAACTGGGCATCAGCATCGCGCCGGGGCCGATTTTTTCGCCGAGCCGGCAATACCGTCACTGCATCCGCCTCAACTACGGCGCGCCGTGGAGCGAGGCCTACGAGCAGGGCATGGCAGTGCTGGGCGGGCTCGCCAAGACGATTATGAAAAATTAGACAATGGGTTCGCTTGCTTGCTAGCAAATGCAATCAATACAGGAGGTTACCTCGGCAAACAGGAGGTTCGTCAGCCGTCTGAGGCCAGCCATTTCGTGGAAATGCTGGCCTTTGCTACGGCACTGCTTTGGCTCGATAAGCGTCACTAAAATTCAAGCTTATCAGCAGCGCCAATGAAAATACGAACTATTGCTGCTGCGCCAATAACATGGAAGTCTGCCCAGTGAGTTGGGCTGCATGTCGGGCCTTGATGGAATCAAGTTGAGATTTTTGCATTTCCTTGATTACACCAACTTCTTTGTCCTGTTGTTGGCGGATAGCTTCCAACTGTGCTTCTTGTTGCTTTTTGATATTGTCAAGAAATAGCTGATGACGAGCCATAACTGATTGCAACTGACTAGCATGCTGGGTCTGCGTTGATTCTAATTCTCGAGTCTGGTGCGACTTCAACTGGTCTATCGGAGATAGGTCAGCCACCCCACCCTGGGATTCTTTCAAAATATCCGTCATATTTTTATCCTCAGCTTCTATGATTATTACAGCAGGGGAACCGCCCTCTTTCGAGGGCGGTTTTCTACTATAAGACCTTTTAAGCTACTGCGTAATAAGAAACTGCATAATTCGTTGAATCATAGCCAACCCAGGAACTAGAGTAAAGCTGCGACTCAGTAACACCCATCATGACAACCCCAGTGTCTACAGTATTTCCGGTATCGCTGGTATCAGAAATTACCATTGTATCGCTACCTGACTCCCTATCAACAGTGAAAGTTCCCGTTTGAGAATTATAGCTACCACTTACAATAGTTAGACTTTGATCATTGGCAAGGAACCCCTCAATAGTGTCGCCACTACCAAAGTCGGTGATGATATCTGCACTACCGCCAGTGAATGAGACAATAGCTCCATCGACATAGGACCCGATCTCCCCATCAAGAATTAGCGCTGGAGACTCTCCCGGAGCAAAGATGAAATTGTCAGCTCCACTCCCGCCAGACATCGTGTCTGCTCCCATGCCACCAACTATCCAGTCATTCGCAGCAGAGCCAATGATAGTGTCGTTTCCATCCCTACCCACAATATCATAGCCACCTACAGCAGAGAAGATGCTGCTGTTACTGAGATCAATCGTATTACTGACCTCGCTGCCTAAGACGAACCCACCATAGCCAAAATCATCGGTTTCGAGCCAGACATTACCCGACGTATCACTAATACCATTACTGCCATCCGTGGCACTGTAATTCACCAGCACCCAATCTTCAGCAGCAAGAGTGACATCCGTCGCTATCTCCAGTGTCGAGGTACCATCACCGGTGATACCGGTAATATGCATCTCTGTAACGCCATTTTGGTGAAGCGTCACGGCGACGTCACCGCTTGGAAGAACCACGTCCTCGCCAAAGAATGCAGTCACACCATTCGTTGTCAACATGGCATCCAGGGGCTCAGGGGCAATAATGTCCTGATTAATCGTCGAACTCAGCATATTCCCGTTGGCATCGTACATCGTGGTGGTGGTGCCGTCGGAGTAGCTGTAGCCGGTGAACATCCCCGTTGCGTCGTAGCTGTCAGTGTAGGTGTAGGTGGTGCCGCTCCAGCTGTCGGTGTAACTGGAGCTGGTGGTATAACCCGTCAGTTCGCCCGTAGCATCGACGAAGTAGGTCTTGGTAGTGCCCCACTCGTCAGTGTAGCTGTAGCCGGTCAACGTGGTGCCGTCGGCCGCATACACCGGGTCCATGGCGCTTTCCATGGCGCTGTAATCCACGCTGGTGCTCACTACCTGCCAGTTGCTGTCGTACGTCGTGGTGGTGATGCCGTCGGAGGAGCTGTAGCTCAGCATGGTCCAGTTGGCGTCGTAGGTGTAGGTGTAGCTGTAGGTTTCCCAGCTCGAGGTGGAGACGTGGCCGGTGACCACGCCGGCGAGGTCGTAGGTGGTGGTGCTGCCCCAGTCGGCGGTGTTGCTATCGCCGATCGCCGTGCCGTCGGCCGCGAACACCGGGTCCATGCTGCTGGTGTCCACCGTCGAGTTC
>JACPUY010000137.1 GCA_016192025.1 Pseudogulbenkiania sp. | reverse complement strand
GCACCCCGCGCTCCAACCCGGCCACCTACACCGGCCTGTTCACGCCGATCCGTGAGCTGTTCTCCGGCGTGCCGCTGGCGCGCGAACGCGGCTACGGCCCGGGGCGCTTCAGCTTCAACGTCAAGGGCGGGCGCTGCGAGGCCTGCCAGGGCGACGGCGTGATCAAGGTCGAGATGCACTTCCTGCCGGATATCTACGTGCCCTGTGACGTCTGCCACGGCAAGCGCTACAACCGCGAGACGCTGGAGGTGAAGTACAAGGGCCAGACCATCCACGAAGTGCTGGACATGACGGTGGAGCACGCGCTGGAATTTTTCGGTGCGGTGCCGACGGTGGCGCGCAAGCTGTCGACATTGATGGACGTCGGCCTGGGCTATATCCGTCTGGGGCAATCGGCCACCACGCTGTCCGGCGGCGAGGCGCAGCGCGTCAAGCTGGCTCTGGAGCTCTCGAAGCGCGATACCGGCCGTACGTTATACATTATTGACGAGCCGACTACTGGTCTACACTTTCATGACATAGACCTGTTGTTGAAAGTGCTGCACCGGCTGCGTGGCAACGGCAATACCGTGGTGGTGATCGAGCACAATCTGGACGTCATCAAAACGGCCGACTGGCTGATCGACCTCGGGCCGGAAGGCGGAGCGGGGGGCGGACAGATCATTGCCACCGGCACGCCGGAGCAAGTGGCGGCTAATCCGGCGAGCCATACCGGCTGTTATCTGGCCACCTTGCTGGAGCGTGACAAGATTTCACGGTCAATCGGCTGACAACACCGCAGTTTCCGATATACTGATTCAAGAAATATGGGTCACGCGATGTGGCCGAAGGACGAGGACTGCATGCTAAATCTTGGAAAAATCGACCATATTCATGTCCGTGTGACGGACACGCCCACTGCGGTCGAGTGGTACCACCGCGTGCTGGGTCTGACGCCCGACCCGCGTTACCGGCACATGCAGGACGAACCGCAGGGCGTCACCATGGTGGCCAACCCCAGCGCCAGCGTTCGCCTGGCGCTGTGCGAGGACGCCGAGCCCAGCGCGGCAATCAGTGCTGTGGCCTTCGTGGTGAGCGGCCAGGAGTTCATGGAATGGATCGACCAGCTGGCCGGCGAGCGTGTCACCAACCGTGAAGGCCAGACCATCGCCCGTGACTCGGTGTACGATCACCACTTCTTCTGTTCGCTGTCGTTTGTCGATCCGTTCGGCAACGCCTTCGAAGTGGTCAGCTACGACCATACCTGGCTGACCGGCAAGCTCAAGCTGAACGGTCGCAGCGGCCACAATGGCCATAACACCCTTAATGGCCATAACGGGCATGTCCACAACGGCCAGTAAGTTGGTCGAAGCGCAACAAAAAACCCGCCGTCGGCGGGTTTTTTGTTGTCCGCCGCGTCGCATGACAACGGCGGATAAACACGGCCTCAGTCGGCCAGCAGGCCGTCCAGCTTGTGCTTGACCAGCAGTTCGCGGTAAACGCCCTTCTTCTTGACGGCGTCGATGGCGGCGTTGAAGCGGGCCTTCAGCGCCGAGTCCTGCTTGCGCAGCGCCACCGCCACGCCTTCGCCGAGCACCTTGTCCTGACGGCCGTCGAACACCGGGCCGACGAACTCGAAGCCCTTGCCCGATGCGGTCTCCAGGAAGCCTTTCTGCAGCTGGACGGTATTGCCGAAGGTGAAATCGGCTCGGCCCGAGGTCAGCTCCATCATCGGGTCCTGCGCGTTGACGTAACGCTTGATGGTGGCGGATTTGCCGAACTGCTGGGTGACGAAGCGGTCTTGCGGGGTGCCGGTCTGCACCGCGATGGTCTTGCCGCTCAGTGCCGCCGGCTGGATATCGGCCTTGCGGCCCTTGGCCGTGACGAAGCGGTTCTGCATCAGGTAGTAGACCTTGCTGAAATCCACCGCCTTGCGCCGCTCGTCGGTGATGTTCATCGAAGACATGATTGCGTCGTACTTCTTCACCTGCAGCCCCGGAATCAGGCCGTCCCAAGGCTGGTTGACGACCTCGCACTGCACCTGCATTTCCTTGCACACGGCATAGGCAAAATCCACCTCGAAACCGGAGACCTTGCCGTTGGCGTCGACGTACTCGAACGGCGGGTAGGTGGCGTCGGTGGCGATGCGCAGCGTTTCGGCCGAGTGGGCCGCCAGCGGAGCGATCAGCGACAACAGGGCCAGCGTGGTGTGCTTCTTCATGGTGTTTCCTTCCTTTGTAGAGGGGAGAGCGGACCGTCTTGTTGTATGGATTCCGACGCTAGTCCAGACGCCGGTGTTGTAAGGCGGGCAGGCGCTGGCGCAGCTGCGCCTGCCGGTTCAGATCGAGCATGGCGAGAGCGATGCCTTCGCCGTCTTCGTGGCGGGCGAGCACCGTGCCCCACGGGTCCACGATCATGCTGTGGCCGAAGGTGCGTTTCTGACCCGGATGCAGGCCACCCTGGCCGGCGCCGATGACGAAGGAGAGATTGTCGACGGCGCGGGCGCGCAGCAGCAGCTCCCAGTGCGCCTGGCCGGTGGTGTGGGTGAACGCGGCTGGAGCGGTGATCAGCGTCGGCGCCGGGCGCTGGCGGTACAGCTCGGGGAAGCGCAGATCGTAGCAGACCGACAGGCGCAGCGGCCCCCACGGGGTGTCGCCGCTGGCGACCTGCTCACCGGCGCTCATGGTGGCCGATTCGTCGTAACGCTCGCTGCCGTTGTCGAAGCCGAACAGGTGGATCTTGTCGTAGCGCACCCGGCAGCGGCCGTCCGGGCCGAACAGCAGGCTGGAGTTGAACATCTTGCCCGGTTCCGGGCTTTCTAATGGGAGGGTCCCGCCGACCAGCCACAGCCGGTGCTGCTCCGCCAGCTCGGCCAGGCAGCGATAGATCGGGCCGTCGCCGAATGGCCGGGCCAGTGCGACCCGCTCGCTCTCGTCCTCCGGCATCAGGTAGAAATACTCCGGCAACACCACCAGTCCGGCCCTGGCCGCGGCGGCCTCGGCGACCAGCGCACGGGCGCGCTCGAGGTTGGCTGAAAGGTCGTCGCCGGACACCATCTGGATGGCGGCGGCGGTCAGTTGCTGTCTGGTCTGCATGTCCGGGCTCCTACAGGCGGCAGAGGCGCTCGGCCCCGGCGCGCAGCGTGGCCTCGTCCTTGGCGAAGGACAGGCGGATCAGGTGGTGGTCGGTGCCGTCGTGGTAGAACGCCGACACCGGAATGGTCGCCACCTGATGCTCGCGGATCAGCGTCTGCACGAAGTCGCTGTCGGACTGGTCGCTGACCTTTTCGTAGCTCGCCAGCATGAAGAAGCTACCGGCCGACGGCAGCAGCGTCAGCCGCGAGCCGGCCAGGCAGTCGATCAGCAAGTCGCGCTTTTGCTGGTAAAAGTCCGCCAGGCCGAGGTAGTGCGCCGGGGTCTGCATGATGCGCGCCAGACCGTATTGCATCGGCGTGTCGGCGGCGAACATGGCGAACTGGTGCACCTTGCGGATTTCCTCCATCACGGCCGCCGGGGCCAGGCAATAGCCGACGCGCCAGCCGGTGATGTGGAAGGTCTTGCCGAACGAGGCCACCACCACCGCGCGCTCGGCCAGTTCCGGGTGGCGGCTCATGCTGTGGTGCAGGGCACCGTCGAACACCACGTGCTCGTAGACCTCGTCGGACAGCAGCACGATGTCGGTGCCGGCGATGAGGCGCTTGAGCGCGACGATGTCCTCGTCGCCCAGTACCGCGCCGCTCGGATTGTGCGGGCTGTTGAGCAGGATCATGCGGGTGCGCGGGGTGATGCGCGCGGCGACTTCGTCCCACGGGATGGCGAACGCCGGCGGTGCCAGCTTGATCGGGACGACCTTGGCGCCCTGCAGCTCGATCATCGGCGCGTAGCTGTCGAAGCACGGCTCGAAGATGATCACCTCGTCGCCGGGGTGGACCAGCGCGGTGATGCTGGCGAACAGGCCTTCGCTGGCGCTGGCGGTGATGGTGACTTCGTGTTCCGGATCGTAGTGCCGGCCGTACAGCGTCGCCACCTTGCCGGCGACGGCTTCGCGCAGCGCGTACAGGCCGGCCATCGGCGAATACTGGTTGTGGCCGTCGCGCATGGCCTGGTGAGTGTGCTCGATCAGCTCGGGGGCGCACGGGAAGTTGGGCGCGCCCTGCGACAGGTTGATCGCCTGGTGTTCGGCGGCCAGTTGGCCGATGACGGTGAAAATGGTCGTGCCCACGTTCGGCAGTTTGGAGCGCGGTGTAATGGAGTCGGTCATGTCATCCCCCGGTTGTTGTGTCTGTGCCATCGGGTGGCGTTTGAGCCCATTAAACGGGCGCCGGGGCTTGTGCGACAAACGATTTATCGTCATCTTATGCATGAGTTTTTTTCGGGTATGACGCATCGTGACGCAACGCCATCTGCCGCTGTACGGCCTGCAGGTTTTCGAGGTCGCCGCCCGCCACATGAGCTTCACGCTGGCGGCGGACGAGTTGTGCCTGACCCAGGGCGCGGTGAGCAAGCAGGTGGCCCAGCTGGAACAGCAACTGGGCTATCCGCTGTTCTATCGCCAGGTGCGCCGGCTGGTGCTGACCAGCGAGGGCGAGGCGCTGCTGCCCTACGTGACGCGCGCGCTGGCAACGCTGGGCAAGGGAGTGGAGGCGGCGCGGCTGGCGCGCAACCATCTGCGGCTGAAAGCGCCATCGTGCATCTCGCGCTGGCTGCTGCGCGAAATCATGCTGTTCGGCAAGGAGCACCCGGAGATCGAAGTCGAGGTCACCAGCGTGCACGCGCACGACGTCGACTTCGCCAAGGAATCGTTCGACCTGGCCATCGTGTTCGGGCCGGTGCCGTCGCGCCAGCCGCGGCAGACCCCCTTGTTCCGCGAGCAGCTCACCCCGGTCTGCTCCCCGGCGCTGCTGGAGTCGTTCGGCCAGCCCTTGCACGAGCCGGAAGACTTGGTGCATTTCCCCTTGCTGCACCCGTCGCGCGACCGGCGCGACTGGTCGTTGTGGCTGAAGTCGGTCGGGGTCAAGGGCGTCAACCCGGCCAGCGGCCAGCTGTTCGATACCCTGGATCTGGCGATGAATGCCGCGCAGCAAGGCTTCGGCGTGTCGATGGCGGACGTGGTGGTGCTGGAAGAAGAGCTGAAGCACGGCTCGGTGATCACGCCGTTCGCCCAGACCCTGTTCACCGGCAACGGCTACCTGCTGGCATTGCCGGCCGTGAACCGCACCGCCGAAGCAGCGCAGCTGCTGCACGACTGGCTGGCCGCGCGCCATCCCCTGCCGGACGAGCCGCAGCTCGGTCTGGTGCAGCGCGAGATGCCCGCGCCGGCCACGCTCTGAGTGCCAAAAGACAACGGCCGCTGTGAGCGGCCGTTGCGTTGATAGCGCGGAGGTGGGTCAGCGGATGATGCCGCCGCCCAGACACACATCGCCGTCGTACAGCACCGCCGACTGCCCCGGCGTCACTGCCCACTGCTTGTCGCGGAAGGTGAGGGTGGCCTGGCCGTCCACCACCGGCGACAGCGAGCAGGCCGCGTCGGCCATGCGGTAGCGGTTCTTGGCGGCGTACTCGCCGGCAGCCGGCGCCTCGTCCAGGGTCCACGACAGATCGCCCATCGCCAGCGTGCTCTTCAACAGCAGCGGATGGTCGTGCCCCTGCACCACGATCAGCTGGTTGGCCGGGATGTCCTTGCCGGCGACGAACCACGGCTCGCCGCTGCCGTCCTTGGCGCCGCCGATGTTCAGCCCCTTGCGCTGGCCCAGCGTGTAGTACATCAGCCCCTCGTGCTCGCCCACGCGCTTGCCCTCCGGCGTCACCATCGTGCCCGGCTGGGTCGGCAGGTAGCGCTGCAGGAACTCGCGGAACGGCCGCTCGCCGATGAAGCAGATGCCGGTGCTGTCCTTCTTGGCCGCGGTCGGCAGGCCGGCCTGCTCGGCCAGCTGGCGCACCTCGGTCTTGCGGATCTCGCCGAGCGGGAACATCGCCTTGGACAGCTGCGCCTGGTTGAGCCGGTACAGGAAGTAGCTCTGGTCCTTGGTGTGGTCCACCGCCTTCAGCAGGTAGTGCTTGCCGTCGCGCTCCTGTTTGCGGGCATAGTGGCCGGTGGCGATGCAGTCGGCCCCCAGCTCCAGCGCGTAGTCGAGAAAGGCCTTGAACTTGATCTCGGCGTTGCACAGCACGTCCGGGTTCGGCGTGCGGCCGGCCGAGTACTCCTTGAGGAAATACGAGAACACGCGGTCCTTGTATTCCTTGGCGAAGTTGACCACTTCCATGTCGATGCCGACGATGTCGGCGACACTCATCGCGTCGAGTGCGTCCTGCTTGATCGAGCAGTATTCGTCGTCGTTGTCGTCTTCCCAGTTCTGCATGAACACGCCGATCACCTCATGCCCCTGCTGCTTCAGCAGCCAGGCGGTGACCGACGAGTCCACGCCGCCGGACATGCCGACGACAATGCGTTTCTTACCCGTCACGGGGAATAT
>JACPUY010000136.1 GCA_016192025.1 Pseudogulbenkiania sp. | reverse complement strand
TTTCGTTGCTGCCTGTCGGTCGGTATTACTGTGCCGACATCGAATAGCCTTCGATCTTGGCTTCTTCCACCAGCTTGCCCAGGTACTCGTGCATTGCCTGGCGGCCGGCTATTTCGTTCAGGTACTGGCCCAGACGCTCCTTGATGTCTTCGAAGCTGATCTGGCCGCCGCTCTGGCGGTCGTTGACCTGGATGATGTGGTAGCCGAACTGGGTTTCGACCAGGTTCGGGGTGATCTGGCCGGGTTCGGTGCTGAACACGGCTTGTTCGAATTCCGGCACCATCTGGCCGCGGCCGAATTGGCCGAGGTCGCCGCCCTGTTTGCCGGACGGGCAGGTGGAGTGTTCGCGGGCGAGGTCGGCGAAGCGCGACGGGTCGGCCTGCACTTCGGCCAGCACGCCTTCGGCTTTGGCCTTGGCCAGCATGTTGGCGACTTCGTCGCCCTGGCCCAGCGGGAACAGGATGTGGCTGGCCGTGGCGCTGTCGCCCTGGCGGAACTGTTCCGGGTGCTCGTTGTAGAACGCCAGGCAGGCGGCTTCGTCGGCCGGGGAGAACGCCAGTTCCTGGTCGAGCAGGGTGCCGATGGCCTGACCTTCGTTGCTGGTGTCGAGGCCCTTGGCCTTGGCTTTTTGCAGCAGCAGTTCATGCAGGATCAGCTGTTGAATGGCGGCGTCGCGCGGGCTGGGGGTGTCGGCGTGGTTTTCCAGCTCGGCTTGCACCATTGCTTCGGTAATTTCAACGCCGTTTACGGTAATGGCCATGAGAAGGTCCTGATCGTGTCGATGAATGCGCCGCGTTTGCCGCGCGAAAAAGGGTCTGGCTTGTAATGGGGTCATTTGCCGCGGTTTCAATAGCCGGGCAAGACTACGGGCCTAGCAAGTGCCAAAGCGTGGCCGAAGCGCCGTTTGTACGGCTTTCGGCCGCGCTTTTGCCGTCACGCTGCGGGAGGAGCTGCGGCTCGGCGGCACTGCGCGGGAGTTAGACTTTCTTCAGGAAGCAGGTCTTCAGCATCAGGCCCTTGATCTTGTCGTTGCGGCATTCCACGTGCTCGTCGTCGTCTTCCTGCAGGCGGACGTTCTTGAACAGGGTGCCGCGCTTGATCACGGTGGAGGAGCCCTTGACCTTGAGGTCCTTGATCACTTGTACGGAATCACCGTCGTTCAGAAGGGTGCCGTTGCTGTCTCTGACTTCCATGCTGTCGTTTCCTTGGCGTTGCTGACTGGGAAGCGCTCATTATATCTTTTTGTTTGGTTATAAGACCAATAAATTGCTTCTGATTATGTGGCGGGGCGAGGCTAGCCATAATGATGTCCTTCTGCTGGGCAAGGGAGGGCGTTTGATGGTATAGGGTCTGTGCCGCCGGTCCGTCCCGTTGGCGAGAGAGTGGACGGCCCGGCATTTTTCCGTTTTGGCGATGAATTTTTGAGAAGAGTTGGCACGATGAACACCGAGCAGGATGGCGCTGGCATCAGCGAAAAAGCAGCGAATGAACAATGGCGCAAGGCCAAGGCGATCCAGCATGCCTTGAACCGCCTGATCGCCGAGGCGATTCCGGCCAGCGGGCTGTGCAAGGAGCTGGGCCCGGTGATCAATGCCGTGCAGCAGCAGGGCGGGAGGGAGCGCAGCGCCTTGGCCGGCAGCTTTCCGCTGATCCAGCGCAAGAAGCGCAAGGAGGTGATCGTGGCCTGGCTCAACTACCAGATCAGCCTGTTTGGCGACGGCGTGCCGCGCTGCCTGGTCGATGGGGTCGAGCAGCCGTACGAGCCGGTGCTGCACGTCGCGCATTGGACCTGCGAATTCAGCTTTGAATACGATGCCTATATCGGCTTTCCGGCGCAGGGCTGGCAGCCATGGCGGAACGAGGCGCAGCGCTTGTTGACCTGGGGCGATTCCGATTCGCCGTTTGGCGACGAGTGGACGTATTCGCTGCGCCTGGCACAGATGGAGGGCGACGACGCCCTGCTGCGCAGCGTGATTGCCCCGGCGCTGGCCTTGCTGGAGGGCAAGCCGGCGAGCGAGGCCTTGCCGGATGATCTGCCGGGCCTGGTGTTTTACCAGGACAAGGATCTGGGTAATGGCGAACGTGACCTGGTGGTGGGCGCCACGCCGCAGGTGTCGGTCTAGATCGGATGCTGTCGCGTGCCGGGGGCCGGGCTGCCGGCGGCCTACAGCCAGCCCACGCGCTTGAAGCGCCACCACAGCATGACGTCCAGCACCACCATCACCAGCAGCGCCACCGGGTAGCCTTCGCTGGCTTTCAGTTCGGGCATGTTCTGGAAATTCATGCCATAGATGCCGGCGATCATGGTCGGCACGGCGAACAGCGCGGCGTAGCTGGCCAGCTTCTTGCTGACCGCCGATTCGTCCAGCGAGATCATCGCCAGGTTGACCTGGATCGCCGTGGCCAGCATGTCGCGCAGCGAGTCCAGCGTGCGCGTGATGCGCGACAGGTGGTCGTCCACGTCACGGTAGTAGTCCTGTACCGGCCGGCACATGTCCGGCACGCGTCCTCCGTGCAGTCGCGCCACCGCCTCGTTCAGCGGCACCACGGCGTGGCTGACGATGACCAGCTTGCGCTTGAGCAGGTACAGGTCATGGATGGTGCGCCGGCCTGAGTTGCCGCGGGCAAACAGCCGTTCCTCGATTTCCTCCAGTTCGTCTTCCAGCTTGTGCACCACGGCGAAATAGCGGTCGACCACCGAGTCGATCAGGGCGTAGAACACGAAGCCGGCGCCGAAGCGCAGCAGGTGCGGCTCGCGCTCGCAACGCGCACGCACGTCCTGGAAGCCCTGAAGCGAACGATTGCGCAGCGACAGCACGAAGTTGTGCCCGACGAACACGTCCAGCTCGCCGACCTGCAGTTCGCCGGTGGCGTCGGGCTCGAGCAGTTGCAGCGCGCAGAACAGCATGTCGCCGTATTGCTCCAGCTTGGGGCGCTGGTGGCCGTGGCGGGCGTCTTCCACCGCCAGTTCGTGCAGCTGGAATTCATCGGCCAAGCGCTGCAGTTCGTCGGTATCGGGGTCTGGGTCGCGTATCGCCACCCAGACGAAGCAGTCGGGCTGGCGGAGGTAGTCGTGGATCTGCTCGATGGGCAGGTCGGCCAGCTTCTTGCCGTCTTGGTAGGCGACGCAGTTGATGAGCATGGCGTCTCCTTGGCGCGGGGCTTGTATTCATCCAAGCCGTTAAATGGCCGCGCCGCAAGTCGGGATGCCGGGCGGGGTTGGCGCAGAGGTGGACGAGCGCCGTGTCGGCCGGGGGTTGGTGAGGCGAGGTGGGTGGCGTCACGGGCGGCGGGGAGGGGTGTTGCGCGCAAGCCGCGTCGGTTTGATCGGGATTGCCTTTTATTTCAGTCACTAATAGAATACCGTCCAGACGGATAAATTAAGAGGTGCAGCATGGGACGGACGTCCACCATCGAACCGGACCGCATCCTCGACGCCACCGAGCGGGTCATCATGCGCGACAGCGTCGCCCGGCTGACCATCGATGCGGTGGCGGCGGAGGCCGGGATCAGCAAGGGCGGGGTGCTCTACACCTACCGCACCAAGGAGGCGCTGATCCAGGCGCTGATGGAGCGGATGGTGCGGCGCTACGACGAGGAGATCGAGCGCTGTTGGCCGGCGGCGGGTGTCGAGCCGGGCATCGCCCACCTCAAGGCTTACATCGACGCGGTTCTGGGGTTGACCGGGCAGGACCACCGCACCGCCGCGGCGATGCTGGCCGCTGGCATGAACAATCCGACCCTGCTGGCGCCGATGCAGGATTTCTACGCCCGCCATCTGCCGCAGATCCGCGCCGCACTGCCGGGTGACCGGGCGCTGACGGCCTTCCTGGCGATCGAGGGCATGGTGTTTCGGGAGCTGTTCGGGCTGGTTGCCTTCAGCCAGGCCGAACGCGAGCAGGTGGTGCAAAGCCTGCACGCGCTGATCGACGACGCCATGGCGTCCTGAACCGAATCTACGCTGGCAGCGGAGCCCGCTGTTTGCCCCGCGTCCGGCCACCACCGCAACATGACTGTGAACACGACCTCAAGGAGAAGGACATGCCCTGGATCTTTCTGACGATGGCGGGATTATTTGAAGTGGGCTGGCCGCTGGGAATGAAGATGGCCCAGAGCGGCGGCAACACCGTCAAAGGCATCGCCTTTGCCGTGGCCTGCATGGCGCTCAGCGGCTTCCTGCTGTATCAGGCGCAGCGCTCGATCCCGATGGGCACGGCGTACGCGGTGTGGACCGGCATCGGCGCGGCCGGCACCTTCCTGGTCGGGGTGATGTTCTTCGGCGATGCCTCGTCGCTGCTGCGCTACCTGGGCGTGCTGCTGATCATGTCCGGCGTGGTGCTGCTGAAGTTCGGCGGCTGAGCGCCGGCCGGCCGCTAGGTCAGTCTCGCAGGATGGGTGAGGGTGTTGGCGCCGTCATCCATCTTTCTTGTGTCTTGAGGGTTCCGTTGCGCTCCACCATTCGGCGAACTACAACGAATGGACCATGAGTCCCGGTGGATCACCCGCTTAGACCCTCCGCAGGTACAATCCACTCACCACCCTCTCGCCATCATCACATCATGTCCCAACCCGTTTTTTCCATCCGCGAGGATGAAGTCGAATTCTCCGCCATCCGCGCACAGGGAGCGGGCGGGCAGAACGTCAACAAGGTGTCGTCGGCGATCCACCTGCGTTTCGACATCCACGCCTCGTCCTTGCCGGCCCTGATCAAAGAGCGCCTGCTGCAACTGGGCGACCAGCGGGTGAGCAAGGAAGGCGTGGTGGTGATCAAGGCCCAGCAATACCGCACCCAGGAGCAGAACCGGGCCGACGCCTTGCTGCGCTTGCAGGAACTGGTCGACAGCGTCAGCCGCACTCCCAAGGCGCGCCGGGCGACCAAGCCGACCTTCGGCTCCAAACAGCGCCGCCTGGCGGGCAAGGCCAATCGCAGCGGCATCAAGGCGTTGCGCGGCAAGGTGGACCTCTAACCGGCCGGCGCCATGTCGCGCGGCCCTCTCTCCCTCTCGGCTTACCCCGAGCGGCCGTCCGGATTCGTCCCGGCTTCCTCACCGGCGGCTTCGTCACGATAGAGCGCCAACTCGCGCCGTCCTTCACCGTCCACCATCGCACGGTACATGCCGGCGCAGTTGAACGGCATGACCACATGTCCGTGGACGTCCACGGCGATGACGCCGCCGCTGCCGCCCAGTTCCAGCAAAGTGCCGTTGATCACGCTGTCGGCGGCATCGGCCAGCGTTTGCCCGGCATAGGCGAGGCGGGCGGCGATGTCGTGGGCAACGGCGGCGCGGATGAAGTATTCGCCATGCCCGGTGGCCGAGACGGCGCAATGGCGGTCGGCCCAGGTGCCGGCGCCGATCAGTGGGGTGTCGCCAATGCGTCCGGTCCACTTGGCGCAGCGCCCTCCGGTGGAGGTGGCGGCGGCGAGCCGCCCCTGGTGATCCAGCGCCACCGCGCCGACGGTGCCGTGGCGATCCGGGGCGGTGTCGGTATCGAGGCCGGCGGCCAGCCGGGCTTTTTCCTGCAGCAGTGCCTGCCAGCGCGGTTCAGTAAAAAAATAGTCCGGCGTCACGCACGCCAGCCCCTCGGTGCGGGCGGAGGCGTCGGCGGCGGCAAAGCCGAGCATGACGCAGGGCGTGGTTTCCATTACGCGCCGGGCCAGCTTGACCGGGTTCTTGGCGACGCCGACGCCGGTGACGCTGCCGGCGGCCTGGCTGTGGCCGTCCATGATGGCGGCTTCCAGTTCGATGGTGCCGTCCAGGGTAAAGTCCGCGCCGCGTCCGGCATTGAACAGCGGGTCATCCTCCAGCAGCGCGACCGCCGCCGTGACGGCGTCGAGTGCGCTGCCGCCCTTGTGCAACAGGCGATGGCCGGCGTCGAGTGCGGCTGCCAGCCCGGCTCGCAACACGGCGTCCCGTTCCGGGTTGTGGTCGGCGCGGCTGATCGGGCCGGCACCGCCGTGGACGGCAAGGGCGATGGTCATTGGCGTGGCTCCTTGGGATTGGGCTGCCAGCCGGGCGCGGCTTGGCTATGCTTTATATAGCGTAGCCTTCCAAGTGGAGGGCAGGGCTTTTGCGCCGAGGGGCGTATCATGCAGAACGAAAAAACAAGACAAGTATTCGAGTTGGCATTGCTGTCGCTGGCTTGGTTTGCGCTAGTGCTGCAACTCTGTCTCGGCGTCGTGGCCGAGCTCCAACGGGGGGTGGCGTGGCAGTGGACGGTGTTCAACTACTTCAGCTACTTCACCATCCTTACCAATCTGTTCCTGGCCGCCGGGCTGACCGTGCCGCGCTTGCGACCGCAGTCACGTTTCGGGTATTTCCTGCTGCGGCCGACGGTGCGTTCGGCATCGCTGGTATACATCGCCGTCGTCGCACTGGTGTACGCGGCCCTGCTGCGCCACTTGTGGAACCCCACCGGCTGGCGCTGGCTGGGCGACGGGCTGCTGCACGACGTGATCCCGATCGGCTACTTCGTCCACTGGGTGTTGTTCGTGCCGCCGGCGCGGCTGCGCTGGCGCGACGCGCTGCTGTGGCTGTCCTTCCCGGGCGGCTATCTGGCCTACACGCTGTTGCGCGGCGAGTTCGTGGGGCTGTATCCCTATCCCTTCCTCAACGTGCTGCGCCTGGGCTACCAGGGGGTGCTGGTCAACTCGGCTTTCCTGGCATTGGCCTTCGTCATGATGGGCTGGCTCGTCGTAATGCTCGACCGGCACGTGAAGGGCATGCTGGCCGTGCGGGTGAACTCCCGGCGCTAGCACGGCTGCCGCTTGTCCGAATACAGTCCGGTTCTTCGCGTGGAACCGGCTGTGGCAGTGATTGGCCGACCCCCTCCAGGTGAGGGGTTTTCCACGTTCTCCGCCGCTAGCACTTAATCCGGGTACTCTCGGTCATCGTTGGCGCATCCGGGCTCATTTGCCGGAAGCCCGGCGTCGGTGTTACAACGTCAGGCTTTGGGCGGCGTTTGCCGCCTGGCTTTCCGGAGGGCTCATGCCTCATTCCCAGCCCCTGTCCGGCAAGGGGATTCTGCTGTCGGTGCTGGCGTCGGTGCTGTTTGCGCTGTTGTCCGGCTACACCACGCTGCTGAAGCCGCTGGACGGTCTGGCGATTTACGCCTGGCGGGTGCTGTGGACCCTGCCCGGCGTGTTGTTGCTGGTGGCCGTGCGCGGGCAGGGGGCGGCGCTGCGGGCGCAGCTGGCGCGACTGCGCGATGAGCCTCGGTTATGGTTGCTGCTGCCGGTGATGGCGGTATTGCTGGCGACGCAGTTGTGGCTATTCATGTGGGCGCCGCTGCACGGCCAGGCGCTGGCGGTATCGATGGGCTATTTTCTGCTGCCGCTGACCATGGTGCTGACCGGTCGCCTGTTGTACGGAGAGCGCCTGTACCGGCTGCAATGGCTGGCGCTGGCTTGCGCCATGCTGGGGGTGGCGCACGAGTTGTGGCTGACGCGTGCCTTCGCCTGGCCGACGCTGCTGGTAGCGATAGGTTATCCGCCGTATTTCGTGCTGCGGCGCTGGTCGAAACTGGAGCCGTTAA